>CALZPA010000008.1 GCA_945827525.1 uncultured Lentisphaeria bacterium | reverse complement strand
CGACTCAATCGAGAAAGAAAGCGCCGCGCCAGCGGCGCCTGTCCCGACGGCGCCCTCGCCGTCGGGCGGAACTCGACTAACTCGACTAACTCGACTCAATCGACTCAATCAGAACGTGGTGCCAACGCGTCCGAGGAATTCGCCGGTGCGGGTATCGACGCGGACGACCTCATCGACCTTCATGTACTCGGGAACCTGGAGGACGAGTCCGGTCTCGGTGGTGGCGGACTTGCCGCGGTTGGTGGCGCTCTGCCCCTTGATGGCGGGGTCGCACTCGACCAGCTTCATCTCGACGACGTCGGGCAGGCGGATGCCGACGATGCGGTCCTCGAGGATGAGGGCAAAGATGCCCTCCATGTCCTCGATGAGGAACTGCCTCTGGTCGCCGACGGCCGCGGCGGGCAGGGGGAACTGCTCGTAGGTGTTGACGTCCATGAAGACGTAGTCGCTGCCCTCCTTGTAGAGGTACTGAACCTCCTGCTGGCGGAAGTCGGGCTCCGGATAGGCGTCCTCGCCCTTGCAGGAGAGGTCGGTCTTCGTCTGGGTGAGGAGGTTGCGGCAGCGGACCTTGTAGATGGTGGCCGCGCCACGCGCGCTCGGCGTGTGCTTCTCGATGCTCTCGATGATGTGGGGCGCGTTGTTCACCGTGATGACGCCGCCCGTCTTGAACTGCTTGACTAGCATGTACTCTTGGTTCCTTGGACTCTGCTTGCTTTCAGAATGAATGACTGCCCCGGGACGGCGGCGCCGCCCCGGGGAAAACGAAACGCCGGACGCGCGCGGCTCAGCGCAGCTCGACGTGCAGGCGGTCGACCAGCGCCTTGCGGATCTTCTCCTGCATGGCGTTGCCCTCCTCGTCCGTGATGGTCCGCTCGGGGTTGCGGAAGGTGACGGAGTAGGAGAGGCTGCGGCGACCCTTGCCCAGCACCTTCTCGTCCTCGAAGATGTCGAACAGCCGGATGTCCTCCAGCAGCGGCATCTTCAGCGAGCCGATGGTGTCGACGACCTGCTGGTGCGTCACCTCCGACGGCGCCACAAACGAGAAGTCGCGCGACGTGCCCGGGAACTGCGCCAGTGCACGGTACTTCAGCGCCGATGGACGCAGCGTCTGCAGCGCCTCGAAGTCCACCAGCGCCACGAACAGCGGCTGACGCAGACGGATGCCCTTCACCAGCTCCTCCGACGCCTGCCCGAAGATCGCCACACGGCGCTTGCCGACGCGCCACTCCGCGCACGCGCCGCGCTTGAACGACGCGCTCTCCGCCGGCTCCCAGCGCGGCGCCGACAGCCGCCGCGCCGCGAACCAGCCCTCCAGCACGCCCTTCAGGTCGTAGAAGTCGACCATCTCCGAGCGGGCCGCGCCAAACGCGCCCTCCTGACGGCACCCCGTCATGATGATGCCCGCCTGCAGCGACTCGGTCATCTTGCCGTCGACCATCCGGAACACGCGCCCCGTCTCGAACATCCGCAGGTCATGCTCGTTGCGCGCCACGTTGTGCGCGACCACCTGTATCATGCCCGGCAGCAGCGTCGGCCGCAGGCACGCCAGCTCCGCGCTGATGGGGTTCGACACCTTCAGCAGCTCCTCCGGACGCACATCGGCGCCCTGCAGGCACTGCTGCTCGGAGAACATCGTGTAGTTCAGCATCTCGTCCAGGCCGAGACCGAGCAACTGGCCGCGCATCTCCTCCAGCGGCAGGAACTTGTCGTCCTTCATGCTGCCGACCAGCCGCGACGACATGCCCGCCTCCGGAATGCGGTCCAGACCGACCATCTGCGCCACCTCCTCCCACAGGTCGTGCTCCGCGCACAGGTCGAAGCGCCAGCCCGGCGTCCGCACGGACACCCGCTCCGGCGTCACCGACAGCACCTCGATGCCACGACGGCGGAAGCAGTCCGCCATCTCCTCCGCCGACAGCTCCAGACCCAGTATCGCGTTGCACCGCGCCACCTGGCACGTCAGCTCGCGGAACTGCCACGGGCGACCATAGCAGTCGATGACGCCCTTCGCCTGCTTCGCGCCCGCATAGCGGCACAGCAGCGTCGCGGCGCGCTCGCTAGCCAGCGCCGTGATCTCGGGGCTGACGCCGCGCTCGTAGCGGTAGGAGGAGTCGGAGGCGATGCCGAGCTTGCGGGAGCTGAGGCGGATGTTGGAGCGGTCGAACGTGGCGGCCTCCAGCAGGACGGTGGTCGTCGTGTCCTGGATCATGCTGTTCTCGCCGCCCATGATGCCGGCCAGGGCGACGCCCCGGTCGCGGTCGGCGATGAGCAGCTGGTCATGGGTGAGCGTCACGTGGCTGCCGTCCAGCGTGGTGATCTCCTCGCCGTCCTCGGCACGGCGCACGATGATGCTGCGACCGGCAATCGTGCTCAGGTCGAACGCATGGAGCGGATTGCCGAACTCGAGCATCACATAGTTGGTGATGTCGACGACGTTGTTGATGGAGCGCAGCCCGACGGCCTCCAGCTCCTTGACCATCCAGTCCGGGCTGGGGCCAATCTTGACGTCCGTGAAGACGCGGGCGATGTAGCGCGGGCACAGCTCGGGGGCGCGCACCTCGACCGAGGCCATCTCGGCGATGTCATGCGACTCGTCCACGACAATCTCCGGCGCGGGCAGACGCAGCTCGCCGCGCGTCTGGGCCGCAATCTCGCGAGCGATGCCGACGTGCGAGTTCCAGTCGGGGCGGTTGGGCGTCACCTCCCAGTCGATGACGGTGTCGCCGGCGACCAGGCTGGCGAAGGGCGTCCCCGGAGCGGCGTCGGTGTCGAGGAGCATGATGCCCTCGTGGTTGTCGCTCAGCCCCAGCTCGCGCTCCGAGCAGAGCATGCCGTGCGACTCCACGCCGCGCAGCTTAGACTTCTTGATGCGGAAGTCGCCGAAGTCGGTGCCGATGGTGGCGCAGGGCGCCTTCCGCCCCGCGTCGCAGTTCGGCGCGCCGCAGACAATCTGCACCGGCTCGCCGGCGCCGATGTCCACGCGGCAGACGCTCATGTGGTCACTGTTCGGATGCGGCTCGCGGCTCAGTATCAGGCCCACCACGACGCCCTCGGGAACCGTCCCCGACGTCTCGATGCCCTCAACCTCCAGTCCCGCGCCCGTCAGACGCGACGACAGCTCCTTCGCATCCCACGGAATCTCAACGTAATGCTTCAGCCAGTTGATCGATGTCTTCATGCTTCTTCTTCGACTTCTCTGTAGCTTCTATCTCAAAATTTGGTCAACGACAAACGGAACGTGCCGGCGACCCGCTCAGCGCGGGAACCAACGGTAGACCTTCGGCACCTCGCCCGTGCACGCATAGTAGACGACTCCCACAATCATGAACACAATGGCCGCCATCAGCTCGCCGCCGATGACGCCAATCATCAGCGGCTGCAGCGTCCGCACCATCTGCACGCCGCCAAAGCGCAGCGTGCACTTCTTCAGCAGCCAGCCTATCAGGAACGCATGGCACGTCTGCTCCATCGGGTACGTCGCCCACAGCAGGAACATCACCGGATGCAGCGGCCACTTCGGCAGACGCAGACGCAGAAAGCTGAAGACCCCCACCGCCACCAGACCAAACGCAAACGCGCCCAGGAAATTCTCGCGGGGGGCCAGATGCGACAGGCGCTCCAGCAGCGGCTGCGTCTCCGCCGCCTCCAGCG
This sequence comes from uncultured Lentisphaeria bacterium, assembly GCA_945827525.1. GTDB lineage: Bacteria > Verrucomicrobiota > Lentisphaeria > Oligosphaerales > Oligosphaeraceae > CAAGGB01. The sequence goes on along the minus strand of CALZPA010000008.1, from coordinate 30,886 downwards.
ACCCCACCGCCTTCAGTTGGTTGATCTCCGGCAGCGCCGTCCGGAACGTCATCGTCGGCAGACGCTTGTAGCTCCAGTCCATCCGCTGCGGAACGCCCCACTCGTAGACCGCCACCAGCAGCACCAGCACCGCCGCCACCACGCACACCGCGTACATCGCGAACGTCCAGACGCCCACCCGGGACGGCGACACCTGCGACCGCTCGCACAGGCGCATCCCGTTCGTCACATACGGCAGCAGCGCATGGCACTGGTCAATGCACAGCATCACGCACACCAGACCGCAGATGACCTGGTTCGTCGGCGAGAACACATAGCTGCCCAGACCGGCCGTCAGCAGGCCGAAGATCGTCCAGCGAGGCTGGATGAAGAACAGGCCCGTCTCCGCGCTGATGCGCGCCACCACCACGAACGACAGCAGCATCAGAAACACCGTGATCAGCGCGAACGGCCACTCCAGACCCAGACGGCACACCAGAACCACCAGCGCCACAAACGCCACCGCCAGCACCCGGAACGCCCACACGTTCGCGCGGTCCGTCGCGTCCCGCTGCCCGCGCCGGCGAAGCCCCAGCGCCCGCATCACGATGTCGGCGTAGTAGTTGCGCCCCGTGTAGACGAGGATGAGGAACATCATGATGTAGGAGCCGGCGCGCTGCCAGCCCTGCCAGCCGCCCACCCAGTCCGTGCTCAGGTTCATGCCCACCGTCACCATCGGCAGCGCCACCAGCACCCAGCACAACTGCGACACGCCCAGCGTGAACGAGATCTCCGCGCTCAGGAAGAACGCGAACGCAATCACCAGCGGGAAGAACCGAACCGTCAGCAGCGACCAGCCATACGGCACCCGGAACAGCTCCGGCCACACCTTCGCGAACGGCGTCATGTTGAAGTTCAGCTGCACCGGAATGTAGTACTCCGGATACCACACCACCAGGCCGTTGTTCACCCGGATGACCAGCAGCAGCAGAAAGCCCACCCAGAACATCCGGTTGCACATCACCGACGGCAGGAGACGGCCCTCCTCGCGAACCAGCAGCTGATCCGTGAACACCGCAATCGGATAGCTCAGTATCTCATGGTGCGCCCACTGCCGATACGTGATCATCGCCAGGCACACCGACGCCAGCGCGCTCAGCAGCACCAGCGGCATCCACGTCAGCAGCGGCGCCCGCCACGCCGACCACGGCACCCGAGCCACCGCCCGGTCCACCTGCTCCCACAGCGACGCATCACGGGGCGACACGTCGCTGCGGCCGCGGATATACGCATTGACGACCCGCTCGAACGCCTCGTCGTGCCCGGGGTCGCCCTTCGGCGGCAGCGTCACCAGCTGCCCCGGACGCGCGTAGCTCAGCAGGTCGTACTTGCCCCACGCCGGCGTCTGCAGCTCCCAGTAGTACGGCATCACCATCGAGTGCGTGAACTGCTCCAGCAGCCCCCGGCCGGGAATGCTGCACGACGCGCTCCACAGCGCCACAATCAGCGCCAGCTCGCCGGCCCGCAGCGCCAGCCCGCGCCGACACAGCATCAGCAGCGGATTCACCAGCAGCAGCGTCAGCAGCAGCGCCCCTATCACGATGATCGGCAGCTGCGAGCCGTTGGTGAAGCTCTCCAGGTACAGCACACCGTCGTTGATGAAACCGCCGGCCGCAATGAACAGCGCTCCCAGAAAACCGATCACCAATGCTCGCAGACTCATGTTGTATTCTCGCTCAGACAGATCCAAGTTCAAATCAGGCACAGAGACCCTAACGACTCGCCAGACAGACGCATACGTCCCCCCACGCATGGGAACCCCACACGGAATGGCCGCGAAATCTAATAAAATAGTGTGCTTTTCCCCGAATGGCAACTGACGACGACGCCCTTTTCGCATTTTTGGCAGCCCAGACACGACGTCCCCGCTTTTTCCTGGACGCCGTCTTGCCTTTCGCCCCTCCAGCGGCCATATTCTCCTCTCGCCCGTCGTTGCGGCAGCCACGACGGACACCGCCAGCCAACCGGCGGACAGCACAGCAGCAGAGACACAAGGACACAAGGACACCATGAAAATCGGATGCAACTACTGGGCCTCCAACGCCGGAACCCGCATGTGGAAGGACTGGGACGAGCAGACCGTCCGCGACGACTTCAGACGCATGGCCGAGGCCGGCATGCAGGTCGTCCGGGTCTTCCCCAACTGGCAGGACTTCCAGCCTCTCGAAATGGTCCGCAAATGGGCCAACCTCGACGCCGAACTCCTCCTCCACGGCCGACCCCTCCCCGACACCCCCTGCGGACGCGACGGCATCGACGAAAACCAGCTCCAGCGCCTCCGACTCCTCTGCGACATCGCCCACGAAAACGGACTGCAGCTCATCGTCGGACTCGTCACCGGCTGGATGAGCGGCGTCATGTTCCTGCCGCCCGCGTTCCAGGAGCGCAACCCCATCACCGACCCCCTCCTCCTCAAATGGGAGACACGCTACGTCCGCCGACTCGTCCTGGAGCTCCGCGACAAGCCCGCCATCATCCTCTGGGAACTCGGCAACGAGTGCAACTGCATGGGACAGGTCAAGAGCGAGGCGCAGGCCTGGAACTGGACCTGGATGCTCACCAGCGCCATCCGGCTCGCCGACCCCTCCAGACCCGTCTCCTCCGGCATGCACAGCCTCATGGCCGGCGCCGACGCCGAATTCGACGCCCCCGCCTGGACCTGCCGACAGCAGGGCGAGCTCTGCGACCTCCTCACCGCACATCCCTACCCGCACACCACCAGCAAGGCGCCCGCGCGCCTCGACCGACACACCAGCGTCCGACTCGCCTTCCAGGCCACCATCGAAATCCGACAGTACGCCGACCTCGCCCAGCGACCCGCCTTCGTCGAGGAGCTCGGCACCTTCTCGTCCAGCTACTGCGACGAGCAGACCAAGGCCGCGTTCGTCACCAACTCCATGCTCAACGCCTGGGCACACGGCTCCGACTACTACCTCTGGTGGTGCGCCTTCGAACACTCCCAGCTCCCCTTCCCGCCCTACACCTGGAGCACCTGGGAACGCGAGCTCGGCATGTTCGACGAGAACCTCCGACTCCGCCCCGTCGGCAACGCCCTCGCCGACTTCCGCCGCTTCCTCGACGCCCTCCCCCTCGACCACCTCCCACCCTTCCGCCGCAACGCCGTCTGCGTCCTCACCCGCGAACAGGACTTCCGCGCCTTCACCAACAACACCTGGAGCGCCTTCCTCCTCGCCAAGCTCGCCGGCTTCGACCTCGAATTCCAGTGGATCGGAGACCCCCTCCGACCCGCCGACCTCTATCTCGTCCCCGGCATCCGAGGCACCAACTGGTCACGCAGCCACGAATTCAGGGCGCTCCTGGACGCCGCCCGCAACGGCGCCACCCTCTATCTCTCCCTCGACGGCGGCGACATCGCCCCCTTCAGCCCCGACGTCTTCGGCGCCTCCGTCTTCTCCCGCGAGACCCGCGACAACCCCAACGTCGCCTTCTCCGCCGACGGCCAGGACTTCTCCATCGCCGCTCCCTACCGACTCATCCTCCAGCCCACCACCGCCGACGTCCTCGCCCGCGAACCCGACGGCAACCCCGTCCTCATCCACAGCCGCCATGGCCAGGGCGACATCTTCCTCCTCACCCTCCCCCTCGAACAGCACCTCTCCACCCGCCCACGCGCCTTCGACGCCCCAGACGCCCCACAGTGGGAACGCCTCTACCGGCTCATCGCCCACCAGGCACTCGCCCAGCGAGCCGCCATCCGCGACTGCCGACTCGTCACCCTCACCGAACACCCCATCGACGACCGCACCTGCTGGCTCGTCGCCGTCAACAACAGCTCCCAGCCACAGCCCCCCCGCCTGACACCCGCCCCCGGCTGGCGCTTCTCACAGAACCCACCCGCCATCATCCCCCCACACCACGCCGCTCTCTGCCAGCTCACACGCAACGACGACTGATGGACTGGAAGCCCTAGAATCTCTAGAATCTCTAGAACCTCTAGAACCTCTAGAGTCCCCCATCTGCCCAGCGGCGGGTGAGGAGATAGGCGCCCGCGTCAGTCTCGACGCGGAACAGCCGCTCCAGCTCAGGGCGCGGCAGCACATCCGTGGCGGGACGGCCGTTGACCGTCCGGATCTCCACCACCAGCATCGGCTGGCGCTGACGCCACATCGCGCTGATGTACGGCGCCAGCCACTCGCCGCGGAACGACGACTCGGCACCCTCGCCTACCAGCTCGAGCTCCATCCCGCGCCGACGCCCCACCAGCCGCAGCCGCCCCCCAACGAAGACCAGCGCCGACCCCGCCACGCGGCGCGGAAACGCGGACGGCAGCAGCCCGCCGCCCAGACCGCACAGCGACGCCGGATCCGTCGCCGACAGCCACACCACACGCTCCGCCTCCTCGCCACGCTCCAGCTCCGGCAACAGCTCCGCCGCCGTGAACTGCAGCCCCCGAACACCCTCGACGAAACACCCGCTCACCACCTCACCCGACAGCTCCATCACCCGCAGCGCCGGAAACACCTCCCGCCACCGGAAACCCGCCTCCTCACGCTCCAGCAGCTCACGGAACACCACCCCATAACGGTCCAGCAGCATCCGCACACGCTCCTTCCCCCGCTCCAGCTCCGACACCGCATCGCCGCTCCCCGACGCCGGCCACGTCACCGGCACCATGTCCAGCGGCGTCTCCACCGACGACCGCTCCGCGCGCCGGCGCAGCCCCGACAGCCGACGGCTCAGCGACGGCGCCGTCGGCGCCGCCCGCTCCGCCAGCACCGCCCCCGTCGCCTTCCCCTCCGTCCGACGGCGCACCAGCTCGAACCGCAGACAGCGGCTGCGACCGGCCCAGAACGCGCTCCAGGCGTCCGCATCGGCGCCGGCGGCGCTGTCCGGCGGCGGCGGAAGCACCTCCAGGTCAGGCTCCTCCAGCAGACGCAGACGCCCATCAGGCGTCCCCGTGCACCAGAGTTCCTGCTGGCAGAGGCTGTCGAGCCAGGCCGTGTCGTAGGGCGACAGCCGCGCCGGCAGCCACTGCGTCTCCAGCTCGGCCGGACGCAGCGGAACCCCCGCGAGACGCCGCAGACGCTCCAGCACCGCCTCGCGTCCTCCGCCCTCGCCGCCCAGCCCCTGCTGACGCGCCACGACCATCTGGAACGCCTCCGGCGTCAGCGTCCGCACCGCCGCCAGCGTCCGGCGCCGCCGCGCGAGACGCAGCATCGCGGCCAGCGCCTCGCGCTCGGCGAACGCCATCTCGCGCTGCCCGTCAGGACGCTCCAGCAGCAGCGCCGCCGCCTCGCCGCCACGGCACAGCCCCTCCAGCGCCGCCGTCACCCGCTCCGGCGGCAGCCGCCACTGGCTCGCCAGCTCCGCCGCCGTCACCGCCCCGCCTCCCGACAGCCAGCGCGCGAGACAGCCGGACAGCCGCTCCGGCGAACCGTCCCACAGGTGCCGCCACTCCGCCACCCGACGCGACAGCAGAACCCCCACCCGCACCCCCGCGCCGTCCTCCAGCACCGACACGCCAGGCAGCGACAACGCCCACTCCCACACCCCGTCCGACGCCGACGCCGGCATCGGCACGCCATCCCAGTCGTCCAGACCGTCGCGCCACATCGCGTCCAGCAGACACCGCCATTCGGCCTCCGGGACAAGCCAGCGGTCGGCGATGACGTCGGTCAGCTCGGCGACCGTCCGCGGCGCATAGCCTGGCGCAGTCCGGGCGCGGCGCCGCGCGAATTCGTCGGCGACCTCCCGTGGCACCACGGCCTCGAGCGCACCGGTCCCCAGCAGCTCCCTCACCCAGTCCGCGCCCCGCGCGGCCTCCGACATCGCCCCGCCGGCGTCGCGGCCCGCCCCATCGGGGCGATACATCATCTCGTTGACGATGGCCCACTGCGAGTCGTGCGCCATCGGGCTGGCCTCGGGCACCGTCACGACGGCCAGCCGCGTCTCGCCGCTGGCCAGCTCCCGCAGCATCCCGCGCAGCGCCGGCAGGTCGAAGTCGTCCTCCAGGCATGTCCGCCAGGCCTCAAGCACCACGGGAAAGTCCGGCACGCGGCTGGCCTTCTCCCACAGTTGCGCCGCGTCCGCCCGCAGCCGCCAGAACGGCATCCGCCGACGGAAGGACGGACGCGTCAGCAGCAGCGCGCGCCCCGCGCTCTCGCGGAAACGCGCCATGAAGTACGAGCTGCCCTCCAGCGACGTCCGCAAAAGCTCCATCAGCGTCCCCTCCGTCACCGCCTCCAGGATGTCCCCGCGCTCCAGCGGTCGGCTGCCCGCCAGGCAGATGGCGTCGTCGCCGCAGTGGCACTGCCAGCGCTCGCCGGTCGCGCGGCGCAGCGCCTCGCCCAGCGCCATGGCCAGCGGACGGTTGACGCGGCCGCCGCAGAACGTGTGCAGCACCGAGCAGCGGCAGTCCGACGAGCCGGCCGGCGGCTCCACCCGCTCCAGCACCCACTGGTGACGTCCGGGCAGCGTGCCCGTGAGACGCCGCTGGCGCACGAGCAGCGCGGCCAGCGCCTCGCCCGCGCCCTCCTCCAGCCCCTCCTCGCGCGCCATCTCGCGCCAGCAGCCCGCCTCGCTGGCCTCGCCCCAGCGCGTCAGACGCTCCGCAATCCGGCAGGACAGCTCGAAGCTGCGGTCGTTCGGCTCCGCCCGCCAGAAGGGAATGCCCGTGTTCCCGCGAATCGCCGAGACCAGCACCTCCTCATGCGTGATGCGCTCCACCCGCCAGCAGCGGCTCCCCAGCAGCACCGCCTCCCCCACACGCAGCTCCCACACGAACTCCTCGTCCAGCTCGCCCAGCAGCGTCCGGTCCGACTCGCGCCGCATCAGGTACATCCCGCGCGGCGGTATCGTCCCGCCCGAGGCGCACAGCGTCCGCCGCGTCCCCCGACGCGCCCGCACCGTCCCCGACGCCTCGTCGTAGTCGATGAGCTGCAGACGCGTCCCGCCGACGCTCCGGCCATCCAGGCCGCCCGCCATCGCCAGTACCTGCCGGAACACCGCCTCCGGCAGATCGCGGTAGTGCCAGACGCGCCGAACCAGCGCATACAGCTCCTCCACCCGCCAGTCACGCGCCACCGACAGCGCCGCCACCCACTGCGCCAGGTAGTCCAGGCAGCAGCGCGGCGCATGCGACGGCTCCAGCTCGCCCGCCAGCACCGCCTCCCGCACCGACAGCGCCTCCAGCAGACGCAGCGGCGACCCCGCCAGCAGACACGCGCGGCTCACCGCGCCCACACGATGACCCGAACGGCCTATCCGCTGCGCCGCCGACGCCACCGACGACGCGCCGTCCACCAGCACCACACGGTCAATCGCACCCACGTCAATCCCCAGCTCCAGCGCCGACGTCGCCGCCACCGCCCGCAGCTCCCCACGCTTCATCCGACGCTCCACGTCCAGACGGACCTCCCGCGACAGCGACCCGTGATACGGGAACATCACCGGCTCCGAACCCTCGCCGTTCACCCACCGCGACAGCTTCTCGCACGACGCACGGCCATTGCAGAACACCAGCGTCGAGCCGCCGCCAGACATCTCACGCCGCACCCGCGACGCCACCGCCCCCCAGTGCGACGCGTCGTCGCGACCCGCATCATCCGCCTCGCCCGCCAGCGCCACCGACAGCTCGTAGCGCTTCCCCCCAGAACCCGACACCAGCGACACCGGACGCGCCACCCCATCCAGATAGCCGCCCACAAATGCCCCCACCTCCGACAGCGGCCGCACCGTCGCCGACAGCGCCACACGCTGGAACTCACCCGCATACCGCGTCAGCCACTCCAGCGACGCCGCCAACTGTACCCCACGGCGGCTCGCGAACAGCGCGTGAACCTCGTCCACAATCACCGTCCGCAACCCCGAGAAGAACAGCGGCGCCGGCTGCGACAGCAGCAGCAGCGACAGGCTCTCCGGCGTCGTCACCAGTATCTCCGGCGGCCGACGCCACATCCGCTGACGCTCCGACTGCGGCGTGTCGCCGCTGCGGACCATCACCCCAATCCCGGGCGTCGGACGGCCCGCGTGCGCGAACACATGGCGCAGCTCCGCCAGCGGACGCGTCAGATTGTCGCGGATGTCGTTGTTCAGCGCCTTCAGCGGCGACACATAGAGCACGCGCAGCCGCCCCGGCTCCCAGCAACCCGTCAGCAGGCTGTCCAGCCCCCACAGGAACGCCGTCAGCGTCTTCCCGCTACCCGTCGGCGCCGTCAGCAGCACGTGCCCGCCCGCCGCAATCAGCGGCCAGGCACGCGACTGTATCTCCGTCGGCGCCCCAAACCGCCGCGAGAACCATCCCGACGTCTCCGCCGAGAACAGCCCGCGCCAGTCGCGGGACGCCGCCGCCATGCCGCTCCGCTCCTCCCCGCACGCCATCCGCGTCACCTCACGTCACTTCACCGACAGCCGGAACATGGCGAACGACGCCGCACGCAGCGTCGCCGTGAGCGCCGTCCCCGACACCGCCGCGCGGCCCTCGCCCATCGCCTCGGGGCGCACCCGCTCGCAGTCCTCCGTGTTCACCGCGTCCAGGTCGTCGTGGTGCATCTCCGTCGCCTCCAGCAGCGCAGTCGGCGCGAAGCCGGCCAGCTCCAGCTCGAACGACAGCTCCTCGTCGAGCGACCGGTTCAGGGCGAAGACGGTCAGCTCGCTCCCGTCCTGGCTCAGCACGCACGTCAGCTTCAGCAGCCCGACCGGCTCCGGCGACTTCGCCGTCTCGTAGGTGGGCGTGTCCACGACGCTGCGCAGCACCGTCCCACGGCCATGGCGCGAGATGATCTGGAAGGGATAGTACGTCGTTTGCCGCCAGCAGCCGCCGCCGGGACGCGTCATGATGGGCGCGATGATGTTGACGCTCTGCGCCAGGCAGGCCACCTTCACCCGGTCCGCGCGCTCCAGCATCGACATCAGCAGCCCCGCCGTCACCACGACGTCCGCCATGTCGTACGTCTCCTCGTTGATGGGACGCGCCACCAGCCACTTCGTCTCGGGATGCGCGTTCGGGTCGCCGCGGTACCAGATGTTCCACTCATCCAGCGAGATGTTCACCTTGCGGCGCTGGCGCAGCGACGCGGCCACCGCGTCGCACGTCGCAATCAGCGCGTCCAGGTCGCGGCCCAGCTTGTCCGGCATCGCGAAGAACCCCGCGCGGTCATGGTCGGCGCACGAGAAGTAGGCGTGGTACGACACGTAGTCCGCGATGTCGTAGGCCTCCTTCAGCACCTCCGACTCCCACGCCCCGAACGTCGGCATGAAGCTGCCCGACGAGCCGCAGACGACCAGCTCGATGCTCGGGTCCACCAGCTTCATCATCCGCCCCGCCTCCAGCGCCACACGGCCGTACTCCGCCGCCGTCTTGTGCCCAATCTGCCACGGGCCGTCCATCTCGTTCCCCAGGCACCACAGCCGGATGCCGTGCGGCTCCTCCGCGCCGTTCTGGCGGCGCAGGTCGCTCCACGCCGTCCCACGCGGGAAGTTGCAGTACTCGACCAGCTCCTGCGCCGACTTCGCCGTCCCCGTCCCCAGGTTCACCGCCAGCATCGGCGACGTCCCCGCCACCCGGCACCACCGCACAAACTCGTCCAGGCCAAACTGGTTCGGCTCCAGCGCCGACCATGCGTAATCCGCGCGCACCGGACGACCCGACCGCGGCCCCACCGTGTCCTTCCAGTCGTACCCCGACACGAAGTTGCCGCCCGGATACCGCGTCACCGGCATGTCCAGGCCACGGACCAGCTCCGCCACGTCACGGCGGAAGCCCTCCTCGTCCGCGCACGGATGACCCGGCTCGTACACGCCCGTGTACACACACCGACCAATGTGCTCCACAAACCCGCCAAACAGACGGCGGTCAACCTCGCCCACCTCATACCGACGATGGACATACGCCCTGGCGCTCAGCATCGCTTCTGCTCCTCGGCCGCACACGACGGCCACAAACGAACCTTATGACTTATCCTAAATCACAATCAAACACCACTATCACCCACGGAACAATCTCTATTCTATACCCAATATTTCCTCCTGTCAAATTCATTCAGTGAATTTTCTGCAATCTTTTTGCTTTCAGGATAAATTTCATTTTCTGCGACTTGCAATCCGGGGCGCCGGCGGTACATTCTCTAGTGTCGCCCTCGCGGGGCGTCCCGAATTCGCCATAGTATAGGTGCGCCGACGGCGGATGCAAGCCGCCGTCGCGCCCGCCCTCCCCTTCCCCACTCCCCAGCCATGGCCGCGCACGTCATCGACACCGCCTTCACCATCCCCTACGCCTACCGCACCTGCTTCACCGACGACCTGTTCGGCGCGGACGCGCACCTGCTCGCGGACGCCTGCCGCGGCCACCGGCGCGTCCTCACGCTCGTCGAGGAGGCCGTCCTCGACGCCCGCCCGGAGCTGCCGGACGCCCTCGCCGCGCTCGCGCCCGAGATGCCGCCCTCGCTGGGCCTGCGCCACCTGCCCGGCGGCGAGCAGCTCAAGTCGGAGGACGGTCTCCACCGTCTCTGCGCCCTCCTCGACGAGGCGGCGCCCTGCCGCCAGTCGGCCGTCGTCCTCATCGGCGGCGGCGCGTTCCTCGACGCCGCCGGCCTCGCCGTCGCCCTCTTCCACCGAGGCGTCGACCAGATCCGCGTCCCCACCACCGCCCTCTCGCAGTGCGACTCCGGCGTCGGCGTCAAGAACGCCATCAACGCCTTCGGGCGCAAGAACCTGCTCGGCGTCTTCGCGCCGCCCCACGCCGTCCTGAACGACGCCGCCATGCTCGCGACGCTCCCCCTCCGCGAACGCCGCCACGCCATCGCCGAGTGCGCCAAGGTCGCCCTGCTCCGCGACGCCGACCTCTTCGCCTGGCTCGAACGCCACGCCGAGGCCCTCGCGGACGGCGACCTGCCCACGCTGCGCCACGCCGTCCGCCGCAGCGCCGAGCTCCACCTGCTCCACATCGGAACCGCCGGAGACCCCTTCGAGCACCGCAGCGCCAGACCCCTCGACTTCGGACACTGGGCCGCCCACCGCCTCGAGGCACTCGCCCGCGGACAGGCCCGCCACGGCGAGGCCGTCGCCCTCGGACTCCTCATCGACACCTGGTACGCCGAACACGCCGGCATCCTCGACGAACCTCTCTTCGACCGGCTCCTCCGGCTCCTCACCGCCTGCCGCATCCCCATGCCCATCCGCCACCTCGACGACATCGGCCCCGACGGCGACCTCGCCGTCATGGCCGGACTCGACGAATTCCGCGAACACCTCGGTGGCTCGCTCGTCCTCACCTTCCCCACCGTCCCCGGACAGCGCCGCGACTGCGAAAACCCCGACCGCGGACTCCTCAAGACCGCTGTCCGAGCCGTCGCCGAACGACTCCAGGCCCTCCACCTCCCCCAGACGCCATGACCAGCCGCACCACCATCTCCATCTGCGCCAACGCCTTCCCCGCACACGGCCTCGACGACCGCCTCCACCAGCTCGACGGCGTCCTCGCACAGCTCCGCGACGCCATCCCACAGCCCGACCACGCCCCCTTCCCACTCGGACTCTGGCTCGACGCCGACGCCATGCGACAGCTCGACGACGACACCACCCGCCGACACCTCGTCCAGGAGCTGGCACGACACGGGCTCACCGCCCAGACCGCCAACGCCTTCCCCTACGGACGCTTCCACCACACCCACGTCAAGACCAGCGTCTACCTCCCCGACTGGAGCACCCCCGAACGGCGCGACTACACCCTCCGAGTCGCCAGACTCCTCGCCGACATCCTCCCCCCAGACGCCGACGGCTCCATCTCCACCCTCCCCTGCGGGTACCGCGACTTCCCGCACGACCGCCTCGAACTCGCCGCGCAGAACCTCCGCGACTGCGCCCACGCCCTCGAACGCCTCCGCCAGCAGACAGGACACACCATCCGCCTCGCCGTCGAGATGGAGCCCGACTGCCTCTGGGAGACGCCACAGCAGTTCATCGACTTCCGACAGCGCCACCTCGCTTCCGACGACCCCGCCGCAACCCTCATCGGCGTCTGCTACGACACCTGCCACCAGGAACTCCTCGGCGGACACCCCGGCGACGGACTCCGCCTCCTCCTCCGCCACGGCGTCCCCGTCCCCAAAATCCAGTTCAGCGCCGCCCTCGCCGTCACCGCCCCACAGGGCTGGCAGACGCTCCTCCGCGACTTCCACGACGACGTCTACCTCCACCAGACGCGCCTGCTCGACGGCTACCGCCGCGTGCGCACCGCCCTACCCGACATGCCCGACGCCATCCCCGACGGCGACGGCGACGGCGACGCCCGCGCCGTCGTCCACTACCACGTCCCCATCCACGCCACCACGCTCGCCCCCGGCCTCGAGGCCGCCCGCGACGAGCTCCTCGCGACCCTCGCCCTCCTCCGCGACACGCCCGCACTCACCCCCCATCTCGAAATCGAGACCTACACCTACAGCGTCCTGCCCGGCTTCCGCCAGAACCAGGCCGCCGTCATCGCCGCCATGCGGGACGAGCACGCGTTCGTCACCCGCGCCCTCGCCCAACGCCAGTGACGACGAACCATCCCCCTCCCCACCAGACCAGGAGCGACAGACACCCCATGGAGAGCCTCATCATCCTCGGCAGCGGCCCCGCCGGCCTCACCGCCGCCATCTACGCCGCCCGCGCCGGCCTCAGCCCACTCGTCGTCACCGGCAGCCTGCCCGGCGGACTGCCCACCCAGCTCAGCGCCATCGAGAACTACCCCGGCTTCCCCCAGCCCAAGAACGCATTCGAACTCGCCGAGGACATGCGCCAGCAGGCCGAGAACCTCGGCGCCCGACTCCACTACGGCATCGCCACCGAACTCCGCCTCCAGCCCCACGGCCCCCACACCGTCCGCCTCGACGACGGCTCCGAACTCACCTGCAAGGCCCTCATCGTCGCCGTCGGCTCACGCCATCTCGAACTCGGACTCGCCTCCGAGAAGGCCCTCCAGAACCGGGGCGTCTCCTACTGCGCCGTCTGCGACGGCGCCCTCTTCCGTGGCCAGGACGTCGCCGTCGCCGGCGGCGCCGGCGACGCCCCGCTCATCGAGGCCCTCCATCTCGCCCGCCTCTCGCCGCGCGTCCACCTCGTCTGCCGCCACGAGACGCTCCGAGGCACCCCCGCCCTCCGCCAGCGCATCCTCGACAACCCCGCCATCATCCTCCACCTCAACTGCGCCATCGCCGAGATCCAGGACATCCGCCTCGGCAAGGTGACCGCCATCGTCATCCGCCACAAGGACTCCGGCGAGCGGGAGACCGTCCCCTGCGCCGCCGTCTTCGTCGCCGTCGGACAGGCGCCCAACACCGCCATGCTCCAGGGACAGCTCGACCTCGACCCCCAGGGACACATCCGCCTCACCTCCCCCCACGGCACCGAAACCTCCGTCCCCGGCGTCTTCGCCGCCGGCGACTGCGCCGACCCAACCTACAAGCAGGTCGTCACCGCCGCCGCCACCGGCTGCATGGCCGCGCTCGACGCCATCCGCTCCCTCGCCGACAAGGGCTGACGGACTTCCGCCCCCACACACAATTGCCACCACGCATTTTGACCTTATATTATCCCTGTCTCGCTCACTGCCCGCACGACGGATTCGACCTCGACTCGCCCATCACCATCCCCCATCCACCGCAAGGGACGACGCCATGAACATGCTCGACTCTCTCAACTCCTTCGACGAACGGACACGCCGGGAGACCCTGGAACAGCTCGCCCGAACCACCGCCTTCCCCGAGACCACCCCCTGCGTCAACATGCATCTCCACTCCTTCTTCTCCTACAACGGAGAAGGCTGGTCCCCCTCCCGCATCGCCTTCGAGATGAAGCGACTCGGAGTCCATGCGGCCGCCATCTGCGACTTCGACGTCCTCCAGGGACTCGACGAATTCCTCGCCGCCGCCGACCTCCTCCAGCTCCGCGCCGCCGTCGCCTGCGAGACCAGAGCCTTCGTCCCGGAATGGGCCGACATGGAAATCAACTCCCCCGGCGAACCAGGAGTCTTCTACTTCATGGGCATGGGCTTCGTCCGGCAACCCCTTCCCGGCTACCGCGCCGAGGAGTTCGGACAGCTCCTCACACGCTCCCACGAGCGCAACCGCGCCCTCATCGGACGCATCAACGCCGTCCTTCGCGACTTCCAGCTCGACTATGACCAGGACGTCCTGCCGCTCACCCCCGCCGGCAACGCCACCGAGCGCCACATCTGCGTCGCCCTCCACCACAAGGCCCTCGCCGTCCTCGGCTCCCCCGAACGCGCCGCACAGTCCTGGGCCGCCACCCTCGGACTCCCCCCAGACGCCCTCCGCAACACCATCGCCAACGACAACGCCTTCACCGACCTCCTCCGCAGCAAGCTCATCAAGAAGGGCGGCGTCTGCTACCAGCAGCCCGACAGCAGCACCTTCCCCCCACTCGCCGACGTCATCCGACTCATCAACGGCGGACGCGCCATCCCCATGGCCGCCTGGCTCGACGGCTCGCTCCCAGGCGAGTCCAACCCCCTCAAGCAACTCGAGTACCTCAAGCACCACGGCATCGCCGCCGTCAACATCATCCCCGACCGCAACTGGAACTTCAAGGACCCCGACACCAAGGCCGCCAAAGTCCGCGAGCTCCACCGCTACCTTGACGCCGCCATCAAGCTCGACCTCCCCATCAACGTCGGCACCGAGGCCAACAAGCCCGGACAGCGACTCCTCGACGACTTCGAGGCCGAGGCCCTCGCACCCTACCGGAAGGTCTTCGTCCGAGGCGCCAACATCTTCGTCGGACACACCCGCCTCCTCCGCTTCGCCGACACCTCCTACACCGACGATAACTTCGGCTCCCATGACGCCGCCTACAAAAACAGCTTCTGCGCCGACATCGGCGCCCTCCCCGCACCCCCACCCGAGACGCTCCGAGCCCTCCTGGAGTCCACACACTCCAAGGCCTTCTCCATCATCGCCGACTCCGTCAGAAAGAAGGCCTGGGTCCGCTGACGCCTAAGGGTCCCAGAACTCCGCTCAGACCACCTCTTCCTGCCATCACCGGAAAGCCCAGCCAAGAGAGCACAAGAATACACACAGGCCCCCAA
This sequence comes from uncultured Lentisphaeria bacterium, assembly GCA_945827525.1. GTDB lineage: Bacteria > Verrucomicrobiota > Lentisphaeria > Oligosphaerales > Oligosphaeraceae > CAAGGB01. Next base: position 15,801 of record CALZPA010000008.1, on the reverse strand, counting down.
AGGCCATCACCCCAAACCCACGAAGGAAACCAACCAACATGTTCCCCGAACTCACCGCCGAACAGATCCAGAAGCGCTACGACTGCGCCAAGCAGCAGTACAAGAACATCGGCGTCGACACCGACGCCGCCCTCGACCGCCTCGCCGCCACCCCCATCTCCATCCAGTGCTGGCAGGGTGACGACGTCAAGGGCTTCGAGGTCCACGAGGACAGCGTCTCCGGCGGCGGCATCATGTCCACCGGCAACTACCCTGGCGCCGCACAGGACGCCGACACCCTCCGCAAGGACGCCGAAAAGGCCTTCAGCCTCATCCCCGGACTCAAGCGCTTCTCCCTCCACGCCATCTACGCCGAGACCGACGGACAGGTCGTCGACCGCGACCAGATCCGCCCCGAGCACTTCGCCCGCTGGATGGCCTGGTCCAAGGCCAACCACGTCGCCCTCGACTTCAACCCCACCTTCTTCGCGCACCCCAAGGCCAACGACGGCTTCACCCTCTCCCATCCCTGCGAGGAAATCCGCCGCTTCTGGATCAACCACGACAAGCGCTGCCGCGAAATCGCCGAGGCCATGGGACGCAACCAGGGCAGCCCCTGCATCGTCAACCACTGGATTCCCGACGGCGCCAAGGACCAGCCCTTCGACCGCTGGTCCCCCAGACGCCGACTCACCCAGTCCCTCGAGGACATCTTCTCCGTCCAGATCGACCCCGCCTTCTGCCGCGACGCCGTCGAGTCCAAGCTCTTCGGCATCGGCGCCGAGGACTACACCGTCGGCTCCCACGAGTACTACATGGGCTACGCCATGACCCATGACCAGATGCTCTGCCTCGACATGGGACACTTCCATCCCACCGAGACCATCCACGACAAGGTCTCCGCCATCTTCCAGTTCAAGGACGAACTCCTCCTCCACGTCTCCAGAGGCATCCGCTGGGACTCCGACCACGTCGTCATCCTCAACGACGACATCCGCAACCTCTTCCAGCAGATCGTCCGCGGCGACGTCCTCGACAAGACCCACATCGGACTCGACTTCTTCGACGGCGCCATCAACCGCATCGGCGCCTGGGTCATCGGCACCCGCGCCACCCAGAAGGGCATCCTCGCCGCCCTCCTCGAGCCCCAGCAGATGCTCCGCAACTTCGAGAACGACGGCGACGGCGCCATGAGACTCGCACTCCTCGAGGAACTCAAGTTCTTCCCCGTCAACGACGTCTGGAACATGTTCTGCCTCCAGAACAACGTCCCCTCCGGAGCCGGCTGGATCGACGACCTCATCGACTACGACCGCAAGGTCATCCGGGCACGCTGACCCATCGCCTGAACCGCAGCGTCCCACGCCGTCCCGGGCCGCGCCCCACGCTCACCACAGCGCGGGGCGCGGCCATGCCTCCCCTCTCATTCTCTTTCCCCCCTCCCATCCCCCCCACACCATGCCCAAATTCATCCTCTCCATCATGTCCCAGGACCGTGTCGGCATCGTGGCCGACGTCGCCGGCGCCATCAAGGCGCTCCGGGGAAACCTCGAGGATATGACCCAGACCGTCCTGCGCGGCTACTTCACCATGATCCTCCTCGCCGAATTCCCCGACGACCTGGACCAGGCCGCCGTCCGCGACGGACTCGCCCGGAACAGCGCCCTCGCCGGACTCGCCATCGACCTCGCGCCCTTCACCGACTCCGCCGCCGCCCAGCCCCAGGCCACACCCTCCGACGACAGCCTCTACGTCCTCACCTCCTCCGGTCCCGACCGCCCCGGCATCGTCAGCACCATCGCCGAACTCCTCCGCGCCAAGGACATCAACATCGTCGACCTCAACACCACCGTCCACCAGGGCGCCTACAACGTCATGCTCCTCGTCAGTATCCCCGCCGGCACCGACGTCGCCAAGCTCAAGCGCAGCATCCAGGTCACCATGGGGGACCTCGGACTCAAGGCCGAACTCCGGCACCAGGCACTCTTCCGCAAGACCAACGACATCTGAGCCCACCCCGCCCCCCGCACACGCACGCCAGGAACAGACCCGGAAGGACCACGCGACCGCGATGAAACTCATCCTCTTCTCCAAAATGCTCCAGGAGCAGACCCTGCCGCAGCTGGTCGAGACCGCCCACCGCTGGGGACTCGACGGCTTCGACCTCTGCGTCCGACCCGGCTTCCCCGTCTGCCCCGCCAACGTCGCCGACGCCCTGCCGCAGGCCGCCGCCCTCCTGCGCGCCGAGGGCCTGGACATCCCCATGGTCACCGGCCACTTCGACCTCCTCGCACCCACCCACCCCACCGCCGAACCCCTCCTCGCCGCCATGGGACAGGCCGGCATCCGACACCTCAAGCTCGGCTACTTCCCCTACCGCCCAGCGGAGATGGACTACCGACAGGCCCTCGACAGCGCCCGGCGAACCCTCGCCGCCTGGGAACCCCTCGCACGACGACACCACGTCCGCATCTGCTACCACTCCCACTCGCGCCAGAACCTCGGCCTCAACGGCGCCAGCCTCGCCCACCTCTTCGACGGACTTGACCCCGACTGCTTCGGCGTCTACCTCGACCCCGCCCACCTCCTCGTCGAGGGCGAAGACCCCGCCACCGCCATCGGCATGGTCAAGCCCTGGCTCGCCCTCGTCGCCCTCAAGGACGTCGCCATCACCCGCGACGAACGCAACGGACACGGCAGCCCCAAGCCCGTCTGGACGCTCGCCGGACACGGCATGGTCGACTGGACGCACGTCTTCGACTCCCTCAGCCAGGCCGGCTTCGACGGCCCCTGCTCCGTCCACTGCGAATTCCGCTCCTCCATCCCCGACCACTTCCACGAGAACGCCCAGCGCGAGGTCGCCTTCTTCCGGACCTTCGTCCACTGAGCCCGCCAGACGCCCTCCCCACACCCCCACCCACGCGAACGGCGTCCCGCACGCACCATGCCGCACTCCAACCACCACGCCCCACGCGCCTTCGGCATCCTCCGGCAGGCCCACGCGCCCTCCCACGGGACCATCACCCTCTTCGGAGCCCTCCACTTCGGCTCCGATGACATGTACCCGCTCCCCGACCGCCTCGAGCACGCACGGCAGACCGCCGACGCCTTCGCCTTCGAGACCGACCTCGAGGCCCTCGCCACCTTCGACTTCAGCGACGCCATGAGACGACGCGGACGACTCCCCGACGGCCAGCGCCTCCACCAGTCACTCCTGCCGCAGACCTGGCAGGAACTCGCCGCCGAGGCCACACGGCTCGGCTTCCCACCCGACCTCATCGACGCCTACAGAGCCTGGTACGCCGCCTCCCTCCTCACCAGCGCCGCCCTCCGCCAGACCGGTCTCAACTCACAGCTCGGCATCGACACCGTCATCTTCCGCCAGGCCGCCGCACAGAACCGCCCCATCATCTGCCTCGAGACACCCGAACACCAGCTCGAACTCCTCGCCGACATCAACCGACAGCCCGACGAGGACTTCATCCGACAGACTCTCGCCGAACTCCGCGACATGCCCTCCTTCACCGCCACCATGCTCGACCTCTGGCTCCGACAGCAGGACGACAAGCTCGCCGCCCTCATCGCCGACGGCTTCGCCGGCAACTCCCCACTCCAGGCCCAGATGCTCGACGAACGCAACCGACGCTGGTTCGAGACACTCGACCACGCCTCCGCCGACAACCGCTCCGTCCTCGCCGTCGTCGGCGCCGGACACCTCATCGGCCCCGGCAGCCTCATGCACCTCTTCCTCCAGGCCGGCTACCGCATCTCCTCCTGAACGAAGACGGCACGCCCCCTCACCACCACCCCCACCACACACACACAACTCATTTTCCCACCTCCACACTCTTCGCCGTAAGGAATACCGCCCATGAATGTCCCCATGCTCGACCTCAAGCCGCAGTACCAGACCATCAAAGACCAGGTGCAGGCCGAAATCAGCGCCCTGTGCGAGTCCCAGATGTTCATCCTCGGACCCAAGGTCGAGGAATTCGAGCGCCGCGCCGCCGACTACTGCCACGCCGGCTTCGCCTGCGGCGTCTCCTCCGGCTCCGACGCCCTCATCGTCGCCCTCATGGCCGAGGGCATCGGCGAAGGCGACGAGGTCATCACCACCCCCTACACCTTCTTCGCCACCGCCGGCGCCATCGCCCGCGTCGGCGCCACTCCCGTCTTCGTCGACATCGAGCCCGTCGCCTACTCCATCGACGCCACCCGCCTCGAACAGGCCATAACCCCCAGAACCAGAGCCATCATCCCCGTCCACCTCTACGGGCAGCCCGCCGACATGGACCCCATCCTCGACATCGCCCGCCGACACCACCTCATCGTCATCGAGGACGCCGCGCAGGCCATCGGCGCCGACTACCGCGGACAGCGCGTCGCCTCCCTCGGAGACTACGGCTGCCTCTCCTTCTTCCCCTCCAAGAACCTCGGAGGCTTCGGCGACGCCGGCATGGTCCTCACCAACGACCCCGAAAAGGCCGAACGGCTCAAAATCTTCCGCAACCACGGCATGTCGCCCAAGTACCACCACCACTTCGTCGGCGGAAACTTCCGCATCGACGCCCTCCAGGCCGCCGTCCTCAACGTCAAGCTCGACCACCTCGACGCCTGGACCGAGGCGCGCCAGCGGAACGCGCGCGACTACGAGCGACTCCTCGCCGGCTGCGCCGACGTCACCCTCCCCGCCTGCGCCCCCTGGACCACCCGGCACGTCCGCAACCAGTTCGTCATCCGCGTCCCCGCCGCCAAACGCCAGGCCCTCTGGGACGGCCTCCACGCCAACGGCATCGGCTGCGACGTCTACTACCCCGTCCCCCTCCACCTCCAGAAGTGCTTCGCCCACCTCGGACACCGCCAGGGCGACTTCCCCGTCAGCGAGCAGGCCGCCCTCGAGACCCTCGCCATCCCCATCTATCCCGAACTCTCCGACGACCAGAAGACCTACGTCGCCGACACCATCCGCCGACTCCTCGCCTGACACGAGTCCCCAGCAGCATGGCACACCGCGACCAGGACAGACCACACCCGCCACGACGCTCCAGCGGCTCCGCCGTCGCCCTCTTCTGGCGACTCTTCAGCCGCTTCGCCGGACGCTACTGGCTACGACTCTCCCTCGGCATCCTCACCGGACTCCTCATGGGAGGCTCCGTCTCCGTCATCCTCCGCATCATGGACTTCGGCCTCAACGTCTTCGAGAACCTCAACGGCCCCGGTCACGACGCCACGACGCCCAACGCCATCGTCCGCATGGCGCCCGCATCCCCGCGAACCCAGCCGCCGACGAACGCCGATCCCGGCGCACCGATGACGACGACGCCACCCACGCCGTCCCTTGCGCCCGCCGCCGTCCCCGAACCCACACCCCCACGGCCCGCACAGCGCAACATCGACCGCTACCTCGACTCCGCCGAGGCGCTCGCCGCGAAATTCGGCTACGACCTCCGCATCAACCGCGACGGCGCCATCTCCCTCCAGCTCCTCGTCGGCATCATCGCCCTCATGTTCACCCTCTTCCTCGCCAAGGCACTCTGCGAATTCGTCACCAAGTACTGCCTCGGCTGGGTCGGGGCACGCATCGTCACCGACATCCGCATCGCCCTCTTCACCCGCATCCAGAGCCAGTCCGTCGCCTTCTTCGACCACCACGACGTCGGGCAGCTCATCGCGCGCTGCACCAACGACACGGGCGTCGTCGAGAAGTCCGTCTCCACCTCCGTCGCCGAGCTCTTCACCGCGCCGCTCATGATCGTCGCCTCGTTCCAGTTCATCATCGTCAAGGCGATGGCCATGAACCTCTTCACCCAGTCCATCTGGCTCATCCTCGCCATCCCCGGGTGCATCGTCCCCGTCTACATGCTCTCCCGCTACCTGCGACGCTACCAGAAGCGCGTCCTCGCGGGCATCGCCGTCCTCGTCGCCCGAATGCAGGAGAACTTCTCCGGCATCCGCGTCGTCAAGGCGTTCAACTGCGAGCGAAGCGAGGCCGAGCGCTTCACCCATGAGAGCAACCGCTACTTCCGCTCCGTCAGGAAGGCCCTCCTCGCCGCCACCTTCATGCAGCCCATCATGCAGCTCGTCATGCTCACCGTCGGCGCACTCTTCCTCGTCGTCTGCTACCGCTACGGCATCACCCTCGCCTCCCTCGCCACCCTCGCGTTCGCCGCGCAGGAGGCCTACCGCCCCATCAAGGAGCTCGCCAAAATCAACAACGACCTCCAGAAGTCCGCCGCCGCCTGCGAACGCATCCTCGACCTCCTCAACGCCGACACCGGACTCCCCGTCTCCCAGCCCGCCGCCACCCCCACCGCCTTCCACTCCACCATCGACTTCTCACACGTCTCCTTCCGCTACCTCCCCGACGGCCCCGACATCATCGCCGACTTCAACCTCACCATCCGCCGCGGACAGCTCGTCGCCATCATCGGCCCCACCGGCTCCGGCAAGTCCACCATCGCACACCTCCTCTGCCGCTTCTACGACCCCACACAGGGCTCCATCGCCATCGACGGCAACGACCTCCGCGCCATCGACAACCACGCCCTCCGCTCCCTCGTCGGCGTCGTCGCACAGGAGTCGTTCCTCTTCAACGACACCATCGCCAGCAACATCGCCTTCGGCTCGCCCAACGCCACACCCGAGCAAATCCGGCAGGCCGCGCAGCAGGCCAACGCCCTCGACTTCATCCTCGACAAGCCCGACCAGTTCGACACCTGCGTCGGCGAACGCGGCAGCCTCCTCTCCGGAGGTCAGCGCCAGCGCCTCTCCATCGCCCGCGCACTCCTCCGCAACCCGCCCATCCTCATCCTCGACGAGGCCACCTCCGCGCTCGACTCCAAGACCGAGCGACTCGTCCAGGAGGCCTTCGACAAGCTCATGGCCGACCGCACCGTCATCGCCATCGCACACCGGCTCTCCACCATCATCAACGCCGACCTCATCCTCGTCTGCGACCACGGACGCATCGTCGAACAGGGCACCCATCACCAGCTCTACCAGCTCAACGGCACCTACCGAAAACTCTACGACATCCAGTTCCAGACACAGGAACACGCCTGATCCCCCCCTCCCCCCCGACCCATTCCATCCATCCATCCATCCCAACCATAACCCACCCCAAAACCAACCACCCAAAAAGGAACCATCCACCATGGCAGACGACAAACTCAACCGCCAGACCTACCTCTCCAAGAACGTCGGCTCCTTCCCCGACACCGCCTCCTTCCTCGGACACGACTACACCAAGGTCGACGACCTCCGCTACGGCACCAACCCACACCAGACCGCCGCCTTCTACAAGCCCGCCAACCGCAACGCCGTCATCGGCGACATGGTCATCCTCAAGAACGGAAAGTCCGGACTCTCCCAGACCAACCTCGAGGACATCTCCTACTCCCTCAACATCGTCAAGTTCTTCGACCGCCCCGCCTGCGCCTGCATGAAGCACGTCAACCCCTGCGGCGCCGCCATCGCCGCCCCCGGCGACTCCCTCAAGGACGTCTACATCAAGGCCCGCGACTGCGACGACCGCGCCGTCTTCGGCGCCGTCATCGCCTTCAACACCAAGGTCGACGCCGACACCGCCAGCGAAATCATGAAGACCTTCGTCGAGTGCGTCGTCGCACCCGACTTCGACGACGAGGCCGTCGCCATCTTCTCCAACCCCGACTCCAAGCTCAACCGCCACATCCGCATCCTCAAGTGCGGCGACCTCTCACTCCTCCCCAAGTATGTCGGCGATGACGTCGCCGGATACCAGACCTTCAAGGTCCTCGCCGACGGCTGCGTCGTCGTCGCCGACCCGCTCCTCACCCACATCCGCTCCGTCGCCGACCTCAAGCCCGCCGAGGCCGACTCCAAGACACTCGGACACGTCGTCTCCACCGTCAAGGCAACCCCCGAGCAGCTCGACGACCTCCTCGCCGCCTGGTACATCAACATCTCCGTCCGCTCCAACGGCGTCATCATCGTCAAGAACGGCGGCACCCTCTGCGTCGGAACCGGCGAGCAGGACCGCGTCGGCGCCGTCGAACAGGCCATCGTCAAATTCAAGGACAAGTACCACGGCAAGGAGAGCATCAAGGGCTCCGTCATGGCCTCCGACGGCTTCTTCCCCTTCCCCGACGGCGTCGAGGTCGCCGCCGCCGCCGGCGTCACCGCCATCATCGCACCCGCCGGCTCCCTCAAGGACGCCGACGTCATCATCCGCGCCAACGAGCTCGGCGTCGCCCTCTTCCATGCTCCCGAACGCGTCTTCTCCCATCACTGAGACACCCGCGCCCTGAACAGCAAACAAGGCCGGCCGCCGGGGTGGCACCCCGGCGGCCGGCCTTTGTCCTGTCTGCGGCTCTCCCCGCGTCGGCTCAGACCTCGCGCGAGAGCATGTCCATCGTCAGCGACTCCAGGGCCAGGCAGGCCTCGGACGGCGCCATGACGCCGCGAAGCGTCTGGAGCGCCTGCTCCAGGATGCGGGCCGCCGACTTGCGCACCGACTCCGCCGCGCCGCTCTCGCGCATCAGCTCCTGAACCTCCGCGATGTCCCCAGACGTGACGTCGGCCTTCCCGTACAGCTCCAGGAAGCGGGCGCGTCGGCCGCCCTCCAGCCCCTGCAGCGTCCGTGCGGCCAGCAGCGTCCGCTTGCCCTCGCGGATGTCCGAGCCCACCGGCTTGCCCAGCTTCTGGTCCGAGCCGAAGATGCCCAGCAGGTCGTCCTGAAGCTGGAACGACAGCCCGAACTTGCTGCCGAAGATGCCCATGGCGCTGATGCGCTCGTCCTCGATGGAGTCAAGCCCCAGCGCGGCGCCGCACTCCATCGCGAAGCGGAACAGCGCCCCCGTCTTGCCGTTCATCATCAGTTGTATCAGCGACTCGCCCACACGCTCGAACGGCATGTGGCTCAGCTCCACGTCCAGCTGCTCGCCCCCAATCAGCTCCCGGCACAGCCGACCGCTCATCCGCTGCAGCAGCGCCGGTATCACCTTCGGATACGACGGCGCCAGCGACGCCAGCAGCTCCAGCGACAGCCCGTGCAGCAGGTCGCCCGAGAGGATCGCCACGCTGATGCCGTAGTCGCCGGCCGCGGTCCCGCCCAGCCCAAACGTCTCGCTTCCCTCCCGAGACCCAATCACATGACCCGTCGGACGGCCACGGCGACGCGCGTCATGGTCAATCACATCGTCGTGTATCAGCGTCCAGTTGTGGTACATCTCCACCGCCGCCGCCGCCGGCACGATGTCCTCCGCCGAGCCGCCAAGACCCTCGCAGCACAGCATCATCAGCAGCGGGCGCACCCGTTTCCCCCCACCGGACAGATATCCCTCCAGCACATTGAGAAGATGCTCGGGCACCTGCCCACGGCAACGGTCCAACTGCCGCCCCAGCATCTCGTCCACCAGCTTCCGTCTCGCGGCCAAATCCAGCCCCATGTCTTCCTGCTCCTGCTGTTCTCGCACGTCCCGTCTCCCGCCGTGGCGCCCTGCCACGGCCAACTCCCCATAACTTGCACGGCCAACGCCAAAATTCAAGCCTGAACCCGCCCGAAAGACACACCGCCGCATGACATCCCATGAAAACGCATTATTGTATAGAAAACGCGCCGGAAGGCCCCGCCGCCGGCCAGTCCTCCCCCCACCACACACAACCATCCGTCCTCCAACCATCCCCACGCACCCCCATGCCCACCAAACAGGAACTCCTCGACTTTCTCGCCCCCTTCGACCAGACCCACCTCCTCCGCTTCTGGGATGAGCTGACGCCCGAGCGCCAGCAGTCCTTCGCCGAACAGCTCAAGGCCGTCAACTGGCAGAAGGTCACCGCCTGGGCCAAGGACGCCGCCGCCGGAAACGGACCCGACATCCCCTTCGACAAGCTCGTCCCCGCACAGTACGTCAGCCTCAATCCCTCAACCGACGACGAGCGCACTCGCCTCCAGCAGGCCACCGCCCACGGCGTCGAACTCCTCAAGGCCGGAAAGGTCGCCGGCTTCACCGTCGCCGGCGGACAGGGAACACGACTCGGATACGACGCCCCCAAGGGCACCTACCCCGTCTCCGAACTCCAGCACAAGAGCCTCTTCCAGCTCTTCGCCGAAAGCATCCTCCGCAACCAGCAGAAGTACGGCTGCGTCATCCCCTGGTACATCATGACCTCCAAAATCAATGACCAGGCCACTCGCCAATTCTTCGCCGACAACCACTACTTCGGACTCGACCCCAAGAACGTCATGCTCTTCGCGCAGGGCACCCTCCCCGCCATCGACCCCGACGGACACGCCCTCCTCGCCGACAGAGACTCCCTCGCCCTCTCCCCCAACGGACACGGCGGCTCCTTCGCCGCACTCCTCGACTCCGGAGCCCTCGACGACATGGAGCGCCGCGGCGTCACCATCCTCTCCTACTGGCAGGTCGACAACCCACTCATCAAGACCATGGACCCGCTCTTCATCGGACTCCATGACCTCACCGGCTCCGACATGTCCTCGCGCGCTCTCATCAAGCGCGACCCCCTGGAGAAGCTCGGACACTTCTGCCTCCTCGACGGCAAGCTCGTCATCGTCGAGTACTCCGACATGCCCAACGACCTCCTCCAGCGGAAAGACCCCGACGGCAAGCTCACCTTCCGCGCCGGCAGCCCCGCCATGCACGTCATCTCCCGAGACTTCATCCGCCACGTCGCCACCGGAAACGCCGGCTTCACACCCCACGTCGCCCACAAGAAAGTCCCCTACATCAACGAACAGGGCGAACTCGTCAAGCCCGACGCGCCCAACGCCATCAAACTCGAATTCTTCCTCTTCGACGCCCTCCCACTCGCCCACAGCCCACTCATCCTCGAGGCCAGCCGCGACGAGCAGTTCGCGCCCGTCAAGAACGCTCAGGGCGACGACTCGCCCGACTCCTGCCGCGCCGCACTCAACGCCCGCGCACACAAATGGCTCGCGCAGGCCGGCATCACCGCACCCGCCGACACCATCATCGAACTCTCGCCACGCTCCTTCGTCGACGCCCAGGACGTCGCCGAACGCCGCGAGCTCTTCGCCGACCTGAAGCCCGGCACCAGCCGCTACTTCGAATAGGCCCCCTCCCCATCCCTGGTGCCCCCCACCGTGGAACCGTGCCGACGCAAAACCCTCAGACGGCGCGCCAGAAATGCCCGGCGCGCCGTCCGAGCCCTGGTCATGAGCCTCCTCACCCGCCCTGTACTGGCAGTCCTGGGGAGACTCTCGCCCTGCTTCGCCCGACGACTCGCCGACACCCTCGCCCGCACCTGCGCACGACTGCGGCTCCAGGCGTTCCAAACCGTCTGCGACAACCTCACCGTCGCCTTCCCGGAACTCGACGCGACACAACGCGAACAGCTCGCGCGACAGAGCATCGCCAGCTCCATCCTCACCGGACTCGAGACCGCCAGGCTCATCCACCGACCCACCCTCATCTCGCGCCTCCTCCCCGCCTGGCCCCCCGGCTTCCTCGACCGTCTCCGCGGACAGCCCGCCATCGTCTGCCTCCCCCACCTCGGAAACTGGGAGGTCTTCGCTCAGGGCGCCCCCCTCGCCGGACTCCAGGTCTCCGCCATCGCCGAAACCCTCAGCTCCCAAACCCTTGACGCCATCGTCACCCAGGCGCGCGAAACCAACGGACTCCACATCATCAAGCGAGACGGCGCCGCACGAAAAGTCCTCCTCGCACTCCGACAGGGACACTGCGTCGGAATGCTCGTCGACCAGAACCTCTCCCCCGTCGACGGCGGCATCTTCGTCAGCTTCTTCGGACTCCCCGCCACCATGTCACCGCTCCCCGCACGACTCGCACGGAAACTCCACCTCCCCATCATCGTCTGCGCCTCCGTCCGACAGCCCGACGGCTCCTTCGCCTGCATCGCCAGACACCTCCCCACACCCACCCCAGACGATACCGACGAGTCCCTCTCCCAGCACATCGCCGACGCCTTCGAGACGCTCGTCCGAGACTACCCCGAACAGTACGTCTGGCTCTACAAGCGCTGGCGCTACCTCCCACAGAACCTCCCCCAGAACCTCGCCGCCAAATTCCCCCCCTACGCCGTCCATCGACGCTACGACGCGCCCGAAACCCTCCTCCAGAGACTGCGCTGACTCCTCTCCCTCCCCCCCACACACAACGCAAACGCCATGGACACCATCACCCTCCACGACATCCATGCCCAGTGCATCCTCGGCTGCTACGACGACGAGCGACGCCTGAAGCGCGACGTCTCCATCTCCGTCACCCTCCACACCGACATCCGCGACGCCGCCGCCTCCGACCGCCTCGAGGACGCCATCGACTACGACTTTCTCGTCCAGAACATCCTCGACGCCACCGAAGCCTCCGACTTCCAGCTCATCGAGGCCCTCGCCGAACACCTCGCACAGCTCTGCCTCCGACTGACGCCCGCCCAAAAGGTCACCCTCAGCGTCACCAAGCCCAACCCACGCCCGCGCCTCGCCGCCGCCACCGTCACCATCGAGCGAACCCGGCCCTGAAACTGAAGCCCACTCTCCGAGACCAGGACCCACCGCATGAGCCAATCCGCACTGCTGCTCCTCTTCATCGCCCTCACCGCCCTGATGGCACTCGTGCCCGCACTCCTCCGGCGCTTCGGCATCCCCATGGTCATCGCCCTCCTCCTCGTCGGCATGCTCATTGCCCCCCACGGCGGCGGTCTCGACCTCGTCCGACACCTCTCAAACGCCCTCAGCTTCCTCGGACCGCCCGGACAGCGCGCCGAAACCGCCGCCGAGACCGCGCGCGTCTTCGACAGCCTCCTCTCGCTCCTCGGCTCGCTCGGACTCATGCTCCTCATGGCCATCGCCGGCATGGAGGCCGACTTCAAGCTCATCCGCACCGTCCGCATCCCCGTCATCGCCCTCAGCATCTCCACCTTCCTCGTCCCCGCCATCGCCGGATACCTCGTCTACGCACACTTCGAGCCCAACGCCCTCGAGGGAAAGCTCCTCTACGCCTCCCTCTTCGCCTCGCACTCCGTCGGCATCGTCTTCCCCGTCATCCGCTCACACGGACTCACCCGCAGCCGCTTCGGCGCCAGCGTCCTCATCTCCACCGTCATCACCGACATCGCCAGCATCATCCTCCTCGCCGTCAGCGTCCAGCTCTTCCGACAGCGGCACGGCATCTCACACATGGTCGGCTCCAGCACCCTCTCCATCTTCGACCACCTCGACGGCTCCATCCTGGGCAACAGCTTCATGCCCATCTTCCTCCTCATCGTCATCGCCTACCTCGTCCTCGCCATCCTCATCGTCCGCTGGCTCGGAAACAGACTCCTCCAGTGGTTCAGACCCTCCGAGGACATGCTCATCACCATCGTCATGGTCATCATCCTCGCCACCGTCCTCGTCGGCGAACTCTTCGGCATCAACCTCGTCGTCGGAGCCTTCATCGCCGGTCTCGGACTCTCCCAGGTCGTCAAACACCACGACATGCTCCTCTTCAAGCGCTTCGAGAGCATCGGCTACGGCTTCCTCATCCCCTTCCTCTTCGTCTCCATCGGCATGCAGACCGACTTCCGCGCCTTCTCCGGCACCGGCGACGCCTCCATCATCCTCCTCACCGTCGCAGGACTCGTCCTCAGCAAACTCCTCAGCGGCTACGCCACCATGCGACTCGTCGGCTTCGGACACGCCGCCGGACTCGCCGCCGGACTCATGACCATCCCACAGCTCTCCGCAACCCTCGCCGCCGCCGCCGTCGGCAAAGACCTCGGCATCCTCTCCGACGCCTTCTTCAACGCCATCATCATCCTCTCCATCGTCACCACTCTCCCCATCCCCAACCTCGTCCGACTCGTCATCGCCAAAAATGCCCACGAATTCCCACAGGGCGGAGACATCGAAACCCCACAGGTCGTCCAGGACGACGAACTCCTCTGACCCCACCCACACACCCCAGAGACGGAAAGCCGCCCGCAGTTACCCACAGCATCGGTCGCAGCATCGCCTCCAGCCCCCACACCCCAGAAACGGAAAGCCGCCCCGCAGTCCATGGCCCGCGGGGCGGCTTCTTCTGACTTCAGACTGAGCTCAGCGACAGACTGTCACTTCTTCTCACTGTCCGCCGGAGCGCAGCAGTCAGCCGCCGCCTTGCAGCAATCCGCCTTCTTGCAGCACGCCGCGCCAGGCTTGCAGCAGTCCGCACTCGGCTTGCAGCACTCAGTCTTGCAGCAGCTCGCCTTCACCTGCCCCTTGCAGCACGCCGCCGCCTTGCAGCACGCCGCGCCAGGCTTGCAGCAGTCCGCATTGGGCTTGCAGCACTCAGTCTTGCAGCACGCCGCTTTCTCCTGCTTGCAACAGGACGCCTTCTCGCCAGACTCCGAGGCCAGCACAACGGCCGAACACAGCAGAGCCGCGAACACCACGGCACTCATCACTCTCTTCATGATGCTTCTCCTTTCTCAATGGGTTGCTCTCATCATTCTTCGGAAATCCTAATCGTACACACCTAATATTGACTACCTTTTAAGTTATGTTTAGGGCTTCCGCGTTTCCATGGCCGTGTGACCGCCCTTCCACAACTTGAAACCCTCGTCATTAGGCAACGAATTAGACGTGACGAATTTGATGGTGTTCCCTCTTCCCTACTGATATGGTTGTTTTTTTCGCAACCTCGTCCACCCTTCTCGCAAATCCCCGTCCGAGGCTTATATTTCCCTTTGCCAAGAACAGCGAGGCAGCGCCATCGCCCCGAAGGGGCGCCCCCCGACGAGGGAGGGGCGTCAGCCCCTGGAAACCAAACCTGCCGACGCCACGGCCCCTTCGCGCACTCACCCTTCCCAGGGCTGAGGAAACCCTCCGCCGAACGGACGGCCATTCCCCACCCATTCCCCACCCATTCCACCCCATCCACCAATCCCTTCCCCCAAACCACCATGAACGCACCACTCGCCTTCAACTATCCCTGGACCAAGCTGACCGACGCCCTCTACCCACGCATCATCCGCGAATACCTCGACTGGGGCGTCAACACCTTCGTCTTCACCGACCCTCTCGTCCGCGCCTGCCTTGAGGACGAGACCCGCATCGACTTTCTCAAGGGGCTCTGCGACCGCTTCGGCATCCGCCTCATCGCCATGCACTCGCCCTTCGGCCCCAAGCTCGACCTCAACGTCCCCGAGCCCGAGCAGCGCGCCATCATGCTTGAGACGCACCGCCGCGCCATGGCGCTTGCCGCCAACTTCGGCAGCCGCACCTACACCATGCACATCGGCGCCTACGACTACGTCACCCACCACACTCCCATCGACGTGCTCCGCCCCCTCGCCATCCAGTCACTCGAACAGCTCCTTCCCACCGCCGAAAGGCTCGGACTCGTCATCGCCGTCGAAAACAGCTTTGAGCCCACCAACTCCGCACAGGAAGTTCTCAGCGTCATCGCCCCCTTCGCCGGCAACCCCGCCATCGGCGTCTGCTACGACACCGGACACGCCCACATCATGACCCCCTATCCCTGGAAACGCCGCGAGAACTACCCCGACTACCAGCTCAACCGCAACTGGTGGGAGGGCTTCCGCGAGGAGCCCAACGCCCTGGCCAAGCTCCAGCCCCACGTCGTCACCTGCCACATCCACGACAACACCGGCTACGCCGACCTCCACGCCATGCCCTTCGACGGCACCATCGACTGGGACACCCTCATCCCCCAGCTCCGCGCCTGCCCGCGCATGCTCGAATTCCAGACCGAACAGTGCTTCGACGAGGGCACCAACTGGGCCGGACACCTCCTCGCCCCCGCCGGCGGCTACTCCATCCGACGGCAGGTCGAGACCTTCCGCAAACTCGGCTTC
>CALZPA010000007.1 GCA_945827525.1 uncultured Lentisphaeria bacterium | reverse complement strand
AGCGTCTGACAATGAATGACCGTATTGGGTATTGGGAGACAATCAAGCAGCCGACTCGTTGTCTGGAACAAATTGCCGGGATTCATGGGCAGCCCCATAAAGCCTCCCCAGGTGAAGGTATAGTAGTCCTGATTGTTTGATGTATTGCCCTTCTTCAGCAGCTTGATCATATCATCAGCCCATCCATCCCCAATGTGGGGACCAATGCCATGTACGATGAGCGTGGCATTGAGCTTCTCCTTTTTAGCTGTCAAGGCTTTTGTCTGACTATAGCTAATGGACATCATATTAAGTATGGATGTCGATGAGAGGATGGTCTTGGAGGTGACCAGCACGCTGTAGGCATTGCGCAGGGAAAGCCCTATGTTTAGCAGGGCTCCCTCCAGAGTTCCTATTTCAAACGTCCCCATCGGGTCGCAGTAGTTGACGGGATCGTTGTGGCAGTAGGCGTACTTGTGGAATGTCCGAGGCTGCTGTGGGATGCCGTCCACGGGATCGGGCGAGAGGAAGCGGCGGAGTCTCGGGGCGTAGAACCGGTTGCGGAGATAGACGAGCCCCGAGCCGGCCTCATGCCATTCGCCCTGACTACCCGGCCCCGTCTCCTGTCCGCGCCAGGGACTCCACCAGGCGGTCTGCTGCCGGAGCGTCTCACCCTGCCGCCGCATCTCGCCATGCGGATGGTAGAGCAGCATCTCGCGCAGTGCGCCATCGTCGAGGGCCAGTGGCATGGAGCTCCCGCAGAGGATGGAGCGCCAGGAGAAGCCGCCGTCCGCCTCGGCGACCTCGTAGTCGAGGAGCCGCGGCATCTTGCTGAAGATATGCCGCTCCTGACAGAGGCGATGCTCGCGGATGCGGTCGGGCTGCCCCGGTGCCGTGCTGACGCGCCGATGCCCCCTTAGGGAGCCGTAGGCGTCATACAGGAAGTCGACGCGCTCGCCACGCGGCTCGGGGAGCTCCTGCTCGAGCGTCATTTGGGTCAGCCGCCGCTCCGGACTCCACTGGTAGCGTCTGATCCAGCGCTCGGCGCCGGAGGCGGTCTCCCGCTCGAGGCAGCCGTTGGCGTCCCAGTCATAGGCGATGTCCCAGGCTCCGCGCCGCTGGCTGTCGTGATGGCTGGCCAGCAGGCAGTTGTCACGGTCATACTCGTAGCGGACGGTCAGCACATCCTCCTGGGTGCGCGTGGTCTCCGACACCAGGTTGTCCAGCTCATCGTAGCTGGCCGTCCAGTCATAGTCGACATCGCCCGGCACCTCGGAGCGCGACCGCTCGGCCACCAGGCGCCCCAGACGGTCATACTCCCAGACCAGCGTGCGGGTCGCCTCCTGTCCAGAGACCAACTGCACCTCCTGCAGGCCCACGCGCCGACCGGCCTCATCGAACTGATAGTCGCCGGACAGCTGGACGACGCCCTGCGCCAGGACGCTGACATGACGCACCCGGCCACCTTCGTCGTAGGCGACCTGACGCCGCCAGCCGTCGCCAACCTGCTCGGCGACGACCCGTCCGGCGGCATCATACTCCAGCCGCACCTCCAGCGGCGCCGCCAGGTCGCGGCCACCGCAGCGGGTATAGCGGCACGCCTCCAGCCGTCCCAGGCGGCTGTAGTGCAGCGTGAACGCCGTGCCGGGCGTCTCGCAGGCGGCCAGCCGACCGGCATCGTCATAGGCGTAGGCGCTCTCGAGGCGTCCATTGACCCAGCGTCGGATGCGCCGATGCCGCTCGTCGCGCTCCCAGCGCTCGCCCCAGAGCTCCTCGCCGTCGGCATCCAGCAGCCGACGGTCATCTGCGCCCGCCACCTCCACGGCGTAGGCCAGTTGCCCGCCGACAACCACGCGCTTGCGCGTCGTCGGTCTCTCGCCCGAGCCGTAGTCCATCTCGACGCGGTTTCCCTTGCCGTCGACGAACTGGCTGAAGCCCTGCGAGACGCCCTCGTAGCTCCAGGTCGCCTGGCGTCCCTCGGGCGAGGCGGTGGAGACGATGCGCCCGAGCACGTCCCTCTCCAGCGTCCAGCGCTGTCCGCGGCCATCCCAGTAGGCGGTCAGCCTGCTGGCGAGGTCGTAGTCATAGCCCATGCGGAGCTCGCCCTGCGCGGCGCCCAGCAGCAGCCCCTGCTCACTGCGCTCCAGGACGATGGTCTCGCATCCAGTCCGCGTGACGCCGGTCACGGACGCCTGCCCGTCCGCATAGTCGTAGCGGACGGAGCGTCCGTCCGGCGCAACGATCTCGGCCAGCTGCCCGCGCTCATCATAGCTCCAGACGGCCTTCTGCCCCAGGGGGTTGGTCTCGGCGACCTTCCGTCCGGCGGCGTCGTACTCGATGCGTGTGCGGTTGCCGTCGGCGTCCTCGCGCCAGAGGAGCTGGCCATCGCCGTCGTAGCCCATCCGGGTCTCCACGCCGGCCAGGTCGACGCTCCGGACGGCCTGGCCACGCAGGTCATACTCCGTGACGGACTCCGCCAGCGCCTTTCCGGTCTCCGCGACCGCGAGGCTCCAGACGCCATCCACCTCGCGCCGCAGCGACAGGGTGACATCCGCCAGCGTGCGGCGCGACGTCTGCCGTCCGCAGGCGTCATAGCCATGCTCCTGGCCACACGAGAAGCGAAGCTCGCCGGAGGGCATACCCGATGGCCCCAGCTCGAACTGCTCCGGCCCGACGGACAGCGTCAGTCGGCCGCCGCGGTCATGGAGCTGGCACGTGACCAGGCCCGCGCTGTCCCAGACCACGACCTGCCTGCCATGGGCATCGTAGCCAAAGCGCCGCCAGGAACCGTCACTGCGCCGGTGCTCCATCAGCCTGTCCTCCTCATCACGCCTCCACTCTTCCCAGTTGCCAGCGCTGTCGCTGACACGTTGCGTGCGTCCCTGCCTGTCGTGCTCCGCGACCGTCTCATGCTCAAGCAGGGCATGGTCTTGCTCATCAAGCCACTTCAGACGCTGCGTCTGCCGCTGCCCCTCCTGGCTGACGGAGGCGGACAGCAGGTTTCCGGTGGCGTCATCATAGATGGCGGTGCCCTCGTCGTCATGGTAGGTGACCATCATGGTTTGGGGCAGCCAGGAGACCTGGAGCCGCGTCGGACGCCCCTTCTCGTCCGAGTCGCAGACCATCCGAGCGCCCCGCGAGCTGGACATCTCGACATGGCGTCCGTCCGCCGACTGCCGTCGGCAGAGCTGCGTTCCAGCCGGCGAGGTGAGGCGCGCCAGCCGTCCCTGTCCATCGTACTCGAAGAGGGTTTCGCCGCCCATGGCGTTCGTCTGCCGCGTCAGCCGCCCCTCGCCGTCATAGTCGCGGGTGGTGACGAAACCGAGTTCGTCTGTTCTCCGCGTCTCGCGGCCGTCCTGGTCATAGTCGAGGCTGACGACGCCGCCGTCGGGGTAGACGATTTCGGTGACCTGCCCGCGGTCGTCGTGGCGATAGAGCGTCTCGTTGCCGTAGTCGTCTGTCTCGATGAGGACTTTGGCGAAGACGTCATGGTCGGCGGAGGTCTGAGCCTCGCCGTCGCCGACGGCCATCAGCCGTCCCTGGGCATTGAAGGAGAAGGAGGCCAGTTTCCGTCCGGCGCCATTCTCGATGGCGGTGAGCAGATGGGGGAACCTCGGGTCGTCGTAGCGGTATCGTCGCCGGAGCGCCAGGGGCTCGTCCTGGATGGCTCGCGAACAGGAGACGAGATTGCCCAGGCGGTCATACGCGAAGGCCAGTGTCAGTGTCTCGTCCTCACCTCCTTCCAGCCGAATGATGCGGCCGTGCTCGTCACGTTCCAGGTGCAGGCAGGGAACAGGCTCGCCCGTCCCCTCGGCCACCAGCAGCTGTGTGCCGTCCAGGATGAGGCGTCGCCCATCGGCGAACGCCACCTGAGTGAGCCGGGGAGCGCCATAGCAGGTCAGCGACACGCTGCCGCCATCCTCCTGGGTGGCGTCATAGTCACCAAGCCGTTCCCGTTCAAAGGTGTATTCGGAACCATCAGGACCAGTCAGAAGATAGCCCGGAAAATCATACATGTCAAGTGGTGTGCCCGGATTTGTCGCCTGCCAGTAGGGATCCATGCCGGGAAGGGCCGTCACCTGGCTGTTGCCCAGCGCCCTCAGCGTCCAGCGGCAGGAGTCCGGCGGCGTCCAGACGGCCGCGTAGCTGAACCCCCAGTTGCCCGCCTGACGCAGTTCGAACGCGAAGGTGACGCGCTTGCCGTCAGGCAGCGTGAGGGTCACGTCACGGGAACCGCCACACCGCAGCGAGACTCGTTCGCCATCGACGCTCTCGGCCTCCATGCGCTCGTCGAGCAGCTCCAGGTCGAACGTGTCGAAGGTCTGTCGCCAGCCCACTCCGCAGTCGCCCTCGGCGCGCCGGGCACTGGAGTAGCTCCGCCCCACGGCCAGCGACAGGCCGCCGACCCGCACCGTGCCGTCCGACTCCACGAATTCCACCAGTCCCGACTTCAGCTCGCTGTCCAGCGTGAACTCAAGACTGCAGGCGTCGACGGCCAGTCCGGACATCCCGACCAGCTCCAGCGTGTAGACGCCATTGGCCAGCCCGCTCAAATCCAGGCATCCCAGCTCGCCCGAGTCGACGGTGGCCTGCCGGAGCGGATACGTCATCTCGATGTCCTCCCGGCGGCTGCCCGCCGTCGGCTCGCTGTAGCTCAGGCACCAGCGACCGTCACGCTCCTCCGCGACGCATTCCAGCAGCCGCCCGTCACCGCCATGCAGGCGCAACTGATAGCCGCCGCCGGCCAGACGCCCATCGGGAAACGTCGCCGACCCCCTGACGGACAGAACGCCCACCACCACGCGCTCCCCCGCGACGGGGCTGGCGATGGCCAGCCCCAGACTTGCCGACTCCGGCTCCGCCGCGCCCTCCGGACGCCATACCTGACCACCCGCAAACACCGTCCCCAGAACCACCTGCGACCGTGCTCCACCAAGCTGCCCATACGCATCCAGGGCGCTCACCTCCACCAGGCACACCGCACCCGCGCCCGACGGCACCGCCAGACGCTCAATCCCCGCAGCCGACGTCAGCGGCACCGATGCCAGCTCCACGCCACCATCGGCGGTCAGCACCCGCAGCGTCCCCGACACCGCCTGCATATCCTCCAGCGCATACTCCACCACCAGCCGCCGTTCCGACGCCTCCTCGCCCACATACGCCAGCAACCGCACCTCCGGAGCCGACGTGTCCCACAGCAGCTCCGTCCGCTCCGACACCTGCCCACCGGCTCCCGCAAACGTCACCCGCACCTCATACCTTCCATCGGGGCAGCACCGTCCCGACTCATCTGTCCCCTCGCGGCTGAACGACACCTGACCACCCGCGCCACGCTCCTCAAAGACCACCCGTTCCTGGGCATCCACCACCTGCAGGCTCCAGTCCTCCGCGCCATCCGCCGCCAGCGAGAACCACATTCGAGGCTCGTCGACGGCTGTCGCGAAGCGCTGCTCCGCGCGCAGCTCCCGCACCCGGGGACGCCCCAGCGCACGCTCCTCCAGCGCCGCCCAGGCGCTCAGCGTCGCCAGCTCGCCAGCCAGGGGCGACCACGACCACACCCCGCCGGCACGCAGTCCCGTCAGCACCGAGGAGACGCTGAGGCAGTCAGCCCCCCGAAACCCCGCCGGCTGACACCAGGAGAGCGTCCCGTTCCTCAGCCACACCCTGCAGCCCTGACGCTGCAGACCGCGTCCGTCCAGCCAGTTCAGCTCATAGACGCCACCGGCCTCGCCTCCGCGCCAGCACAGCTCCATGCCGCCCCTGACGCAGCGCGCACCGCCTCCAGCCGACCGCTCCGACCAGTCCCAGCCTTGGCGCATCGCCTCCCGATGACGCCCCAGCAGCGACTCGACCTCCCCGCCACACACACCAGCCACCAGCTCCGACGACACCGCCACACCCGCCAGGGCCACCGACAGCCCCAGCCCGCGGCCGCCACCCCGAACCGTCAGCTCACCCGCCTCCAGCGCGTACCCATCCACATTCAGCAGACCATCCCCCAGGCTCTCCCCCTGCGGACAGACCGACACCACCGACAGTCGCAGCCCCTCCTCCAGACTCTCCCCATACGACAGCGACAGCAGACGCTCCACGACATCCAGACGCTGACGCAGCTCCTCACCCAGACGGGCGCAGAACGCCATCAGGCCCATCTCCCCGCCCCGCTCCTCCTCCTGAGCCACATAGCCTCCATGCGACAGCACATAGCAGGAGACATCGCCAATCCGCCGCTCATCCTCCGCCGTCCCCGACTCCACGCCCGACACGCGGAGCGAAAACGTCACGCTCACCGCCTGACCCGCATACCCCGTCTCCGTCCCACAGACCTCTCCGCCCTCCGTCCGCAGCACCGGACAGAGCCGACGCCCATACACCGGCAGCTCCCCATCCAGCTCGCCCGACGGCCAGTACCGCCCCTCCTCATCCCGCCACGCGAGCTCCAGACGACCCGACTCCCAGGATGCCGTGTCCCAGACGCCACACAGCATCTCGCGCCCACGCTGACGAACCGTCACCGCCAGCTCGCATACGTGCTCCTCCCCGCCGGACGACACCGGACGCCAGGAAACCACCTCGACCGGACGACGGCCAACCACCTCATCCGAGCGATACCCCAGCACCGCCCCCTGACCACGCAGCACCTCCGGCAAAACGCCATACTCCGCCTGGCGCTCCAGCAGCGACTGGCAGGCGCCCCAGACGCCCAGACACGCCTGACGCAGCGCCTCCTGTGCACCACCGGCCTCACGCCAGGCCCGCAGCAGCCTGGCAAGCGCACCGCCGTCGGCGGCCAGCCACTCGCCCGTCAGCTCATCCGCCCCCACCAGCCCGGGGAAGACCTCCAACCATTCGCCGCCCTCGCCCGGACGGCCACCGCTCAACTGCGGGAAATGGTCGACCCGACAGCGCAACCACGTCATCGGCACCTGCCAGCGACCATCCTCACGGCGCGTCATCCCCAGACAACGCCCCGCATCCAGCGTCGGCAGCCACTGCGACACCTGACGGCTGTCCAGCGACACCTCACCACTCACCAGCTCCGAGACGATGCCCTCCTCGGCCAACAGCGACTGGAACGCCCGGGACAGCTCCCAGTCATTGCCGCAGCCATCCGCCAGCGTCCGCTCCGCCCCCTTCAGAGGCATCCGCCCCGGCAGATGCGTCATCTGCTCACGATACGCGCGCAGCAGCTCCCCCAGCCCTCGCCTCTGACTCTCCCCAAACGCCGACACCCCAGCCAGCCACATCACCGCCAGCACCACCCCACGCATCCAGCTCCAGCTCCTGACCATCTTCAGCCTCCTCGCCATTTTTTCCCCTAATGACACAACCTATTGCCAAACCCCAAAACCATCCTTTCATCCCGAAGGCCATCCAGACCTCCACGCAAGGTCTGGACAACCCTCTCGGAACCGTCCACCGCCAACACTTCACCACCTGGCGCCGCTATGGAACTCCCACCTCCACACGCCCCCGCTCCTGGATCGGCCCCGACGGAGCCGGCCTCATCTCGGACGGCTCCGTCGCCCCAGCTGGCTTCACAGACGTCTCGCCACGCCTCAGACCAAGCAACCACCACCAGACGCGACCGCCCAGGCACAGGCCGCGGGAGACCATCCCAGCCACCTCCCGGCACAGGCGCCGCCTCGCCAGCTCCTGACGACGCGCCGTCCGCCCGAACTGCCGCCATGGCACCGGACGGCCGCTCGCCTGGAACGCCCCACGCACACCCGTGAAGCCGCCCGCGCCCGAGCCACCCGTCACCGGACGGTAGCCGCCTCCTGACGACGACGCGCTTCCCGCCATCGCCTGACGCGACGCCCCGTCTGCCTCACGCCGTCCTCCACCAGACACCCCGTCGCCGCCAGCCGCAGACGCACTCGACGTCGGCCGCCGAACCTCGGCGTCCCTGGGAGCCGTCGCCGTCTCCGGCTGAACCACACGCGAATGCCCCCCGCCCAGGAACAGGTTGACAGGCCCCTCCTCGCCCCCAGCGCCCGGCTTGCCAGCCTCAGGAGCCGAGCCAGGCGCAGATTCAGGTTCAGGTTGCGGCTCGGGCTCGGGCGCTGGTTCGGGTTGCGGCTCGGGCTCCGGTTCGGGTTGCGGCTCGGGCTCCGGTTCGGGCTCGGGCTCGGGCTCGGGCTCCGGCTCGGGTTGCGGCTCGGGCTCCGGCTCGGGTTGCGGCTCGGGCTCGGGCTCCGGCTCGGGCTGAGTCACGGTGACAGGCATGACATCCAGGAGCGTCTGGGTCTGCTGCTCCAGGAGTGACAGCCAGACAGTCTGTCCTGCCCATTCGGGCGTCAGCTCCAGTTGAGCCTGTCCGCGAACCTCCGTGCCCGTCTGCGACTGTTGCAGCGGCAGCGTGGCAAGCTGTCCCGACTCGTCCAGCAGATGGACGGCGATGTCCTCGGCGTCGCCGGACGGGCACACCACATAGCCGACCTCGACCCTGTCGCCGGCCGTCAGCGTCAACTGCTCCTCGTCGAAGGCGCCCGCGCTGACGGAGCGCGTCTCGACGACCCTCACGGTGGCCGTGGACACGAGCGGCTCATCCTCGCCACGCCAGATCTCCTGCCGCAGCACATAGGCGCCGGGCGCAACCCCTTCCGTAGGCAGATAGACGGTGCGGGTGTCTCGGCCGTCATGCTGTCGGCCATCGTAGGGCCATTCGGCGATCAGTGTCTCGCCATCGAAGCCATAGAGACGCACCTGCGCCTGGACATCGACCGCCGTCCCCACCAGGGGCGTCACTTCGGAACGCAGTTCAAGCAGCGTTCCGGTGCGCACATCGCCGCGGCAGGCGAGGGTGCCCTGGAGGTCGCCCGGCGCCGCGTCCTCGAAGTCGGCGGCATCCTCATCCTGGCACTGGATGGCCTCATCTGCCTGGATGACCGCCCGACAGACGGCCATTCCCGGCGAAAGCGAACCGTCCGGCACCGGCAGCGTCCAGGAGAGCGCCTGGCCGAACTGTCGCGGCAGCAGCTCAAGGTCGGCCAGCTGCCAGCGGCGCCCCGCCTGCTCGACGGTGACCACCAGGCGCG
This sequence comes from uncultured Lentisphaeria bacterium, assembly GCA_945827525.1. Classification (GTDB taxonomy): domain Bacteria; phylum Verrucomicrobiota; class Lentisphaeria; order Oligosphaerales; family Oligosphaeraceae; genus CAAGGB01. The sequence goes on along the minus strand of CALZPA010000007.1, from coordinate 25,610 downwards.
TGTCGCGCCCATGGGTCCCCAGCATCAGCCAGCAGTCCTCCGCCAGCGGACGCTCCAGCCGGACGCCCAGGAAACGCGCGCGCTGTCCGGGCAGACTCTCCGTCGTCACAGACTGCCAGCGACTGCGGGCATCCTGGCGCTGCAGCAGCGCCAGTCCCTCCGGCCGGTCGCCCAGAAACTCCAGCGACTGCCACGTGACGAGCCGCTCCGACTCGAACAGCGTCATCTCGCCAGTCTGCCCTGCGGGAATGCGCAGCGCATGCAGACGATCCGCGACGGGCAGACGCGCCTCCACCGCCACCGTGGCCGGCCCGACGCTGCGCCGTCCCTCGCCCCAGGCGAGCGACACGCCATAGCGGTGCCCCTCGCGCCGAACCGAGAGCGGCCCAAGCTCCAGCCGATGGAGGTTCCCCACGCCATCCGGCCAGGTAACCTCCCCTGACAACTGAACCGGTGTCTGTGCTTCCGCCTCCACAGCCGGAGCCAGATAGCCAATGTCCAGCACCGCCTCCGGCGACTGCTCCGAGAGCCTGACCGTGCCCGACATCTCACCTCCGCCCGCCGCGCCAGCGACCAGGCGCAGGCCTGACGGGACCCGCGCCGAGGCCGAAACCTCATCGGACAGCGAAACCCTCACCGTGACCGGCGTCTCCCACGCCTCCGGCTTCCGCAGCACGCTCTCCGATAGCGACAGCACCATCAGCGCATGGTGCATCTCCTGCTGTCCGGACAGCAGCCGCTGAGAGGTGACGGACGTCGAGAACTCCCAGGTGCCGTCCTGACTCTGCAGGCTCATCACCTTGTCCCAGACACCGGGGCTGCCGTCCTCGCCACCATAGCGCCAGTCGTAGGATGTCTTCTCCTCGGCGGCCGTCCAGTCGCCCTCCTCCCACATCCAGTCCTGCCAGCCACGCTTCAGCCTGACTGTCGTCACGGACAGCTGCAGCAGCGCCTTGCAGGCATTCCAGATGTCATAGCCACGGCTGTGGAAGCTGCTGTTACGCAGCCAGTACATCACCTGCGGCACCACACGCGTCTGGACATCCCCCGGCGTAAGCCCCTCGGCGGCGCCGTCGTCCAGCATCAGCTCTCCGGATGCGTCGTAGCGGTAGGCGTCCTGAAAGCCCTTCAGGCGGAAGCCGCTGTCCGGCCAGGCATCCTGCAGCAGACTCATCCCCAACAGCCCCGAGGCGTTCAGGCTCACCGTGGTCGCGCCAGCGTAGTATTTCTCATAGAGAAAGAAGTCGTTGCTGCAGTCATAGGAGTCGCTGAGATAGCCCATGAGCTCGCGGCACAGCGTCCGGTCGAGCGTCATGCCCCAGGCGCGCGCCGCCTCCAGCCCCAGGAAATTCCAGCCGCCGATGGACAGGTCAAAGCCGCTGACGTGGCGCACGAAGCAGTAGCCCCACCCCTGGTACCAGGCATTGCCCTTGTCCAGCTGCCAGACCGTGAAGTCACGCGCATCCTCGACGGCCTCGCGCAGCGTCACCGTCCGTCCCGACGGCAACCGGCACACGCGCTCCGGATAGCCCGCCGCCACCAGCGCCGACAGGCAGATGGGATGGACATAGTTCTCGACATTGGAGCGACCGCCCAGCACCAGCAGACGCCCGTTCGCGTTGAGGTCGCTCCCGCTGCCGTCCGGATAGAGCGCCGGAAACAGGGACGGGTCATCCAGCCACCAGCCCAGCTGACCATCCGGCTGCTCCCAGTCGTCCGGACTCACGCTGTCCACGGCGACCTCCAGCCCCAGTCCCAGCAGATAGTCCAGCCCACGCGACACCGTGGCGCTGAAGGGATGCTCCCGCCCACCGGACAGCCCAAAGCCATGGCTGCCGAACGCCCACAGCGCAAACGCCGTCGTCGCCGCCTCGTTGTAGTGGTCGGACGAACGCTCCTCCACGCCGCCCATCACAAAGACCACCTCGCGGGACTCGCCCCAGCGTCCGTCCTCACGCTGCCGCGTCTGCAGCCAGCGCAGACCGCGCATCACGGCCTGCTCCCGGCGAAGCCGACAGCGCGTCCGCGCGTCCAGCGACGCTCCCGACACCACCTCCAGCGACAGCCGCCCCAGCTCACTCACCGTCGCCTCGGCGCCACGGCGCTCGACCGCCACCGTCAGCCGCCCCGTCGGCTGCCCCTCCGCCACCGCCAGGCTGAGCGTCACGTCGTCGCCGCCGCATCCCTCCAGGGGACGCCATTCCTCTGACAGCTCCGGCCGCACCACATCCTCCGCCTCGACGACGCGCCAGCGCCATGTCTCCCCAGCACCCGACGGCGCCTCGCCACGCCAGCTCCACCACAGCGGAAACGGCTCGCCCGACACGGCGCGAGCCAGCGGCGTCAGCCAAACCTCCCCACCCGTCAGGGCCACGCACCAGGCCAGGGACAAGCCAAACACCCACCATGCCATTCGCCAGTTCCGCTTCATGCCTCTCCTCCTTACACACAGCGCCGCCAGACGCCCTTGCCGTCCGTCAACGGGGGACCGGCCCGCCCAGCCCCCGCCCCATCATCACCACACTCACTCAGACGCCTGCATGACGCCGCTGCGGTCCCCATGCAGCACCATCTCGATCACCCCGATGCAGTCCAACTGCTCGATATGGCCACCATGCGCCATCCCCGCGTAAAGCCGCAGCGGCGTCACGCTCTCGAAGCCGTTCTCGCCCGAGCAATACTCGAAGCGGCACTGCCCCGAGACGATCTCATGCGCCGTGAGCGACACATCGCCCTCGGACAGCGGCACACCGCCCACGCACCGCCCATAGTCGGCACGCACCACGAGCCAGCCGCTCAGCAGCGTCTGCCCGCGCCCATTCACAATCCCGCTCAGTGTCAGCGACACCGGACGCGCGCCAGGACGGTTGTCCGCCTCCTGCGGAGGCAGCTCCGCAAACGAGGCGGGAACCCCACTCTCCGCCTGAGACCGCTGAAGCCCCACCCGAAGGCGAACCCAGCCGGACGACAGATCCACCGGCAAGACCAGCGGCTCCAGCGCATTCTCAAGCCGGACGCCCAGACCATCCTCCACATAGAACAGCGACGTGACGCAACGCTCCTCCCCGTCCAACAGGCGCAGCCTCAGCGTCAGCTCATGATACCCCACCTCCGTGAACGCATACGGCATGTCCTCCAGATGATACACCCGATCCAGCGAGGGCGCGGCGCTGTCCAGCTCCAGCGGGTCGGACGTCACCGCCGTCCGACCCGACGGTGTCACCAGCTCCGCCGTCAGCACCCCAGCACACGCCTCGTTGCCCACAAACTCCACCAGAACATCCAGACGCAACGTAACCTCCTCGCCCACCTGCAGCATCCGCGGCACGCCCGCGTCCAGCAGCCGGAACTCGCTCACCTCGTGCCAGCCTCGAACCACCAGAGGGCGGCGCCACTCCGACGCCAGCGCCCCCGACGGCTGCCGCCACAGGCGAGCGCAGACCTCATACTCCCCCGGAGGCCAATGGCCATGCCACAACGACACGCGCCCCGCCTGACCGCTGTCCGACAGATGACCTACCACCTTGCCTGACGCATCATAGGCCGTCAGCGTCAGCATCAGCGGCTCCTCCACATCATCATACATCGCCTCCAGCACCGTGGAAACCTCCTCCTCGCCGACCTCAGGCCCCGACGCCGACTCGCGGCAGTCCAGCTGGCACCACTGCACCTCCCCCGACGACGGCGCCGCCGTCAGCCCCTGCAGCGCCAGCAGCACGGCACACGTCGTCAGGACGCCCTGCGCGTCATCCAGACCCTCCTCGCGCCAACTGCCATCGTCGCGCTGTCCCTGGAGCAGCCGCGACGACGCATTCGCCAGCTCGTCGCCGCGCCCCAGCAGGCACAGGGCCTGCGCCAGCAGCGCCAGCTCGTACAGGCCACGTCCCTCCCCCAGCGACAGCCGCTCATCCACCTGGCCGCGAAGACGGGAGACGAGCGCGTCCAGCTCACGCTCGCACGCACGGTCCTCCAGAACGCCCGCACGCCATAGCTGACACAGCAGACGCAGAAACGACAGCTCCAGACGCAGCGGCGGCTCGCCGCCATCCTCCTGGCGCAGCGCACTCAGCACGCCGCCCCGGCACCACCGGCGCAGATGCCCATACCCGGACTCCGCCAGACGACCGCCCGACAGACCTGCATAGTCCAGATAGTGCCCCAGACCCGCCAGCGTCGACGACAGCTCGCTCACCGCCCCCGCCTCCGACGACCACCCGCCATCCCACTGCGGCGTCACCAGACTCTCCATCTCGCCACGAGACACCCGCAGACGATCCCCCATCACATCCTCGCCGGCCTCCCTCGCGGACACCCGGGGCGACGCGCCCAGCAGACGCAGACTCCGATACGCCTCCGTCTCCTCATACGCGGACAAAGCCAGCTCGCCACGCCCGAACGCCTCCAGGCACCCCCGCACATACGACACGCCACGCGACTTCCACTCGTCTCCAGCCTTCATCGTCAGTCCTCCTAGTGACAGCATCATCAGCACAACCACCACCGGTCTCATCCTCTCCTCCTTATTTATCTTTCATGTCGATTGCTTGCTCATCCTTGCGCCCCGCCCCTTCCGACACAGCCGCCACACAATGGCGACGACTAGCCCCAAACAGCGGTGACTCCACTGACTATACCTGAAGTAAAATGATTTTCAAATGGTTTTTCGAAATATTACTAAAGTTCTTTTTGTTTCCTATAAATTCCTATGGAGGCACAAGAATTCCTCTTGGCATCAGGTTTGTGGAGCGCGGCTGACGCAGCATCAGAGACAGAAAAACGCCTTGAGGCGGCGGATTGGCCGCTTCAAGGCGTTCAGAGAACACAGTGCTTCGCCCGATGGCGAGGCGTCGTCGGGACAGGCCGCCACGCACGGCGGCGGCGGCCAATCTCACCGACGGGATGTCAGGGCGAAACGACGGCTGGTGAGGGTCAGGACGACCGTCTGGACGACCGTCACGGCAGCGACCAGCAGCGCACAGAGCGCAAACGTGCTCCGGTTGCCGATGGCGTCGGCAACCACCCCGCCGCCGGCGGAGGCCACAATGCACACGACTCCCACCACCGCCTCGTTGATGCCCACATAGGTGCCGCTGCGGGTCGGATGCACCAGCGAGTGGAACACCAGCATGAAATAGTAGTAGCCCGTGTAGAAGCCGTGGATCGTCGAGGCGACATAGAACGTCACGGCGCTGTGTCCGTAGGCAATCATCAGCAGCGAGGCGACGCCGATGACGCCGGCGGCCAGGTTTGGCCACGGCGAGTACATCCAGGTTCTGGTCTGCATCAGCGAGAGGGCGAAGAAGCCCTGGACACCGCTGAGCAGCGCCAGCATGATGCACGGGTGCATGCGGTCGATGCCCGGCAGCTCCGTGAGGATGAGATCCTGCTGGAGCGTGCGGATGAGACAGAGCGTCGTGAAGCCGAACGCCAGCCCCAGCCATCCCAGCCACGCGAGGTCAGGACGGCCCGCGTAGAGGTCGCGCCCGTCTGCGCCGTCGGATGCCTGCGCGGCGTCGCCGGCCGGCTGGTGGCGCTTCAGGTAGGCGTTCGTCCAGATGACGAGCAGCGCCAGGCCGAAGGCGATGGCCGCGTTGACGGCAAACGCGCTCTGCCAGCTCGGCAGGAAACCAAAGACAAACGGTCCCAGCGCATTGCCGAAGCTCCACGACCACGTGTACATCGCCGTCGAGTAGACCACGCCGGACGCGCCGCCGCCAATGCGCTTCATGAACACCTGGAACGGCGTGCAGTAGACGGCCATCGCCGCACCCACCAGCGCAATCCACAGAAACTGCAGATACACGTTCGGGAAGACGATGAACGCCACCGAGAACGCCGACAGCAGAAACGCCGCCGCGATGATCATCGGCACCGCGCGGCGCTCCGTCACCAGACGCCCCACCACCAGCGAGCCAATGAAGTACGTCAGCGCCCAGGCCGCGCTCGTCGACGACACGTAGACCTTCTCCGCGCCGGCCTCGGTGAAGCGGTTCGCCGTCACATAGAACATGCTGCCGCTCAGGAAGTTGATGAGTATCGGAAACAGATAGATGAGAACCTTGATCATGATGGGATACGACGCTGATGGAAGTTGCTGAGAGCTCAAGCAGGTGGTAGGGGGACAAGGAGGCGGTTCAGCCCCTGTTGGGGACGGCGAGGAAGTCGCCATGGCGCCCGATGGCCTCGGGACGCGCGGAGCTGTACGCCAGGCCGCCGTTGACGAGGACGGCGCGCAGGCCGACGGCGGGGCGGTGCGGCTCGGCGAAGGTCGCGCGGTCGCTGAACGCCTGCTCGTCGAAGAGAACGAGGTCGGCGTAGTTTCCGGTGGCGAGTCGTCCGCGGCGGTCGAGGCCGAAGATGTCGGCGGGGAGCGCGGTGAGCCGTCGGATGACGTCGGCGAGGGGGACTCCCTGTTCGCGGGCCATGCGGATGAAGCGGGGGAAGGTGCCGAAGGCTCGCGGGTGGGCGCGGCCGCAGGCGTAGGAGGTGGGGTAGGCGTCGGCGTCGGAGCCGGCGGCGACCCAGGGCTGCCGGAGGATGGTCTTGAGGTTGTCCTCGGACATCTTGCCGAAGGCGGCGCTGGGGCGCGCCTCGGCGAGGAGCCGGACGGTGGCCTGTCCGGGGGTCAGCCCCATGGCGTCGGCGATGTCGTGGAGGGTCATGCCGAGATAGGGTCGGTGGCAGTCGGCGGAGTCGGTGACGATGATGCGTCGCCAGTCCTTCTCGTCGTCGAGGGAGCCGTCGAGCGCGGCGGCGGCCTGGGCGGCCTGCTCTGGGTTCCGGAGACAGTCCTGGATGTCGGGGATGGAGTTCCAGGGTTCGGGGAGTATCATGCGCAGTCCGGTGCAGGAGTAGATATAGGGATAGCGGTCGGCATGGACGCGGAGTCCGGCGGCGCGGGCGTCCTCGATGATGCGGAGGAGCGCGGGCAGCTTGTGCCAGTTCTGGCGCGGCGCGGCCTTGATGTGGCTGACCTGGAGCCGTCCGTCGCCGGCGCGGGCGACGGCGAGAGCCTCCTCGATGGCCTCGAGGAGGCCATCCCCCTCGGAGCGCATGTGGGTGGCGTAGACCTTGCCGGTGCCGCGCAGGCAGGCGCCGAGGCTGACGATCTCCTCCGTGGGGGCGTAGCGTCCGGGCAGATACCAGAGTCCGGAGGAGAGTCCGCAGGCGCCCTCGTCGAGGGCGCGGACGAGGAGGTCGCGCATGGCCTGCATCTCGCTCTGGGTGGCGGGTCGGTTCTCATAGCCCATGACGCGCTCGCGGAGGGAGTTGTGTCCGGCGAGGGTGGCGCTGTTGATGGCGGGCCGCGCGGCTCGGACGGCGCGGGCGTAGTCGGCGACGCAGGCCCATTTGGGCATGACCTCGATGCACTTGGAGCAGCCGCAGTTGCCGGTGATTTCGGTGGTCACGCCCTGGAGGAGCTTGGCGTGGGCACCGGGGTTGCGGATGAGCATGGTGTCCGAGTGGCCATGGGCGTCGATGAAGCCGGGGGCGACAGCGAGTCCGGCGGCGTCGAGGACGACGGCGGCGCCGCGGGTGGTCAGCGTCCCGGCGGGGGCGATGTCGGCGATGAGGGGCGGGTCGACGGCGATGTCGGCGAGGCAGGGCGGCTGTCCGGAGCCGTCGTAGAGGGTGGCGTTGAGGATGACGAGGCGTGGCATGGCGGTGGCTTGTCCTGTCCTGTGGGGTGTGGCGCTGTGTCAGAAGGCGGCGGTGGGCATGATGGGGAGATTGACTGGCATGGCGGCGGCGTAGTCGGCCTGGGAGATCTTGCCGGCCTGGAGCAGTTGCTGGAGGGCGCGCTCCATGGTGATCATGCCGACGGCGGCGGAGCTCTCCATGGCGCCGCGCAGCTGGTGGGTCTTGCGTTCTCGGATCATGGCATGGACGGCGGTGGTGCCGATGAGGACCTCGAACGCGGCGATGCGCCCCGTGGGCTGGTCGGCGCGCTTGATGAGGCGCTGGGAGATGACGGCCTCCAGACAGGCGGCGAGCTGGGAGCGAATCTGGTTCTGGCGGTCGGCGGGGAAGACGTCGATGATGCGGTCGACGCTCTGGGTCGCGTCGTTGGTGTGGAGGGTGGCGAGGACGAGGTGCCCGGTCTCGGCGGCGGTGAGGGCTGTGGCGATGGTCTCGGGGTCGCGCATCTCGCCGATGAGGATGACGTCGGGGTCCTGGCGGAGGACATACTTGAGGGCGTTGGCGAACGAGAGGGTGTCGGCATGGACCTCGCGCTGCTCGATGAGCGAGTAGTTGTGCTCGTGGACGAATTCGATGGGGTCCTCGACGGTGATGACGTGGCAGGCCCTGGTGGCGTTGATGTGTCCGATGAGGGCGGCGAGGGTGGTGGACTTGCCGGAGCCGGTGGGGCCGGTGACGAGGATGAGCCCCTGGTTCCTGGCGCAGAGCTGGACGACGGCGGACGGCAGCCCGAGCTCCACGGGGGTGGGGATGCGCGTCGGGATGAGCCGGAACGCGGCGGCGACCGCGCCGCGCTGGTAGAAGCCGTTGACGCGGAAGCGCTCGGTGCGCCTGGGCTCGCCCTCGTGGCTGGTGGTGATGGTCAGGGCGAAGTCGATTTCGCGGTTCTGCTCGAAGTCGGCGCGCTGCTGGTAGCTGAGGACGGAGAAGAGGAGCTTGCGCGTGTCGCCGGGGAGCAGCTTGGGCATGTCGAAGGGGCGGAGGCGTCCGTCGAGGCGGATGGTGGGGGCGGTGCCGACGGTGAGGAGGAGGTCGGAGGCGCCGTAGTGGAGGGCGTCGCCGAGGAGCTTCTTGATGGAGATGCCCTGGTCGGGGTCGGCGGAGTAGGAGCGGAAGGTGTCGATGCCGGTCTCCATGCCCTGGCAGAGGAGCATGAACTCGTCGCGGTTGGACGAGGCGGCGAGGGCGTCCTCCTGGGTGACGAGCCCCTCGCGGACGCGCTGGAGGAGGTTGCGGTTGAAGGTGGTCATGCCGTCCTGGACGCCGCCCTTCATGACCTCGGGGAGGACAAGCTGCTCACGGGCGGCGATGAGGCGCCGGGCGAGCGGGGTGGCGAGGAGAAGCTCGAAGGCGGGCGCCCTGCCCTGCCCGTCCGCGCGGGGGACAAGCCGCTGGGAGACGATGCCGACGAGCGTCTGCGCGAGGTCGGAGGCCACCTGCTCGCGCGTGTCCTCGGGGAACAGCCCGAGGATGCGCTCGACGGTCTGGGCGACGTCGATGGTGTGCATGGTGGCGGCGACGAGATGACCGGTCAGCGCCGCGTCCAGGGCGAGCCGAAGCGTCTCGACGTCGCGTATCTCGCCGAGGAAGATGACGTCCGGGTTCTGCCGGACGACGTGGCGGAGCGCGGAGGCGAAGTCACGGGTGTCCATGCCGACCTCGCGCTGGGAGATGACGCAGCGGATGTCGTCATGGGCGAATTCGATGGGGTCCTCGATGGTGACGATGTGCTTGTTGACGGTAAGGTTGAGATGGTGGAGCATGGCGGCCATGGTGGTGGACTTGCCGGAGCCGGTGGCGCCGGTGACGAGGATGAGTCCACGCGGGGCATCGGCCATGGCGATGGCCGTGTCGGGGATGAGGAGCCGCCGGTGGTCGAGGGCGCCGGACGGCACCTGACGCACGGCCAGCGCCAGGTTGCCGCGCTGGAACGAGAAGTTGACGCGGTAGCGTCCGCCGTCCGCGAGGCGCACGCCCGCGTCCAGGTCGCGCTCGCGCTGCAGGCGCTCCCAGGTGCCCGACGGTAGCGCCGACGCGATGAACTGGCGCACGTCCTCCTCCGTCACCGGCGCCATCTCGACCTCGCAGAGGACGCCCGCCACCCGCATCGAGGCGGGACGCCCCACCGACACAAACAGGTCGGAGGCCTGCTTGCGGGCCATCCGCTCGCACAGTTGCTCAATCGTCATGCTCATGGCCTCCTGCCCCTCCTCTGAACCTGCCCGCCCCGCCTGCCGCCGCTGCGCGGCCTCTCGTCATCACGGAACAGCAGCCCGTGCTGCTCGAGGCGCTCGCGGTCGGTGGTGGCCACCTGAAGGGGTCGGCCGTCCGCGTCGCACTGCCCGTAGTACATCGCCGTGGCCATCGTCCCCGGCGTCGGGATGAAGCACTGGACCTGCTGGGGCTGCCAGCCCTGACGATGGAACCAGTCCGCGCACGCCCTCATGTCCGCCGCCGTGCATCCCGGAAACGCCGAGATGATGTACGGGACGACGAACTGCCGCCGCCCGAAGCGCGCCGACAGCCGCTCGAACGCCGCCAGGAACTCCTCGAAGACCGAGAACGACGGCTTCCGCATCAGCGTCAGCACCTTGTCCTGGCAGTGTTCGGGCGCCAGCTTGAGGTGCCCGGGCGTGAATTCGCCGATCAGCCCCGCCATGAACTCGGGGTCGCGCAGTGCCGCGTCGTGGCGGATGCCCGAGGCGATGCCGACGTGACGGACGCCCGGGAGGGAGCGCACCTGCCGCAGCAGCTTGAGGAAGCGCGTCTGGTCGAGGACGAGGTTCGGGCAGAGCGTGGGCGCCATGCAGGAGGCGCGGCGGCAGCCCTCGGCGCCGATGCGGCAGGAGGCTCCCCAGAGGTTCGCCGTCGGGCCGCCGACGTCCGAGACGGTGCCCTTCCAGCCAGGCGTCCGGGTCAGCTCGCCGACCTCCTGCAGGATGGACGCCTCCGAGCGGGACGTCAGGCGGCGCCCCTGATGCTGGGCAATCGAGCAGAACGAGCACGAGCCGCCGCAGCCGCGGACGGCCGTCACGCTCCACCGGATCATGTCCAGGGCGGGGATGCGCTCACGGTAGGACGGATGCTGGTCGCGCACAAACGGCAGCGCGTACAGCTCATCCATCTCGGCCGTCGTCAGCGGCGCCGACGGCGGCTCGACGATGACGAAGCGCTGGCCATGGCGCTGGGCGAGCCGTCCCGTGGCGCGGTGGACATGGCGCTCCGCCTCGCGCGTCGCCTTGACCAGCAGCGTGCGGTCGGCAAGCAGCTCCTCGTAGGAGGGGAGCTCCTGGGCGTCCTGCGGCTCGGCGGCGAGCCAGGCGGTGCCGGGGATGCCGGTGAGGGGCTCGCCGGCCTCGAGGCGCCTCGCGACCTCGAGGATGGAGCGCTCGCCCATGCCGTAGTGAATGAGGTCGGCCTTGGCGTCGAACAGCAGGGAGCGCCGCAGCGCGTCCGTCCAGAAGTCGTAGTGGGCCAGCTTGCGGAGGGAGGCCTCGACGCCGCCCAGGGTGACGGGCAGACCGGGGAACGCGGCGCGGACGAGGTTGGCATAGACGATGGTGGCGCGGTTGGGGCGGGCGCCGGCGACGCCGCCCGGCGTGTAGGCGTCGTCGTGGCGCTTCTTGCGGAACGCGGTGTAGTGGCAGAGCATGGAGTCGAGGGAGCCGGCTGAGATGCCGCAGAAGAGCCGCGGACGGCCCAGGCGCGCGATGTCGTCGGGGCGGTCCCAGCGCGGCTGGGCGATGATGCCGACGCGGTACCCGTGGTGCTCGAGCCAGCGTCCGAGGAGGGGGATGCCGAACGAGGGGTGGTCGATGTAGGCGTCGCCGGAGACGAGGAGGACGTCGAGCTCGTCCCAGCCACGCGCGCGCATGTCGTCCATGGTGGTGGGCAGCCAGCGCGCCGCGTCGGTGCGTCTGCCTCTGTCTCTGTCCGCTGCCTGCTGCCGGTTCGGCATTGCCGTGCTTCCTCCTGCTATTGCTCTGCTGTGTGGTCTGGGGCGTCTGTCCTGGTTCAGGGCTGTAATATAGCCTGTGGAGGCGTCTTTCGCGGTCGGCGTCGGCGATTTTTGGCGAGGGCGGCGCACTTGCGGGCGTGGCGCCCGCTTTTATATTAGTGGGGATGCCGGCGTGGCCGCCCGAAGGGGGCATGGCCGTGAGGCCGGCGCCGCCGTTCAGACACAGGGACCCCAAGACAGGAGCAGAGGCGTTGGACTATCCAGGAGCAGTGTTGTTGAGCAGCCTTCAGAACCCGAAGGTGAAGCAGGTGGCCAAATGGCGGGACCGCCGTGACCGGGACGCCTCGCAGAAGGTGCTGATCGAGGGCTTCCGGGCGCTGACGCGGGCGATGGCCGGCCACTATCCGGTGGAGGAGCTGTTCATCTGCCCCGAGCTGTTCCAGGGCTCGAACGAGCCGGCGCTCATCGCGGAGATATGCCGCCGCGGCGCCAGGCTGTTCCAGGTCGGCCGCGAGGCGTTCGTCAAGATGGCGTACCGCGACCGCCCCGAGGGCCTTCTCGGCATCGGCCCGCAGATACACCATGGCCTGGACCGCCTGCCGCAGGGCGAGCGGCCGCCCTTCTTCCTCGTCGCCGAGCAGATCGAGAAGCCCGGCAACCTCGGCACCATGATGCGCTCCTCGGACGCCGCCGGCGTCGACGGCCTCGTCGTCTGCGACCCGCGCACCGACCTCTACAACCCGAACGTCGTCCGCGCCAGCACCGGCAACCTCTTCACGCTCAACATCGCCGAGGCCTCCAGCCAGGAGACGCTGCGCTGGCTCCGGCGCAAGGGCATCCACATCCTGGCCGCCACGCCCCACACCGACCACCTCTACACGGACGTCGACATGACCGTCCCGCTTGCCATCGTCGTCGGCGCCGAGCAGTTCGGCCTGTCCCAGCTCTGGATGGACGAGGCCGACATCCAGGTGCGGCTCCCCATGATGGGCGAGGCGGACTCCCTCAACGTCGCCACCGCCACCACGCTCCTCCTCTACGAGGTCCTGCGGCAGCGACTCGCCGCCGGCATCGTCCGGGACACCGGCGCCGTCGCCGACTCCCGGAGCATCTGAGCCAGCCAGCCTACGCGCCGCCGAATTTCCGCAGCTGGGCGCGGTAGGCCTCGGCCAGCAGGTCGGTGTCGCAGGAGACAGTCTTCCAGTGCATCCGGCGCGTCCCCCAGAAGGCGTGGTTGGCGCAGAAGCCTCCGAGCAGCTTGCCGGCGGCGAGAGTCCGTTCGCGGACGGTGTCGATGGCGGCGATGACCTCGGGGTCGTCGAAGCGTCCGGTCTTGCCGTAGGAGGAGGAGAGGTCGAAGGGGCCGATGCAGATGCTGTCGACGCCCTCGACCTGGAGGATGTCGTCGATGTGCTCGACGGCCTCGCGGTGCTCGATCTGGACGATGACCATGGGGTCGTGGCGGGAATGCCCGAGATACTCGTCGAGGGGCATAGCGCCGAAGCCGGTCTGTCGGCGGGTGGCAAAGCCGCGCTCGCCGCCCTCGCTCGGATAGCGGCAGGCTCGGACAGCGCGCTCCGCGGCCTCGCGGTCGTTGACCATGGGCACGATGACGCCGGCCGGCGCCAGATCCAGGACGGGCTTGAGCAGCCACGGGACATTCCACGGCACGCGGACGAACGGGGCGCACTCCGTGCCGCGCAGCGCCATGACCATCGTCATCACCTGCGGCACCGTGAGAGGCGAATGCTCCATGTCTATCCAGACGAAGTCCATGCCGCAGTCGGCGGCCAGCTCCGTCAGGGCGGGGTCATAGGAGGTCAGCATCGTCCCCAGCGCCGTCCGGCCCGAGGCTATCTTCTCCTTGAACGTCTCCAGATGGTTGATGCGCATCGTGACGTATCCTTTCTCGTTGATGTCCAGGTTGTCGGTGGTCAGCGCTCACGCTCCCACTGCACGAAGTCGCCGACGGTGAGCAGGAGCGGATAGTCGCGCAGCGGCAGCTCCTTCAGCAGGGTGAGCCCGTGCCCCAGCGTCTCGCGGCAGGACTCCGGCAGCTCGTGGACGCCGCCGTCCAGGAGGTCGACGAGCATGAGCCGCTGGCCCTCCGCATGAAGCAGCTCCAGCGTGGTGGTTGCGTCGTAGCTGGTGGAGAGCACCGGCGTCGGACACCAGTAGACGATGCCGAACGAGCCGTCCTCATGCGTGAGGCAGCCCTTCACGATGTCCTCCACATGATCCTGCTGGCGGTTCAGGCGCGCGGACGCGGTGCGCCGGAAGTAGTGGGGGCGGTCGGCCAGGCGATAGGGGGTGCCGAAGACGGAGGCCAGCGTCTGCAGCGTGCGGAAGGACGGCTTCGGCGTGTAGGGGCCGACCGCCTGGTTGCGGTCGTTGAACTGGCCGCTGAGCACGCCAAAGTAGCCCACATGCTCGGACGACGGGCTGCCCAGGCTCTCGATGAGGTCCAGACAGCAGAAGTAGGACGTGAACATCACCCCGTGCAGCAGGTGCGACACCAGATGCCGGGACAGATACTTCGCCTGACGGACCGGCGTCCAGGCGCAGCCGCGGAGCGCCCCATGGCCGTCGGAGCGCGACTGCGTCCCCGTCTCGCCCTGGATGAGCGGCAGCGACGGATGGTAGTGGTCGCAGAGCCGGCGCAGGGCGCGCATCCGCTCATACTGCGCCGTCTCGTCCGGCTCGTAGGCGTGGAAGGAGAGCGCGTCCATGACGGAGGCCGCGCCGGTGGCGAAGACATCGTTGAGCCACTGGTACCCGCCGCACCACGTCGCGCCGCCAATGACCTTCGCCTCCGGCGCTCCCGCGCGGATGGCGGCCGCCGTCTCCTTGACGAACTCGCCGTACTCCGCCCCGTTGACGCCGGTCTTCCAGCTCCAGATGCCGTCCGCCTCGTTCCAGACCTCGAACCAGCGGACGCGCCCGTCGCCCGCGTAGCGGCGGACCAGCGCCGTGACGTAGCGCCGCCACGCCGTGCGCTGCTCGTCCGTGCGGATGGGCGGATAGCCCGTCGCGCCGAACATCTTGGCGGCCAGCTCGTCGTAGAGGCCATTGCCGTAGCAGAGGCAGATCCAGGGCTGGACGCCACGGCGAAGCAGACTGTCCACCACGTCGTCGAGCCATTCCCAGTGGTAGACGCCCGGCTCGGTCTCCGTGCGCGACCAGCCCGACTGGATGCGGGCCCACTTCACGCCCGCCTGAGCCACCCAGTCGTAGACCTCCGACGGGTCAAACGCAAAGCGGTCCAGCTTCTCGAACCCAATCCCTATCGGCGACGACGCTATCTCCGCCGAATGTCTCGCGCGAACATGGCCCACGCGATGCAGTGGCGCATACGTCTCGCCCTTCCAGTCCTCCAGTGTCAGTCGATCCAGCATGATTGGCTCTCCTTTTTCGCCCAGTCGTGAACGTCTCCGCCCGGCGGCGGGCGCCGCCGGGACAGGCCGCGGATTTGTTTCAGATGGCTCGCTCAGACGCGGAGGAACCCGCTGGAGTAGGCGCCGAGGTCGGCGGGCGCCAGAGGGTCGGTGTCCGGGTGCGGCGTCTCCGCCTCGTCCCCGGAGTTGTGCTCGCGGTAGTCGGCGAGGAGTCGGCGCCACATTTCGAGGGTGTCGATGAAGCGTTCGAGAGTGTCGGCGAACGTCGCGCCGTCGAGTCGTCCGAGCCAGTCCGTCTGCTGGAGATGGTAGATGCCGTCGTCGGCTCTGCGGGAGATGGTCGCGGCGCCGGTGCCGGCATGGAGGTAGTTGGCGTTGAGCATGGCCTGATGGAGTCCGTCGAGTCCCTGGGGCGGCGGGGCGCCGACTTCAGCGTCCATGAGCAGGAGGTCGACCTGGGCGAGGTGATGGATGGTGATGTCCATGCCATCGACCTGCAGGGCACAGGTGCCGTCATCCTGGGGCAATTCGACGCCGAGCTGGTCGCCCAACGCCTTCAGCAGTTCATCGAAGGTCATCATAGGGATTTCTGGGAGGTTCTGTGAATGAGGGGAAGGTGGCGGTGAAAGGCATCGTGGCGGGCGCCTCTTCAGGCGGCCCGCCACGATGGGACCTGGCTCAGTTGCCGCTATTGCTGCTGTCGTCGTCGAAGTCGTTGCGGTGGACGAAGGCGGTGAACCAGCCGATGCGCCCGAGTGCGACCTTGGCGTTGGCGCTGAGGACATCGGTCATGGCGCTGAAGAAGGTGCCGTTCTCGGGGCGGCTGCCATTCCTGCCCAGGTTGCGGTCGAGCTGGTCGGTGGCCCGGCGCAGCTTGCGGATGTAGGCGTTGAAGAAGGTGTCCTCGCGCTGGGCGATCTCCTCAGGCGTGGTGGCCTCGGAGTTCTGCGCGAGCCGAAGGTCATCGTAGAGCCGGCGCAGCTCGGCGCCGTCGTCGCCCTCGAACATGACGCGGGCGCGGGCCTCGAAGTTCCGGACACCCTCCTCGGAGAGGTCGCGGAGATCATGGAAGATACCGCCGGGGATGCTCTTCTCGTCCAGCCGGTAGCGCATCTCGTAGGCCTCCACGAACAGGGGACGGAGCTGGGTCAGCAGCGCGTCAATCTCCTCGGCGGGACGCCTCCTCTCCACGGCATCGCGCACCTTGATGACCAGATTGCATGTGCGGCTGCACAGCTCCAAATACGGTCGGAAGGGCTTGATGTGCGCCGCGAACGCGGCGATGCCCTCCTCGGGCGGCAACTCCAGCAGGGAGACCAGCCAGCCGCCTTGCTCAGGACGCGCGATGGAGGTCATGAACACATCCTCGGCCTGCCTCTCATAGACCTTGGCCTGCTTGGTGTCGCCCTCCTGGAGCTTTTTGGCGCGCAGCTCGAGCAGGGAGAGAACACCGAGGGTGCCAGTGTCGGGGCCGGTCATGAAGTTGTACAGGGGGCGTGTGTCGCGCAGGGCGGCGGGCGTGCCAGTCCGTATGAGGGCCTCGAGGCGCTGCCACTGCTCCTCGGCGGTGACCATATCCTGCGAGAGGGAGTCGGTGTTGCGGCTGGCGTAGAACTGGGACTCTGCGACCTGCTTCATCTTGGCCTTGAGGAAGTCCATGGTGTCGTTCATGGCCTTGATGGTGTTCTGCAGGCGCATCTGGCACTGCGAGAAGTTGAAGATGGGGCCGGGCAGCTCCAGCCCCAGCTTCTGCGCCTCGTTGAGGGCCACGGCAATGCGCTGTCCCGTCTCCTTGATCGTTCCCATGCTGAAGACGCGCTCGACGACGGCGCGGAACTGAGCCTGACGCTGGCCGTACTCGCGCTTGCCCTCGGGCGAGAGCAGGCTGTAGAACGAGTCGCAGAACGTGGACGCCTTCTTGATGGAGGCCGCCGCGCACATCCGGGTGATCTCGACCTGCTGCGTCTCGGTGAGGCGCGTGGCGTTGCCGAAGTCGATGACCGTGGCGCCATGCTCGGTCACCATGACGTTGCCGGCGTGCAGGTCGCCATGGTAGAAGCCGCTCTGGTAGAGGCCCTCCGTGACCCAGCGGTTCGCCAGGTTCACCAGATGGCGCTGGCGTGCCAGCACCTGGTCGTACAGCTTCGTCAGTTGGTCATAGACATGGCAGTAGTCCTCCGGCCTCGGGCTGTCCAGGATGGGCTCATCATCCGTGCCCTGCGGACTGCCGTCGGCGCCCCTGAACCAGATGGGCAACAGCGCCTCCTTGACCTGCTGCCTGACGTCGTCCAGGTAGCGGTCGACCGTCTCGCCCGGCGCCTTCTCCAGCACCAGCGCGGTGGTCGTGGGCTCGACCAGGGAACTCACACGCATACTGGAGACGTCGCTGAACACCTCGTTGTAGACGGCGCCGGCATGGACGTTGCGCGCCTCGACGGTCAGGTCCAGCTCCTCCTGGATGCGCGCCAGCTGCCCGGCAAACGTGTTCTTCATGCCGGGGATGGACTCGGCGGCCTCCGTGAAGATGCCGACCTCGCGCTTGAGGCGGTTCGCGACGTCGGGACGGAGCAGCTTGATGGCGCACTCGACGCCCTCCTTCGGGCCGTCGACCGTGTGGATGCGGCAGAGGAAGGTCTGGCCGACGGAGGCGGCGCCGAGCGGCTTGGTCACCTCGATGCTGGTGATGCGGCCGTTGGAGCGGTTGCGGATGTCGAGGAGCTGCGCCTTGACGATGTGGTCGGGGATGGGGGCGAGCTTGCTCTTCATGTCCTTGAAGGCTTCGGCGAAAGCCTTGGGCATCTTGTCGGTGGGCAGCCCCTGGAGGAGCTTCTGGAGGAGTGGGCCGGCGCCCTTGAGGGCGCTGCCGAGGAGGTGCGCCTTGGCCTCGATGGACTCGGGGTCGGGGAAGTTGAGGTTGTTGCGCATGGCCGAGGCGAGCATGGCCCGCTGGTCGATGGGCTTCATCCGGGTGAAGTAGGTGGAGAGGACGGTGGAGAGGAAGCGTCCGGTGCCGCTGCTGTCAAGGTCGGTGGCGTTCTGGGCCAGCCAGTCGTCGAGGCTGACGGGTTCCTCCGGCTCGCCTCCCTCCTCGATGCCGAGGATGTCACGGAGCTGCCCGGTGATGGTTTCCTGGATGGTCTCGCAGGCTCTGGCGGCGACCTCGTCGAGCCTGGCGGCGATGGCGGTGAGCATCTCGTCGTCCTCGCCCTTGAGCATGAGGACGGCCTTGATGGTGCCGGAGAGGAGCTGGGGAGTCATGCTGTCGAGCGCCTCGCGCTTGTCGGACGGGAGGAGCTGTTCGAGCATCTCGTCCAGAGCGGCGTTGAGGCCCTCGCGCGCCTCCTGCGGCAACGGCTGCAGGAGGGAGCGGTCACGCAGGACTTCGGCGAGGATGTCGCTGTAGGCGCTGATGGTCTCCTTGATGTGGACGGCCGGCTTCTGGTAGGTCTGGTCATGCCGCCAGGTGTCGGAGCCATAGAGGAGGTCGGCAATGAAGTTCTGGAGGCGCTGCTGCTTAGGCGGCGGCGTCATGGCGTCGGGCTCGGGCTGCGGGGGCGGCGGCATCTTGACGATCTGGTCGACCTCCTCGGCCTCGAGCTGCCCGAGGGCCTCCAGCATCTGGAGGGCCTCCTCGCCGTTGATGCGCTCCGGCAGCTCGACCTCGCCGAGGTAGGCGACGAGCTGGTCCTCGGTCAGCGTGCCGTCGAGCAGCATGCCGACGCGCTCGTGGAGGTCGTGGAGGGAGAGGTTCTCGACGTCGGCGGCGGACAGCCTGGTCGTGGTCGTCAGCAGCGTGATGCACACCTGGCGGCAGCGCGCGCGGTCGGCGGCCGGCATCCGCTCGCCCGGCACGGGGCAGTTGCGGTACGCCTCCAACTGCCCCTCATGCCCGTACAGCTCCGGCTGGCGCGCCATGTCCAGCTCCAACTGCTCGGCCAGCTCCAAGGCCAGATACGGCAGCGGCAGCGTCTTGTGCCCGAGGACCGCGTTCAGCGTGCCGTCCTCGTGCTGCAGCAGCACGACACGCTCGCCGCCCAGGCTCACCTCAGCCAACTGATAGGTCTTCGGGCTGAACCCGCGCAGCGCCTGTGCCAGCTCACGCACCTCGCGGGCCAGCGACAGCATGTCCGGCTGCTGCGACAGCGGCTTCGCCGTGCTCACCAGCTCCGACACAAACCGCTCCGCCAGCAGCAGCGAGGCGTTCGTGCGCGTCTGGCCCCTCATATCGACGGTCACCGCATTGATCTCCTCCGCCGTCGGCATCTTCGGACGGCTCGGCTCCGCGCTCTTGGCGCCGAACAGTCCGCCGAAGCGGTCCCTGAAGAAGCTCATGAGACCGGGCTTCGGCTGCTCGACAGGCTTCTTCCATTCGTCGGCGAGCCTGGAGACCGGGACTTCGCCGCGCGAGCTGTCCCGGACGAGCGTCTGGTTGCCGATCTCGATAAGCGTGTTCTCGTAGGAGAAGCCGCCGGCCAGACTCTGGAAAATGTGCTCGAGCCCGGCGTCCAGATGGGTGCCCCGCAGGAGCTGACGGGCCTGCTGGAGGTTCTGCAGATGCTCCTGGGCCTCGGCGTCGTGGCCCATGGGGGTCAGGATCGCGTGAATCTGGTTGCCGATGGTCGTCAGACGCTCGACCTGGCCGCCGTCCAGCCCACCCCGCAGCGACAGGCGCAGCAGCTCCGACATCTCCTTGAACAGCCCGGACAGCCGGATGATGGTGTTCACGCCGTCCGCCAGGCGCGTCTGCTCGTCCGCCGGCAGCTGATGGGTGCCCAGATGCGCATCCAGGCGCTGCCACACCGCCTTCTCCTTCGCGCCGGCGAACTGGGCCAGCGACGGCTCGATGACGCGCTGGTACCCCTGGAGCAGCTCGGGCTTGCCGGCCTGCCCGAACATGGCGTCCAGGACAAGCCGGTTGAGGCGCTCCTCGGCGACGGCCTCACCGGACTCGCCGCCGGCCAGCCGGCGGATGTGCTCGGCCGCCAGCAGCGTCTGGAGCCGCGTGTCGCGGGCCAGCTCGTTGAAGTCGGCGACCTTGCCGCCATTCAGGCTGGCGACGCCGGTGCAGATCTTCTGCAGATCCTGGTAGACGCGGTCACTGAGGGTGAGGACGTTGGTGTTGATGAGGTTGTCGAGCTGGGAACGGGACAGCTTGAGGGGCGCCGCGCCATTGGCGACCGCCTCCTTGACGATGGCCTGCAGGCGCGAGCGCAGCTCGCTGCGCTTCGCGTCGCTCGGATGGGTCAGCGTGTCCAGCGACTGGCGGCTGGCGTCGCCGCCGAACAGGCCGACGGCCGCCGTCGCCAGCGCATGGTCGCGTGGGGAGGCGCCGCGTCCCGCCTCGATGGTGTTCGCCGTCGTCGAGACGCGGCGGTTGACGTCCGTCACGATGGCCTGGATGGTGCGCCGCGACAGCGGCAGCGCCTGGCGGTCGGCACGGTCCTGGTCCAAGCCCAGGTCATGGCGGATGATGGCCATATAGTCCTTCGTCGCCCGGTCGCCCAGTCGATCCGTCACGACCTTCAGGAACTGCTCGCGGACGGCGTAGTTCTCCGCGCTCGTACGGCCAGGCGAACGCGAGATGAAATGGTGGTTGATCTTCTTCAGTGCGCCGCTCTCGGCGTCATACGAGACCTGGCCACGGTTGTACGTGCCCACCATCGCCTCGAAATTCGAGAACCGCAGTTGGTCAATGGGTGAATTTGGCATCTCTGTGATTTAGCTCTTGAACATGAAGTTGTTTTGGTTTGTCGTTCGCAATGGGCCGTCCTGACCCGCCCGACACGGGCCGGATACGCCGCCGGGGGCCTGCGCCCCGTTCGCGACGAACTGGCGCATCCCATACTATAATGCCATGGGGCATGGCCAGCGACCATGCCTTTAGATGATAGATAAATAGCTTTTGTTCCGGAGGGGATTTATAAAATAAGGGCCGCGCCCCGCGATGTTCCTGGGGGCGCGGCCCGAGAGCCTCAGCGGATGCCGCAGGGGGCTGCGTCACCTGGCGTTGAGGCGGTAGTCATAGAGCCGGTAGCCGATGTCGCGACACTGGTCGACGGTCTCCTGGTAGGGGGTGTCGGCGATGTCGAGGAAGCCGATCTGGTAGTTCTCGCCGTCGAGGGCGCGTCCGGTGCAGGGCTCGTCCATGTACTTGAACCAGTGGCAGCCGACGAACTGGGGGTTGCGCAGGACGCCGGCGACGTAGCTGCGGTAGGCCTGGGCGCGGGCCTCTTGGGAGGGCGTCGAGACGAGGCCCGTGTGGAACATGCCGCGGTCGAGCGCGCCGAAGTGGAATTCGCCGATGATGGTGGGGACGTCGGCGCCGCTGAGACAGCGGAACGCGGAGACGTCAGTGCGGTAGAGGTTGTAGCTGACGATGTCGCAGAACTGCGCGGCGACCTTGGCGACCTGCCCGTTGACCCAGGCGAAGCGGCAGCCGGCATAGAGCTGGTTCGGCGCGGCCTCGCGGATGGCGTCGCGGATGGTGCGGAAGTAGACGGCGGCCATCCTGGCGTTGAACGCCAGCAGGTCGGCCTTCGCGCGCTCCGGCTCGGGCGGCGCCTCGCGCGACTCGAGCAGGGCCTGCCAGGAGGCGTGCGCCGTGCCCCAGGCGCGGTTCAGCGCCGCGATGTCACCGTACTTGGCCTGAAGGTCACGCAGGAACTCCTGCTTGGCTCGCTGGTCGGCGGGCGAGCGCAGCGCCCCGACGGCCAGGCTCGTCTCGTCACCCCACGACAGCTCGTTGTCCACGAAGTAGCCGATGCACCAGGGGTCGTTGACGCTCTTGCCGACCTGGGCGCGGAGCTGCTCGCGGATGCCCTGCGCGAAGGACGGGTCGAAGACATCCTTGAATTTGCCCCAGTACCCGGTCGAGCCCTCCAGGGGGCGGCAGGGCGTCCCCAGGCAGACAAAGTACGGCGTGCGCCGCGTCAGGTAGATGGCGGGGTCGGACCAGTTGGCGATGGTGTTCATGCCCCAGGAGCGCAGCCTGCGGTGCGTCCGGTCCACATACTTCTCGAACCAGCCGTCGCCGTACTTGCGCATGAGGTTGGCCGAGGAGATGTCGAACGTGCGGGGCTGCTTGCCCTGATAGTGTCCGTTGACGACATGCCACTGCTTGCCCCAGAACGCCTTGTAGGCGCTGTCGCGGCCGGGGAAGTCCCGGAACCAGTGCTCGCGCTCGTCGATGGGCGTGTAGTTCTTCTCGCCGACGCAGTCGGGCCCGTGGCTGAAGAAGAGCCGTCCGTCGGGGTCGACGAGCCACCACTTGCCCTGGTACTTCTCGACGCGGAAGAAGCCGGTGGCCTTGAGCTGCGGGCCGTCGGCCCAGCCGCCCCAGCGGTTCCAGCCCTGCGGCCCCGGATGCGCCGCCAGGTCGCGCTCCTCCTCGGCGATGCGCCCGCGCAGCTCGTCCAGGCTGTGGACCTTGCCCGGCCACTCGCGGTGGATGAACTGCCCGAACGTGTCGATGCACGGGAAGAAGTTCTGCTCGTTGAAGCGCTCCTCGCGGCGCGGCGCCGTCCCGGAGACCCAGATGCGCTCGACCTCGAACGTCAGCGGCTGGCGCAGCTGGTGCGTGAACACCAACACCCCGATCACCTCCCTCGGATTGAGGCTCTGGCCGCCGGCGGAGCCGCCCACCTCGACCGGATACCCGCGCATGCCGAACATCCGCACCGACATCTGCCCCGCCACCGTCAGCGGCACCGCGAACTCGTAGCTCTGGCCCGCCACGACGTCCTGGATCTGCTGCAGGCAGTTGCGGTTGCCGTCCGCGCCGACGTTGTCCACACGGAAGCCGACGGCGCCCGCCGTCGGGCCATTCGACACGCGCAGGTGGATGAAGCCATACTTGGATAGATCCCACTTGCCGCCGGGCGCCTTGAGCGTGATGCCCGGCCAGGGGTTCCCCGGGTCCGGCGTCAGGGTCAGCCGCAGACGCCCCTGCTCCGTCACCGTCGCCGTCGCGCTGCGCGTCTCCAGGACGCCCTCCGGCAACGGCTGCCGGAAGTCAAACAGCGTCAGCTCCGGCGCGGCCAGCGCCACGCCCGCACTCAGCGCCATGCTCAGCATGACGCCACTCATCATCGGTGAAAGCTGCATGTCCGTGATTCTCCTCTCTGCTCTTGTCTCTCATTTCTGCTCGGGGCTGGCCTCCAGCCGCAGCCGGTACATCTGGTACCCGACCTCGCGGCACTTGTCGACGGTCTCCTGGTAGGGGGTGTCGGCGATGTCGAGGAAGCCAATCTGGTAGTTCTCGCCGTCGAGCCCGCGTCCGGTGCAGGGCTCGTCCATGTACTTGAACCAGTGGCAGCCGACGAGCTGCGGGTTGCGCAGCATCCCGGCGACATAGGTGTAGTAGGCCTGGGCGCGGGCCTCCTGGCTGGGCGTCGAGACGAGGCCCGTGTGGAACATGCCGCGGTCGAGCGCGCCGAAGTGGAACTCGCCGATGATGACCGGCACATCCTTGCCGCTGGTGCAGCGGAACGCGGAGACGTCGCGGCGGTAGAGGTTGTAGCTGACGATGTCGCAGAATTCGGCGGCGGTCTCGGTGGCGACGCGGTTGGACCAGGCGAAGCGGCAGCCCGCGTAGAGCTGGTTCGGCGCGACCTCGCGGATGGCGTCGCGGACTGTCCGGAAGTACTGCCGCGCCGTCTTGCGGGTGAAGTCGAGGAGATCCTGGCGCGCCGCCGCCGGCGGCTCCTCCCGTGAGGCCACCAGCGCGTCCCAGGAGGCGTGCGCCGTCCCCCAGGCCGCGTTCAGCTTCGCGATGTCATCGCCGTACTTGGCCTTCAGGTCATCCACGAAGACGCACTTGGCCGGCTGCTCCGCCGGGGACATCAGCGCCGCCTTCGCCAAATCCAGCTCGCCGCCCCACGACATCTCGTTGTCCACGAAGTAGCCGATGCACCAGGGGTCGTTCGCGCTCTTGCCGACCTGCCCCCGGATGCTCTTCCGGATGCTCTCCGCGAACTCCGGCGCAAACACGTCGACGAACTTGCCCCAGTAGCCCCTGCTACCCTCCAGCCGCCGTCCGGACGTGCCCAGGCAGGCGAAGTACGGCGTGCGCCGCTGCAGGTAGATGCGCTCGTTCGACCAGTTGGCGATAGTGTTCATGCCCCACGAGCGCAGCCGGCGATGCGTGACGTCGCTGAAGCGCGCGAACCAGTCCTCGCCGTACTTGCGCCTGACGTTGGCCTGTGAGATGTCGAACGTGCGCGGCCTCTTGCCCTGGTAGTACCCGTTGACGACGTGCCCCTGCGTGCCCCAGCACGACTTGAACGCCTCGTCGTTCCCGGGGAAGTCCTGAAACCAGTGCTCCCGGTCGTCGATGGGGGTCGAGTTGCCGTAGGTGACGCAGTCGGCGCCATGGCTGATGAAGAGCCGTCCGTCGGGGTCGACGAGCCACCACTTGCCCTGGTACTTCTCGACGCGGAAGAAGCCGGTGGCCTTGAGCTGCGGGCCGTCGGCCCAGCCGCCCCAGCGGTTCCAGCCCTGCGGCCCCGGATGCGCCGCCAGGTCGCGCTCCTCCTCGGCGATGCGCCCGCGCAGCTCGTCCAGGCTGTGGACCTTGCCCGGCCACTCGCGGTGGATGAACTGCCCGAACGTGTCGATGCACGGGAAGAACCTGTCCGGGTCGACCTGCCTGAACTCGGCCTGCTTCCCCGGCGTGCCGGACGCCCAGATGCGCTCGATCTCCATCTCGATGGGCTCCGTCAGATTGTGGCCGAACATCCGCACGCACAGGACGCGCGACGGGTCGATGCTGCGTCCGCCGCCCATGCCGCCGCCGATCTCGGGCGGATACCCGCGCATGCCGAACATCTTGACCTTGAGTCCGTCGCTGGTCCCGCGCACGATGGGCACGATGTACTCGTAGCTCTGCCCAGGCACGACATTGCCGAAGACCTGCAGGCAGTTCCGGCTGCCGTCCGCGCCCTTGTTGTCGATGCGCCAGCCCATGCCCGCCGCCGCCGGCCCCACGTTGGACACACGCATGTTCAGATAGCCGAACCGCGAGACATCCCACTTGCCGTCCGGCGCGCGCAGACACACCTCCGGCCACTCGGTCCCCGGCTTCAGCCGGATGCGCAGCGTCCCGCGCTCCGTCACCCGCGCCTCCGCGAAGCGCAGCTCCAGACGACCCTCGCCCAGAGCCATCCCAGGCGCAAACAGCGTCTGCTCCGCCACCTGAGCCTGCACCTCAGACGCAGGCGCCGCCTGCGCCTGCGCCTCCACCGGACTCCCGACCAGGCCGCCGGCCAGCGCCAGCCCCACCATCATCCATGCCTGACTGCCTCGAACCATCATGTCTTCCTATGCCTCCATTGCTTCCGTGCCATGTCCTCGCGTCGAGACGCCGGAGCCTGTCCGACGCCCCCCTGTCCTCTCCCGCATAACCTAGCACCACTTGCGAGATTTTCCATGCGGCAACCGCCCTCCCCCGCACACACGCCCTCCCCCTTGAATTAAAGCAAAAACTAAACTATATTCTAACTCCTCATCCCCCCGGATGACGCCGCCCCCCACGCCCCGCGGAACGCGGGGGACACCGG
>CALZPA010000006.1 GCA_945827525.1 uncultured Lentisphaeria bacterium | reverse complement strand
CATCCCGCGCTTCCGCGCGGAGAACTTCCAGCCCAGTGGAGGGGATCTTCCGCCGCCTCGCTTCGCTCGGCGTTTTTCCTGTTGCTTTCTTCTCGTCACTCTCGTCTTGTGTGTTTTGTGTGTTTTTTCCCATAGGGCTCATAGGGCTCATTGCCCTAGGCGTCCTCCGCAAAAGGCACATAGGGTTCTAGGCGCCGCCTCGCCCCGCTCGGCGGAATGCGGCGTCCTCAATTCTGTCCGGGGAGCTGTTCCAGGACTTTCCTGAAGGAGCGCCTCAGGGTGGCCTCGTCTCCCCAGGCCTCACGCTGTCCGCAGGGGCTGAGGATGCGGCACAGTCCCGTGAGGCGGTTGCGCTGCAGTTGCCAGCCCTGGCGGGCATCAAGCACCTCCCACCAGACCTTGGCGTCCATCACACCAAGGCGCAGGTTCACGGCGCCCTGGGGCACCAGCGGCGGCGATGATGACGCCTCCGCCTGTCCCGTGCACACCCGTCGCAGCCAATTCGCATAGAACAGGGCGTGATGCTGGGCCAGTTGCTTCACCAGCCGCACGTCCTTCAGCGGCGAGCCGAAGGAGACGTCCTCGACCACACGCTGCGGCACAACCTGCTCAACATAGTGCTCCAGCCGATAGGTGGTTCCGTTCGCGCCCAGCGCCGGCGCCGGCTCGCCGCCAAAGAGCGTATAGAGATAGCGCAGCGTCACATCCTCGGGATTGCACAGGTTGAGCACGGGCTCCTGGCTCGCCGCCGTCATCCGCGTCAGGTCGCGGTCCGTGTAGGGAATGGCCGCGCCAAGCAGGATGGCCCGTCGCACGTTCAGTCCGCGCGACGCCATCGCCGCCAGCAGCCGCACCGTGGTGCGTCCGCCCAGCGAATGGCCCACGAGCGTCAGCGAGGCGCGTTCGGCGGGCGTCAGGCGCTCCAGTTCGCGCAGCAGCGCCTGCGCGTGGAGGTCGGCGTTGCGGACGCTGTCGCCCCAGAGTCCGTTGCCGTCCCAGTCACGGAAGACCACCTTCGCCTGCGGGAAGGCCAGGCGCAGTTCGGCCAGCACCTTCTCGTCGGGGGAGCCGCAGCGTAGCCAGCCCGGCACATACCATACGGTCTCCGCCGCCAGGATGCCCAGCGGCATACAGAGCATGGCCAGGCGCAGCAGGACACCCATCGCCGTCAGTCCTCCGCCAGTCGCCGGAAGTCGCGCACGCGGTGGAAGGTGGTGAGGTTGTTGTCGTGGGGGTTCTTGGCGCGCTCGTCTCCGGAGCGGCTGAGGATGAAGAGGTCGTCGCCGCTGATGACCAGGGTGGCGTAGTGGCGGGAGCCGCGGTCGCAGGGGCCGACGGCGACGAGTCCGGCGCACGTCCAGCGGATGAGGTCGGGCGAGTAGGACAGCCCCAGCCGGCGACGCTCGTTCATGCGCCCGTCAATCTGGGAGTGGACCATCCAGTACAGCCGTGTCTGCTCGTCATAGGCCAGATGGAACTTGAGGTCTCCGCCCGGCACATGGAGCAGGAACAGCTCGCTGCCGTGGGGCGTCCGGATGCGGCTGATCTCCAGGGAGCCGTCAGGCTTCTCGACGCCCTTGAGGATGGCCCCGATGTCCGGGTAGCCGGTGTTGGCGCGCATGAGCAGGATGACGGTGCGGTCCTCCGGGTCGTAGAACGGATGGCGCGGGTCGTAGATGCGCAGCGTGCTCGTCTCCAGGATGCCGGGCGCGGGCGCGCGGTCGTAGGAGACCGGCAGCTGCTGGACTCCCGACGGCTGGGAAGCCGCCAGCGCCCCGTCGGGGTTGTACGGGCGCGAGAACGTCCAGGCGCGGGCCTGGGTCAGGTCGTCGTCCTCGCAGGCGCTGAGCAGCACCGGCGCGACGCCCGGCCAGGGATGGCCCTCGTAGATCCACTTCTCGTAGGTCAGGTACACCTTGCCGTGCCGATGGTCGACGGTGCCGCAGCTCTGGT
Source organism: uncultured Lentisphaeria bacterium (assembly GCA_945827525.1). Lineage (GTDB taxonomy): Bacteria > Verrucomicrobiota > Lentisphaeria > Oligosphaerales > Oligosphaeraceae > CAAGGB01. The sequence continues at coordinate 32,714 of CALZPA010000006.1, read as the reverse complement.
GCCAGCGGGGCCGGTCGCAGAGGACGGACGGCTCCGTCCAGGTCTCGCCGTTGTCGTCGCTGCGCGTGATGACCAGCTTCCCGGTGTGGCCTATCATATAGAGCGACGCCCCGGCGCGGAACAGCATCTCGTGCATCATGGGCAGACGGGCGCCCGTCTCGCGCCAGGTCTCGCCGCGGTCGTCGCTCACCAGCACTCGCACCTGGTTCCCCGACGGATAGTCGCCCAGCGTCGAGCGCGGCCCGTCCAGGATGGCCGTCCCAGGCCCGCCGAAGTCGACGGCGGCCACCAGCCGGCCGCCGAAGCCCTCCAGCAGCGCCGGCGTGTAGAGGTAGACGTTGGCGGGGTCAGGCGAGGCGCAGATGACTTTCTCGTCGGCAATCAGACGCATGGGCGATTCCTCCTTGCTTGCTTCCTTCCTGCATACGGCTCACGGGTTGACGCTGGACATCTTCGCCAGGAACGCGCGGGTGCGCTCCTGCTGCGGATGGTCCAGGACATCGGCGGGGCGTCCCTGCTCGACGATGACGCCTCCCGCCATGAAGACGACGCGGTCCGCCACGTTCCGCGCGAAGTCGATCTCGTGCGTGACGATGACCATCGTCATGTGCTCGGCCGCCAGTTGGCGGATGACCTTGAGGATCTCGCCGGTCAGCTCGGGGTCGAGCGCCGACGTCGGCTCGTCGAAGAAGAGGATTTCGGGATGGTTGATGAGGGCGCGGGCGATGGAGACGCGCTGCTGCTGTCCGCCCGACAGTTGGAACGGGTAGGCGTCCGCCTTTGACTTCAGCCCCATCTTGTCCAGCAGGGCCAGCGCCTCCTCGCGCACCTCGTCCGGACGGCGGCGCTGGACGCAGATCGGCGCGTCGATGATGTTCTTGAGCACCGAGTAGTGCGGAAACAGGTTGAAGTTCTGGAAGACGAGCCCGAACAGCGCCTTCACCTGGCGCAGCTCGTTCTTCCCCACATAGACGCTGCGCCCATCGGCGCCCTCGCGGGCGACCACGCTGTCGCCGAACGCCAGCGTCCCGCGGTCCATCGTCTCCAGCAGCGTCGCGCACCGCAGCAGCGTCGACTTCCCCGAGCCCGACGGCCCGATGACCGCCACCACCTCGCCCTGCTCGACCGACAGCGACAGCCCCTTCAGCACGTCCAGCGTCCCGAAGCTCTTGTGCAGATTCTCTATCCTCAGTACAGCCATAGTTGCGTTCTCTCCCCCGCGCTCAGCGGTAGTAGTCGAGGCGGGCCTCGATGCGCTCCATCACGAGCGCCACCACGAAGTTGAAGACATAGTAGAAGACGCCGGCGACCACCAGAGCCACCATCGACGACTGCGCGTTCGCCAACTGCTTCGCGATCGTGAACATCTCCTGGACCGCCAGCACCTGCGCCAGCGACGTGTCCTTCACCAGCGTGATGACCTCGTTCGTCACCGGCGGCACAATCCGCTTGATGACCTGCGGCAGGATGATCTTGAAGAACGTCTGCGCCTTCGTGTAGCCCAGCACCGTCGCCGCCTCGTACTGCCCCACCGGTATCGACGTGATGCCCGCACGGTAAATCTCCGCGAAGTACGCCGAGTAGTTCAGCACAAACGCCACAATCACCGCCACAAAGGGCGGATAGTTCCTCAGCGAGACCCCAAACAGGTAGTACGGCCCGAAGAAGACCACCAGCAGCTGCAGCATCAGAGGCGTCCCGCGCATCACCGACACATAGATGCGCGTCACATTCCGCAGCACCGCATTCCGGCTCATCCGACCCAGCGCCACCACCAGACCAAACGGAAAGGTGAACACCAGCGTCAGCACAAAGATCTGTACGGAAATCCACAGTCCGCCAAGCAGTTGCCTGGCTATCAGCTCCACATTGGAAAAGTCCGGCATAGGGTTGGGTCGTCGCCTCCCGCTCGCTGCTACCGCCACACACTCACACTACACACTCACAGTCGCACACTCGCCGCGCCTCGCCGTTGCCCGGCCCGCCGCGCCATCCCGAGACGGGAGGCGGCGGGGGCGGAAGACCGCCGCGCTCCGGCGCGGGACACGGGGAAAAAGACAAGGCGGCCGGACCGCCGGCCTCCCGGGGGGGACGGGAGGGCCGCCGGCCGGCCGTCAGGCCGTCTGACGCCTCATTCGGCCTTGAGGATGAAGACGATGCCGTCGCCCTTGTCCGCCTTGTTGGCGTGCCAGGCGTCGACGATCTTGGCGGCCGTGCCGTCCTTGACCATCTCCTTCAGGGTCTTCTGGACCTGGTCACGCAGCGCGGTGTTGCCCTTCTTGAAGCCGATGCCGAACAGCTCGTCGGCCAGCTTCTCGTCGAGGATGACGAACTTGCCGTTGCTCTTGGAGCGGAGCTCCTCGGCGACGGCGCTGTCCAGGGCGATGGCGTCGACGGCGCCGGTCTCCAGCATGGTGCCGGCGGTGTTGTAGTCGGGGACCAGCTTGACCTCCTTGGCCTTGAACGTGGCGTCCTTCTCCTGGCGTCCCTTGAGGTACCCGTCGAGCGCCTCGGCGCCGGAGGAGCCGTCCTGGGCGACGATGACCTTGCCCTTCAGGTCGTCCAGGCCCTTGATGGGGCTGTCCTTGCGGACGAGGACGAGCTGCTTGTTCATGACATAGGGCTCCGTCCAGGTGTACTGGTCCTTGCGCTCCTCGGTCATGGTGAAGCCGTTCCAGATGCAGTCGATGGTGCCGGCGTTGATCTCGCTGTCCTTGGCGGCCCAGACGATGGGCTTCTTGACGAGCGTCCAGCCGTTGCGCTTCGCCACCTCGGCCGCCAGGTCGAGGTCAAAGCCGCGGTAGTCGCCCGTCTTGGCGTCCTTGAAGCCATACGGGGGGAACTCGGCGTCGAAGCCGACGGTGAAGGTCTTCCCCGTCTCCTTGTTGCAACCACACAGCGCGAGCGCGCAGACCGCCGCGACGCCCATCAGCCTCATCAGTCTCTTCATGGTCAATCCCTTCTCTTTGATGATCGTTCTCGTTCCACCGGCGGACGTCCGCCGGAACCCGCGTGACCTCACGCGCGGCAACAGGCGCTTAATGTAGCTGGCCTAGCACCTTCTGCAACCCGCCCGCGCCATGTTCCCCCGCGGCGCGGCACTTTTTTCCGCCCCCCCATGCGCACACCCCCGCTTCACATGGTATATTGTGCCCCATGACTGAACCGCGCCCCGCGCCACGGGGCACCCCTCCCACGCACCCCGCACGCACCGATCCCCCGAACCGCAGCACCCATGGAATTCCCCGCACAGACCATCGTCGACTACTTCAGCAGCAACGACATCGCCCTTGGCGTCGTCTCCAAGGCCGGAGCCGAGCGCTTCCAGACCACCGGCGTCGCCGGGCACACCGACAAGGTCACGCCCAAGCAGGTCATCGCCGCCCATGGCCTCGCCGGCGCCGACGCCACCGCCGCCCTCTCACGCACCATGGCCGACATCCGCGCCGCCATGGACGACATCGACCTCGACCTCCTCCACCAGGACCTCATCGAGCAGGGCGGCGGACAGAACCTCCGAGCCATCACCGAGACCTACTTCGGCGACACCGCGCCGCTCCACCTCTCCGCCATGGCGCGGAAGCTCGCCGAGGACACCCTCCGCTTCCGGCGCAACGGACTCGACTTCCTCCCCAGAACCCCCGAGGAGACCGCCGAGATCCTCCGGCTCCGCAACGCCCGCGCCGAACGCGCCGCCCTCCGCGAGCGCTCCGCGCAGTGGCTCCGCGACGTCCTCGCCGAAAAGGCCGCCGACGTCCCCGACGAGCAGGAGACGCTCGTCCGGCAGCTCACCGACTACCTCCTCCTCGGCTTCCAGTCCGACGGCGTCGCCCTCCTCAACTCCCTCGGCAGCAAGACACCCCTCCGCGAACTCGCCATCCGACTCCTCAAGCTCGTCGGACGCTACCCCGAGGGCGCCGACGAATTCCTCCTCGCCAACGGCATCCACGCCGGCTTCTCCCCCCAGACACTCGAGGCCGCCGAGCACCTGACGCCCTACACCCCGGACCCCGCGCGGCTCGACTGCGCCGGACGAACCATCTTCTCCATCGACGACATCGAGACCAAGGACATCGACGACGCCCTCTCCTGCCGCCTCAACGACGAGGGCGAGCTCGAGGTCGGCATCTACATCGCCGACCCCGCCTCCTTCGTCCCCAAGGACTCCCCCCTGGACGAGGCCGCCGTCGAGCGCCCCCTCTCCATGTACCTGCCCACCACCACCGTCACCATGTTCCCCGAGTCCCTCTCCTTCAACTTCGCCTCGCTCGTTCAGGACCAGGTGAGACCCTGCATGGCCTTCAACGCCCTCTTCGACCGAGACCTCGAGCTCGTCGACTGGTCCCTCGCACCCGCACAGGCCACCATCACCCAGAGACTCACCTACGAGCAGGCCGACGACCTCATCCTCAACGCCAAGGGCGACATCCCCGACGCGCTCCGCAGCCTCGCCCGCCTCGCCCGCAAGCTCCGCCGGGACCGCGAGGAGGACGGCGCCGTCACCCTCAACAGACCCGAGTTCAAGATCCGCGTCCACGACGGCGACATCTCCATCAAGCGCATGGAGACCAACACCCCCTCCCACTGCCTCGTCAGCGAACTCATGATCCTCTGCAACAACCTCGCCGCGCGCTACGCCCTCATCAACGACATCCCCATCATCTACCGCGCCCAGGACAAGCCGGCCCACCCCGTCGAGTCCGTCCACACCTACGACGCCTACGTCTTCGACCAGCAGGTCCGCAAGATGCAGCGCTCGCGCCTCTCCACCTACCCCGCACCCCACTTCGGACTCGGCCTCGACCTCTACACCCAGGCCAGCTCCCCCCTCCGGCGCTACGCCGACCTCATCATCCAGCGCCAGCTCTCCGCCCACCTCCGCGGACTCCCCCTCCCCTACCGCCAGGAGGAGCTCTTCACCGTCCTCGACAACGTCGACCACACCGCCGCGCAGAACAAGGCCCTCGAACGCGAGGCCAACACCTACTGGACACTCGAGTACATCCGACGCAACCTCATCGGCACCCAGGCCACCGCCACCATCCTCCGAACCGAGGGCAGCTTCATCCTCGGCGAACTCGACGAGCTCTGCGTCAGGGGAACCGTCTTCGCCCGCGAGCACCTCCGCCCCGGCGACCACATCCGCGTCTCCATCCAGGAGGCGCACCCCGACGCCGCAAGGCTCGTCCTCGAAATGCTCCCCTAAGTCCCCCCCCCAACCAACCGCAGGCCACCGCCATGGACAACGACCAGACACGCGACTGGGCCGCCCAGCGCTTCGCCCCACACACCTTCGTCGGCGACCGGGGCTCCCTCCCCTTCCGCCTCCACGCGCCCACCACCGTCCGCCGGGGCCGCCGACATCCCCTCCTCCTCCTCATGCACGGCGCCGGCAGCCTCGGCTCCGACAACCTCCAGCAGCTCTTCCTCGCCGGACTCTACGCCTCGCAGCCGCAGGCCCGCCTCGACGACCTCTTCATCGTCGCCCCGCAGTGCCCCGTCTCACCCCACTGGATCGAGCACGGCGACTCCTGGCAGGGAACCGACTTCCGCTTCTCGCCCGAGCCCACCGCCCCCATGGCGCTCTGCCTCGAGCTGCTCGACACCCTCCTGGAGGACCTCCCCGTCGACCGCCGGCGCCTCGCCGTCGGCGGCGGCTCCATGGGCGGCTACGCCACCTGGGATCTCCTCGCCAGACGACCCGGACTCTTCCGCGCCGCCTTCCCCATCTGCGGCGCCGCCGACCCCGCCACCGCGCCGCAGGCCGCCAAGACCCACCTCTGGATCACCCACGGCGAACAGGACACCTGCGTCCTCCCCGACAGCGCACGGCGCATGGCCGACGCACTCCGGCAGCTCGGCGCCGACCTCCACCACACCGAATTCCCCGGCGTCGCCCACGACGCCTGGACACCCACCCTCACCGACCCCGACTTCCACCGCTGGCTCAACGCCCACCTCTTCCCCGACCCGGAGAACACCCCATGACCTCACCCCAACGCTGGCTCGCACTCGCCGCCGCCGCACTCGCCGCCGCCGCCGCACTCTGGTGGCTCGTCTTCCGCGACGCCGACCGGCGCGCCGTCCAGAAGCGCCTCGACACCATCGTCGCCAGCGTCACCAAGCCCGCCGGCGAGGGCAACATCGCCATGCTCGCCAAGCACCAGGCACTCACCCTCTGCCTCGACGACGCCATCCGCGTCCGCGCCTCGCTCCGCCAGCACCGACTCCCCGACCTCGACCAGGAATACCCCGCCGACCAGGCGCTGTCCCTCTACGCCTCCCTCCGCAGAATGTGCCGCACCATCGACATCGGCGTCCGGGGCGTCGACATCACCTTCCCCCAGCCCGACACCGCGCGGCTCGCCTGCTTCGCCACCCTCAAGGCCACCAGCACCTACGGCGACGCCATCGAGGAGTCGCGCCCCGTCTTCCTCACCTTCCGCAGGCGCGACGGCGACTGGCGACTCGCCGCCGCCGAGGAACGGCAGGTCATCCGCTGACCCACCCAGGGAGAAACCCACACCATGAGAGACTCCGCCTGGAGAGACTGCCTGCAGCGCCTCGGACGACTGGACAAGCTCGCGCTCCTTTTCCATCTGCTGCTCCTCCTCACCGGCATCGCCTTCATCTACGGCGTCGGCGTCGAGATCGGCGGCGACATGGCCACCAAATGGTACATGCAGGTGGCCTGGCTCGCCGCCGGAACCGTCCTCTACCTCTTCTGCGCCCTCACCGACTACCACCGCCTCGGACACTTCAGCTGGCTCCTCTACGCCTTCAGCCTCCTCCTCCTCATCCTCGTCCTCCTCGTCGGACTCAAAATCAACAGCGCCCGCAGCTGGCTCCGCCTCGGCGCCGGCATCAACATCCAGCCCGCCGAGTTCGCCAAGCCCGCCACGCTGCTCTTCATGGCCTGGGCCGTCACCCACCCCGCCTGGCGGCGCAGCCCCGTCCCCAGCTGGCTCCTCGTCGGCCTCATCGCCCTCCCCCCCTTCGCCCTCGTCCTCCTCCAGCCCGACTTCGGCACCGGACTCGTCTTCCTCCCCGTCAGCCTCACCATCGCTTTCCTCAAGGGACTGCGCTGGCGCTGGCTCCTCCTCGCCGCCGCCACCGCCATCACCCTCGCCCCTGTCCTCTACCTCCGCCTCAGCCCCTACCAGCAGACACGCATCAAGGTCTTCCTCGAACCGCCCGCGCACGCCGCCATCGTCGCCATCGCCCCCTTCGTCCCCGATGCCCAGCTCGACGCCCTCCGCCGCCGCCAGGACCAGTTCTTCGCCCAGGACGCCAACCGCCCACGCGACAACTGGAACGCCCTCCAGAGCCTCCTCGCCATCGGCTCCGGAGGCATGACCGGAAAGGGATACCTCAAGGGCACCCAACACATCCTCGGGTACCTCCCCAAGAACGTCGCCCCCACCGACTTCATCTTCTCCGTCATCGCCGAGGAGACCGGCTTCTTCGGCGCCGCCACCCTCATGGTCGCCTTCATCGGCTTCATCCTCTGCTGCTGCCGAACCGCACTCCTCGCAGCCGACGAATTCGGCATCTGCCTCGCCGCCGGCGTCGCCGCCATCCTCGCCACCCACGTCTTCGTCAACATCGCCATGACCGTCCAGGCCGCCCCCATCATCGGCATCCCCCTCCCCTTCGTCTCCTACGGCGGCTCCTTCATGCTCTCAACCATGATCCTCGCCGGCCTCGCCCAGAGCGTCCACATCCACCGCGACGGGCATCTCCGCGACGACCCGCACGACACCACCCCATGACCTCCCCGCACCCCCCACACGGCCACGCCGCCCCCCACTGGCTCCGCCAGTTCGTCCTCCCCAGGCTCACCTGGCCCTTCCTGCTCCGGCTCGCCCTCGTCGCCGCCGGAGCCTGGTGGCTCTTCTCCACCCTCTGCATCCCCGCCTACGTCAACGGCGACTCCATGCTCCCAACCTTCCGCACCGGACAGCTCCTCCTCTGCTGGACACCCGCCTTCCGAAACCATCCGCCCAAGCCCGGAGACATCGTCATGATCGCCTACAGCGGACACGACGTCATGCTCCTCAAGCGCGTCCTCGCCACCGAGGGCGAGACCGTCGCCTTCGCCAACGGACAGCTCCTCGTCAACGGACAGCCACGACACGAGCCCTGGCTCCCGCCACACGCCGCCTGCGACTGGAACCGCCCCCCCGAGACCGTCCGCCCCGGACACGCCTTCGTCGCCGGCGACAACCGGGCCATGCCCCTCGCCGAACACCTCCACGGACAGGTCAGCCTCGACGACATCGTCGGACAACCCATCGGACACCGCCAGTAGCCTAGCCCCCCACCCGAGCCGGACGCCGCCAGGACACACGCTTGACACGGCCAAAAGAGCATCTATTTTATCCTTTTCCGGCACATACCTGAACGAGAATCAGAGTTTCACCCATCAGGAATCTGCCAGCCGTCCAGTCAACCCCTTTCCCCCAACTCCTGCCCCTCCCATGTTCAACCTGAGCCTTCCCCTGCTGCTGGAGCTGTTCCGGCGCATCCTGGTCTCCGCCCTCTGCGGCGCCCTCATCGGTCTCGAACGCGACATCCACGGACGTGCCGCCGGCCTGCGAACCCACACCCTCGTGGCCATCGGCTCCGCGCTCTTCACCATCAACTCCGTCCTCATCTCCATGCCCGCCGACACCGAGCAGCTCGTCTACTCCAAGGACATCAGCCGCATCGCCGCGCAGGTCGTCTCCGGCATCGGCTTCCTCGGCGCCGGAACCATCATCAAGACCGGCTTCTCCGTCAAGGGACTGACCACCGCCGCCTGCCTCTGGTTCGTCGCCGCACTCGGCATGGCCTGCGGCATCGGACTCTGCCTCCCCGCCGTCCTCATCGCCCTCCTCGGACTCCTCGTCATCTTCTCCGGCAAGTGGCTCGAGCTCAAGCTCCATCGCCTCTACCCCTTCCAGCTCCTCGTCGAGGCCCGCAGCAGCGCACGCCTCGAGGACGTCAAGGGCTTCCTCGAGCAGGCCTACAAGCTGGACATCGCCTCCCTCAACCTCAGCGTCGCCAACACCGAGACCGCCACCGTCTACCGCGCCACCTTCTTCCTCGACACCTCCATCAGCCTGCGCCAGCCCGACGCCTGCCTCAAGCTCACACAGGAACTCCTCGACCGCTTCCCAGACCTCCTCACCATCTCCTACAAATGCGAAAGCTAGCCACCATGCGCCTCCAGCACGCCCACCTCCTCGCCCTCGCCGCCGCGCTCCTCCTCGCCCCCTCCTGCGCCTCACTCGCCCCCCACGGCAACAGCCAGCCCCGACTCACCGCCGAGCGAACCCCGCGCGAAGGACAGAAGCTCTGGTTCACGCCCCAGCAGACCCAGGAGGCCGCGCACATCGTCGCCGCCTGCATCTCCGCCTCGGAAATGGCCACCGACTTCCAGCGCGCCCGTCGCGCCTACGCCGACTTCCTCCGCTCCTGCTACGCCACCTTCTCCCAGAACGGACTCGACGTCGACGCCGGCGTCCGCGCACTCAACCTCGTCCGCCACCTCCACCGCGCCGCCGACGGCTCCCCACGACTCTGGCACGCCTCCGTCGAGCTCGCCAAGGACACCCAGAGCCCAGACCTCCAGGGCATCCCCATCCCACAGGCCTACTGACCCCACGCCACCCCCAGGAAGACCCCCATGACCCAACTCTGGAACACCTACGACCAAGTCAGGGACAGCCTAGACCGCCAGTACAGCCCCGACATCCCCTTCGACGACGCATCCGGACAAAGCGCAGAACAGCTCCGCCCGCAACTCGAACGGCTCGTCGCCGACGGCGAGGCCGACGGCACCCCCCGCATCCTCATCCGCGCCCGCGCCCTCGAACTCATCCTCCGACACGCGCGGCTCCGCGTCGACCCGCAAGACTGGTTCGCCGACCACATCGACTCCGGACGGCTCCTCTGGCACCTCCAGAGCACCTGGAGACGACAGGCCGGCGACGCCATCGAACCCTGCCCCTGGGCCGCGCGCAACGTCGCCTGGCCCACCCTCGACCTCTCGCACACCTCACCCGACTGGAGAAGCATCCTCGCCCTTGGGCTCCGAGGACTCCATGACCGCGCCCAGAACGCCCTCCCCCTCGCCCAGTCCGACGACGAGCGCAACTTCCTCACCGCCGTCACCATCGTCTACGACGCCGCCTCCGCCTACGTCCGCCGCCTCGCCGACACCGCCCGCAGAGCCCACGCCGTCCGCGTCATCGACACCCTCGACGCCATCGCCGACAACCCGCCGCAGACCTACCACCAGGCCCTCCAGCTCGCCTTCCTCTTCAACCAGATACAGGAGATCGAGGGCGAGTACGTCCGCTCCCAGGGCACCTTCGACCAGCTCTTCCTCCCCTTCTACCGCCACGACCTCCAGGCCGGCATCCTCACCCGCGAGCAGGCCGCCGAACTCACCTGCTTCTTCTTCGACAAATTCTCCTCCCAGCACTTCGGCGCCGGCAACAACATCTGCTTCGGCGGACGGACACCCGACGGACACGACCTCGCCAACGAACTCACCGACCTCGCCTTCGACTGCTGGCGGAAACGAGCCGCCATCGACCCCAAACTCTCCTTCCGCGTCCACCGCGGAACCTCGGACGCGCGCCTCGACCTTCTCGCCGACGCCATCCGCCACGGCCAGAACGCCATCGTCTTCGCCAACGACGACACCGCCTACGACATGTTCACCCGCCACGGCAAGCGACCCGAGGACGTCATCGACTTCCTCCCCATCGGCTGCTACGAGCCCGCCATCATGGGCAAGGAACTCTCCTGCACCATGAGCGCCACCATCAACCTCGCGCGCATCGCCGAACTCATCCTCGACGACCCCACGCCACCGAGCTCCTTCGCCGACGTCAGAAAACGCGCCCTCGACCTCCTCGACACCATCGTCGCCGACACCTGCCGCACCGCCCGCGACTGGGAGCGCGCCTGGCCACAGGTCAACCCCTCGCCCTTCCTCTCCGGCTCCTTCACCTGCTGCATCGACAGCCGCCGAGACGTCTCCCAGGCCGGTACCACCTACGCCACCTCCGGCATCATGTGCGCCGCCATCGCCACCCTCGCCGACTCCCTCGCCGCCATCGACTACGCCGTCTTCCAGCACCATCTCGTCTCCTGGGACGAGCTCCGCCGCATCCTCCGCGACAACTGGCAGGGACACGAGCAGCTCCGGCGGCGACTCCTCGCCAAGGCGCCCAAGTACGGACACAACGACCCCGCCGCCGACAGCCTCCTCGCCGAACTCGCCGCCGCCATCGCCGCCCGCATCAACCGCGAGCCCAACGCCAAGGGCGGCCACTTCCAGTGCGGCATCTGGTCCATCGACCACTTCATCGACTACGGACGGCAGACCGGCGCCACCCCCGACGGACGCCTCGCCCACTCCAACCTCTCCAAAAACATCGACCCCACCCTCGGGGCCGACACCGAGGGCGTCACCGCCATGCTCCTCTCCGCCGCGCGCATCCCCCACGCCGACTGCCCCGACGGCACCGTCCTCGACGTCACCCTCCACCCCTCCGCACTCGCCGGACCCGACGGACACAAGGTCATCCCCTCCCTCATCCGAACCTACTTCAACGTCGGCGGACTCTTCGTCCACTTCAATGTCCTCGACCCCGCCGTCCTCCGCGACGCACAGCAAAACCCCGAACGCCACCGCAACCTCCAAGTCCGCGTCTGCGGCTGGAACACACGCTTCAACGACCTCACCCGCGACCTCCAGGACGCCTTCATCGACACCGCGGAGGCACACTGACCACGCCTCCCCCAGATGACCGCCACGCTGGAGTTTTGCCGTTCAAAGGCTATATTGTCAGACTGTGCGCCAAACGACTGGAGCCGGGGGCGGACGCCGTGCGCCCCATCCGCCCCCTTCGCCCCATCCGCCCCCTTCGCCCCATCCATCCCCCCATTCGCCCCATCCATCCCCCATCCACCCCATCCACCACCCGCCACACGCCCATGACGGTCTCCCCACAGCAGCTCGAGGGACGCAAGCTCTGCGTCGTCTTCGTCAAGGTCACCGACCCGCAGAGCCAGAAGGTCAGCCTCCAGTGCCTCCGAGGACGGGCCTCCGTCACCAACGGACGCATCGCCTGCGTCGCCGACGACGGCACCCTCTTCCAGATCCCCTCCAGCGCCGCCCGCAACATCCTCCCCTCCGACGGCACGCCCCTCCTCAAGGACGCCGACTACTTCGTCCTCGTCAAGGTCGACCCCTCCATCAAACTCGTCTCCAAGGGCGACGACGACCTCGAAATACATGACCTCCCAGACGACGACGACGACTGCGACTGCGGCTGCGGCCACCACCACCATTCCTGACGGGCGGCGACGGCCTCCCCGTCCCCGCCCCCCATCCGGCGCCTGCGCGCCACCCCCACGATAGAAACCGCCTCCCCTCTGCCCGCCGACACCATGAAAATCCTCCTCTCCAGCTCGCCCTCCTTCCGCGACGACCTCAAGCCCCTGCTCCAGCGCTCCGCGTTCGACCCCGCCATCGACGCCGCCGTCGCCCCCATCCTCGCCGACATCCGCCGCGAGGGCGACGCCGCCGTCGCCCGCTACGCCGCCAAGTTCGACCACGCCGACCTGACCCCCGACCAGTTCCGCGTCCCCGACGCGGAGCTCGACCAGGCCGAGGCCCAGATGGACGAGGAGACGAAGACCGCCATCCGCGCCGCCGTCGAACACGTCGGCCAGTTCTCGCGACAGCGCCTCCCCCAGCCCTGGTCCTTCTCGCCGCGTCCAGGCGTGACCCTCGGCGAGAAGTTCGCCCCCCTCGACCGCGTCGCCTGCTACATCCCCGGAGGCACCGCCCCACTCGTCTCCACCACCGTCCACACCGCCGCCATCGCCGCCGCCGCCGGCGTCCGCGAAATCTGCGTCATCACCCCGCCCGGCCCCGGCGGACGCGTCAACCCCGCCATCCTCTTCGCCTGCCGCGCCGCCGGCGTCACCGAGGTCTACCGGCTCGGCGGCGTCTACGGCATCGCCGCCATGGGCTACGGCACCCAGACCATCCGCAAGGCCGAGAAGATCGTCGGCCCCGGCAACGCCTACGTCACCGCCGCCAAGCGACTCATGTACGGCGAGGTCGCCCTCGACCTCGTCGCCGGACCCTCCGAGATCATGATCATCGCCGACCACACCGCCAGCCCCGCCTACATCGCCGCCGACCTCCTCTCGCAGGCCGAACACGGCTCCGGACGCGAGCAGGCCGTCCTCGTCGCCACCTCCCAGGAACTCATCGCCCAGGTCCGCGACGAGCTCGACGCCCAGAGCGCGCGCCTCTCACGCAGCGAATGCGTCCGCAAAGTCCTCTCCAACGGCGTCTTCCTCATCGCCGTCGACTCCCTCGAGCAGGCCACCCGCCTCGCCACCGACTATGCCCCCGAGCACCTCGAGATCATGACCGAGAACCCGCGGCAGACCGCCGAGGGCGTCCAGGCCTGCGGCGCCATCTTCCTCGGCCCCTGGACTCCCGAGCCCGTCGGCGACTTCGTCGCCGGCCCCTCCCACGTCCTCCCCACCGGCGGCGCCGGACGCTACTTCTCCGGACTCACCGTCGAGCTCTTCTTCCGCCGCATGAGCATGGTCGAGTACGGCCAGGACGCACTCCTCCGAGAACTCCCCCTCATCGAGACCTTCGCCCGACGCGAGGGACTCGACGGACACGGCAACTCCGCCGCCATCCGACGCGACCGCCCGCTCCGCTGAACCAGGCCACACCGCCGCCGCGCCCACGCCCACACCACCACCACCCACCTGCCCCTCCCCCACCACACACAACCGCAACATGAACTTCACCTTCCTCCAGGATCTGTCCCAGCACTTCGGCATCCCCGTCACCGCCGACATCTGCCCGCCCAACTTCAGCGCCGACCTCACCGTCAACTGCTTCACCTTCGCCAAGGCCCTCCGGCAGAACCCCATGCAGGTCGCACAGCAGGTCCGCGACAGGCTCCTCCAGCACCCCGATGTCCAGAGCGCCGACGTCGTCAAGGCCTTCGTCAACGTCACCCTCAAGACCGACGCCCTCATGCGCGACACCGTCGCCAGCCCCACCGCCATCCTCGACGGCGCCAGGCTCCCCCAGGACGAGCGCCGGCGCATCCTCATCGAATTCTCCGCCCCCAACACCAACAAGCCGCAGCACCTCGGACACGTCCGCAACAACTGCATCGGCATGGCCACCGCCTCCATCCTCGAGGCCGCCGGACACGACGTCATCCGCGTCAACCTCGTCAACGACCGCGGCATCCACATCTGCAAGTCCATGCTCGCCTACCAGCGCTTCGGCAACGGCGTCACCCCACAGACCGCCGGCAAGAAGGGAGACCACCTCGTCGGCGACTTCTACGTCACCTACGACCGCGAATTCAAGCGGCAGGTCACCGAACTGCGCCAGCAGAAGCCCGAACTCGCCGACAAGACCGACGACGAGCTCTTCCTTGAGACCGAGATCGGACAGGCCACCCAGGCCATGCTCAAGGCCTGGGAGGACAACGACCCGCAGGTCCGACAGCTCTGGCAGACCATGAACCAGTGGGTCTTCGACGGCTTCGCCGAAACCTACGCCCGCATGGGCGTCCGCTTCGACAAGCTCTACCTCGAGTCTCAGACCTACATGCTCGGCAAGGACATCGTCGCCGACGGACTCGAGCGCGGCGTCTTCCGCCGCCGCGAGGACGGCGCCGTCGTCTTCGACTTCGACGACGCCACACAGGGCTCCAAGGTCGTCCTCCGCAAGGACGGCACCTCCGTCTACGTCACCCAGGACATCGGCACCACCCTCCTCAAGCAGCGCGACTTCAACCCCGACCAGCAGATCTGGGTCGTCGCCGACGAGCAGATCCGACACTTCAAGGTCCTCTTCGACATCCTCCGCGCCCTCGGCTACGGCTGGGCCGACAAGCTCACCCACATGGCCTACGGCATGGTCAACCTCCCCTCCGGAAAGATGAAGTCACGCGAGGGAACCGTCGTCGACGCCGACGACCTCATGGACGAGATGCAAGCCCTCGCCCGCGAGGCCACCGTCGAACGCGCCGGCGACAGCCTCCCCGACAACCTCGACGAGCGCGCCGCCGTCATCTCCATCGCCGCGCTCAAGTTCATGCTCCTCAAGGTCAACCCCAAGACCACCATCAAATTCGACCCCCAGGCCTCCATCAAATTCGAGGGCGACACCGGCCCCTATGTCCTCTACGCCTACGCCCGCATCGCCTCCATGCTCCGCAAGGCCGAGGAGACCCCCCAGGCACAGCCCGACTGGAGCCTCCTCGAAACCCCCGCCGAACACCGGCTCGCCATCCGCTGCGCCGCCTACGGCGACGCCCTCCGCAAGGCCGCCCGCGAACTCGACTCCTCCGTCATCGCCGCCTATCTCCTCGACCTCGCCAAGGACTTCTCCGCCTTCTACCGCGCCTGCTCCGTCCTCAACGCCGACTCCGACGCCCTCCGGGCCACCCGACTCCAGCTCTCCGCCAGAGTCCGGGACATCCTCAAGGCCGGACTCGCCGCCCTCACCATCGGAACCCTCGAGAGCATGTGACCCTCAGCCCACGACAGCGACGACGGACGCGCGGCACGCATGGAGAAGAAGCCCTCCTCACCCATCGCCTTCACCCTGGTCGACACGGTGTCCTCGCTCGTGTTCTGGCGCAACGCCGCCGCCGTCCTGTCCGGCCTGCTCCTCAGCGCGGCCTACCCGCCCCTGTGCTGGGACCTGCTGGCCTGGGTCGCCCTGACGCCGCTCATCTTCGCGCCGCAGCCACGCGCCTGGCGTCAGCGCCTCTTCACCGGCTACCTCTTCGGCTACACCCACTGCGCCAGCTCCCTCCTCTGGCTCAATGAGGTCGGCTTCGGCGCCGGCTGGCTCCTCGCCGCCTACTGCGCCCTCTACCCCATGCTCTGGTACGCCCTCCTCTGCGCCCTCCTTGACCGCCTCAAGGACCTCCGCGCCGACCATCTCCCCGGCGCCAGCCTCCTCTACATCGCCTCGCCCGTCCGACTCGCCCTCGTCGCCACCGCCGGAGCCGCCGCCTGGACAGCCCTCGAATGGCTCCGCGCCACACTCCTCACCGGCTTCCCCTGGAACCAGCTCGGCATCAGCCAGTTCCAGCGAACCGGACTCATCCAGCTCGCCGCCTGGACCGGCGTCTACGGCGTCTCCTTCATCGTCGCCTTCACCAACCTCGCCCTCGCCGTCGAGGCCACCCACATCGCCTGGATGCTCCTCGCCCGACGACGCCACCCCTGCCCCTGGCACTTCGCCATCCTCGCCGCCCTCCTCGTGCCCGTCGCCATCGCCGCCAACCTCCCACACACCCTCCCGCGACCGGACACACCCTCCTTCGACGCGCTCGTCGTCCAGGGAAACCTCCCCCAGCAGCGCCTCTGGTCCGACGACATCCTCGACACCTCCCTCGACACCTACACCCGACTCACCCGCGAGGCGTTCGACGCCGCGCCCGACCCCAAGCCAACCCTCGTCGTCTGGCCCGAGGCCGCCATCCCCGCACCCCTCAACTACGAGCGCTACCGACTCCCACGCAACGCCTTCATGCGGACCTTCCCCCCGCAGACGCAGTTCCTCGTCGGCGCCATCCACCACCGGCTCAACCCCGACGGCCCACCCGACGACGTCCGCGTCTTCAACACCGCCTTCCTCCTCGACCCCGCCCTCCCCGCCGCCGACAGACTCTTCAACCCCGCCGACCACATCGCCGACTACTACGACAAGATCCACTGCGTGCCCTTCGGCGAATACACCCCCCTCGGACACCTCTTCCCCTGGCTCCGCGACCTCATCGGCATGGGACGCGACCTCACCCCAGGCAAAAGCTACCATCCGCTCGCCCTCCGCAACGGACTCCGGCTCGGCGTCAACATCTGCTTCGAGGACGTCTTCCCCGACATCTCACGCCAGCTCACCCTCAACGGCGCGCAGCTCCTCTCCACCATCACCAACGACTCCTGGTACAACCAGAGCGCCGGCGCCTTCCAGCACATGTCCCACGTCGTCTTCCGCGCCGTCGAGAACCGCCGCCCCTTCCTCCGCGCCGGCTCCAACAGCCACACCTGCTACATCACCCCCAACGGCGTCATCTCGCCGTTCCTCCGGGACAACAGGGGCGACTCCGACTTCATCGCCGCCGCCCAGGTCTACGAGCTCCCCATCCACACCCCCGCCGAGCTCGGCACCACCTTCTACACCCGACACGGCGACGTCTTCGCCCGCGCCGCCCTCCTCGTCACCCTCATCTGCTGCGCCTGGCTCCTCAAATCCGGCCTCGACCGCAGACGACAGAACCTCCTGACCCTCAAGGAGGCCTGCCGCAACGCACAGAACGGCGACGCGCACCCCACCACCAGACAGCCCACTCCCTCCCAGACGAAACGCCCATGAACGAACCCAGCGGATACATCGCCATCGGCACACGCGCCGTCTACGCCACCGCCTTCCTGCCCGCCGCCACAACCGCCGCCGACATGGCCGTCGTCCTCGTCGAGCCGCTCGCCGAGGAGAAGCGCGCCGCCTACCGCATGCTCGTCCGCCTCGCCCGAGCCCTCGCCGCCGACGGCCTCGCCGCCATCCGACTCGACCTCTCCGGAACCGGCGACAGCTCCCTCCCACACGCCGAGGCCACCCTCGACACCTGGGTCGAGGACACCTGCGCCGCCGCCGAAGACCTCCTCGCCCAGACCGGAGCCCACCGTCTCGCGCTTGTCGCCGCCCGGGCCGGCGCGCTCGTCGCCGCCAAGGCCGCCCTCCGCCTCCGCCCCGAACGCCTCGTCCTCGCCGAACCCATCCTCAGCGGCGCCGACGTCCTCAACGACCTCGAGCGCCGACAGTCCATCAAGGACATGATGTCCGGCGGAAACGCCAACGCGCCCTCCGCCGAGCAGCGCTGGCAACAGGGACAGACCGTCGACTTCGGCGGCTACGAGTTCAGCGCCACGCTCGCCAGCCAGCTCCGGGCCGTCAGCCTCGACGCCCTCCTCCCGCAGCTCCAGCCCCACACCGTCACCCACGCCATCCGCGTCTCGCCCGCCAAGCGCCTCCCCCCAGCCTGGGCCATCTTCGGCGACCACACCGCCATCGTCACCGACAAGCCCTTCTGGGGACAGCTCGACTACTACGAGTCCGATTTCGTCAACGACGCCATCCGCCAGGCCCTCGCCTGAAGACAACCTCCCCCACCCACAGCCACCATCTGCCATATGCACGGTTTCCATCGCCTAGCCACCTGCACGCCCATCGTCCGCGTCGCCGACGTCACCTTCAACTGCGAGCACATCCTGGAGCTGGCCACCGAGGCGCGGCGACGCGACGCCGCCGTCGCCCTCTTCCCCGAACTCGCCGTCACCGCCTACTCCTGCGGCGACCTCTTCCACTCCGCCGCCCTCCTGAACGCCGCCGAGCGCGGCGTCCAAACCCTCCTGGAACGCCTCCCCCAGGACACGCTCTTCGTCATCGGCGCCCCCGTCCGCGCCTTCGACCGGCTCTTCAACGCCGCCCTCGTCATCCAGAACGGACGCATCCTCGCCGCCGTCCCCAAGTCCAACCTCCCCAACTACCGCGAATTCTACGAGAAGCGCTGGTTCGCCAGCGGCCATAACCTCAAGGGCGCCACCATCGCCTTCGCCGGACAGACCGGCATCCCCTTCGGCACCGACCTCATCGTCACCGCCAGCGACCTCCTCGCCCTCGGAGTCGAAATCTGCGAGGACATGTGGACGACCATCCCCCCCAGCTCCATCCTCGCCCTCAACGGCGCCACCCTCATCGTCAACCCCTCCGCCTCCAACGAGCTCGTCGGCAAGGCCGCCTACCGCACCAGCCTCGTCTGCAACCAGTCCGCACGCTGCGTCTGCGCCTACGCCTACACCTCCTCCGGAGTCCATGAGTCCACCACCGACATCGTCAACGGCGGACACCAGCTCGTCGCCGAGAACGGCTCCCTCCTCCTCGACGCCGGACGCTTCTGCCGCTCCGACTCCATCCACTTCGCCGACGTCGACCTCCAGCGCATCGCCTACGCACGGCTCTCCGACTCGCCCTTCCGCGACTCCGCCGAAATGCTCCCCGCCATGACCTGCCGACGCATCCCCGCCGCCCCCGTCCCCGACCCCGCCGACTGCCTCCGCTCCTTCCCCCGACACCCCTTCGTCCCCGACGACCACGGCGACCGAACCGAACGCTGCGAGGAAATCTTCGCCATCCAGACCGCCGGACTCGCACGGCGCATCGAGCACACCCACGCCAAGAAGCTCGTCCTCGGCATCTCCGGCGGACTCGACTCCACCCTCGCGCTCCTCGTCTGCGCCCGCACCCTCCAGCTCCTCGGCAGACCCCCACACGACCTCGTCGCCGTCACCATGCCCGGCTTCGGAACCACCGGACGAACCTACAACAACGCCGTCGGACTCTGCCGACAGCTCAACGCCGACCTCCGCGAAATCCCCATCGCCAACGCCTGCACCGTCCATTTCCAGGACATCGGACACGACCCCGCCTGCCATGACGTCGTCTACGAGAACTCCCAGGCCCGCGAGCGCACCCAAATCCTCCTCGACCTCGCCAACCAGCTCGGCGGACTCGCCATCGGCACCGGAGACCTCTCCGAGTCCGCCATGGGCTGGTGCACCTACAACGGCGACCACATCTCCATGTACAGCGTCAACTGCACCATCCCCAAGACACTCATCCGCTACCTCATCGCCTGGTACGGAGACCTCGCCGGCGACGAGACACGGCGCATCCTCCAGGACATCATCGACACCCCCGTCTCCCCCGAACTCATCCCACCCGACGAACACGGCAACATCCAGCAGAAGACCGAGGACATCATCGGCCCCTACGAGGTCCACGACTTCTTCCTCTACCATTTCCTCAAATACGGCGCCTCCCCCGACAAGCTCCTCTTCCTCGCCACCCGCGCCTTCGAGCCCGACTTCTCCCCCGAACAGCTCAAGCGCTTCCTCAACGGCTTCCTCAGACGCTTCTTCTCACAGCAGTTCAAGCGCTCCTGCCTCCCCGACGGCCCCAAGGTCGGAACCATCGCCCTCTCCCCCAGAGGCGACTGGAGAATGCCCTCCGACGCCTCCAACGCCGAATGGCTCCGCACCCTCGAGCCCTGACCGCCGCCCCTCCCCCCACACAATCCATCCCATACACCTCGCCCATACCCCGGAGACACCATGAAACGCCTTCGCCTTCTTGCCACGCTCCTCCTACCCCTCTGCCTCGCCGCGCAGCAGCTCGTCGTCAATCCCGACTTCTCGCAGACCAACGCCCAGGGCGCCGTCACCGGCTGGCGCAACTACGACAACATCCGCCCCGTCACCGCCCCCGACGCCACCGTCCACGTCACCCTCAAGCCCGGACAGGGACTCTCCCAGAGCCTCCGCCTCCAGCCCGACGTCGCCCGTCTCGCCCTCAAGGCGCGCATCCGCACCGCCGGACTCGTCACCGGCAAGCAGGACTGGCAGAACGGACGACTCGCCATGGCCTTCTTCAACGCCCAGAACAAGCAGGTCGGCGGCTGGCCCGACGTCTTCGGCTTCGCCGGAACCACCGACTGGCAGGACTGCCAGCGCGAGTACATCGTCCCCAAGGACGCCGTCCGGCTCGAATTCTCCTGCTCACACTTCGGCTCCGCCGGCACCGTCGACTTCCAGGACGTCACCTTCACCGTGACCCGCCGCCGGCTCAACGGCCCCCAGGACGCATCCTGCCCCATCGACCCCAGCCAGGCACAGTCCCTCAACGACGCCTGGAGACAGGACACCCCCACCCGCAGCCGACTCTCCCTCAACGGCCTCTGGCAGGCTCGCCCCGTCGTCGCCGACGGCGAGGACAGCGCCATCCCCGCCTCCGGCACCGGCTGGGGCTGGTACAAGGTCCCCCATGCCTGGCCCGCCAACTGGCTCTCCACCACCGCCAACCAAGTCCCGCTCGTCGCCCAATGGCTTGAGGACAACCACGCCGACCAGCTCCGCGACGTCTCGCAGGCCTGGTTCCGCCGCACCATCACCCTCCCCCACGAATGGGCCAACCGCGCCATCGCCGTCGAATTCACCCTCCTCAACACCTACGCCAAAGTCTTCCTCGACGGCAAGCCCGCCGGCGAACTCTACTTCCCCGGCGGCGAGGTCGACCTCACCCCGCTCGCCCGACCCGGCTCCCAGCAGGAGCTCGCCATCCTCGTCAAGGCCGTCCCCCTCGACGCCGAGACACAGACCTTCATGGCCCCCGGACGCATCATCAAGTCCAAGGCCACCGTCAAGTCAAGGGGACTCTGCGGCGACCTCTACCTCCACGCCCGACCCAAGACCCAGCGACTCGCCTTCGTCACCGTCATCACCTCCGTCGCCAACGGAACCATCACCTTCAAGGCCGAACTCGACAACACCTCGCCCGACAGCCGCCAGACCTACGGACTCAAGGCCACCGTCACCCTCCCCGACGGCTCCACCAAAACCTTCCAGGCACAGAACCTGAAGCCAGACACCGACACCCGCACCATCGCCTTCACCGCCCCCTGGCCCGACGCCCCACGCTGGGACATCGACGCCCCAACCCTCCTCACCGCCGACGTCCAGCTCTCTGACGGTGCCACCGGCAGCCTCCTCGACCAGCTCACGCCCTTCACCTTCGGCTTCCGCGAATTCGCCACCCGAGGCAAAGACCTCACCCTCAACGGCTCCGTCATCCGACTCCGCGCCCTCCACTGCTACACCGGAACCGCCCCCGACGCCGCGCTCAACACCACCGAGGCCGCAACCGAAACCATCCGACGCGCCCGCGAATACGGCTTCAACTTCCTCATCAACGCCCACTACAACTTCCGCTACGGACAGATGTCCTACCTCGACGGACTCCTCCAGGCCGGACAGCAGACCGGCATGCTCATGTCCTGGTCCCTCCCGCACCTCGGCGACTTCCGCTGGCAGCTCTTCGACCCCGCCGTCCGCAAACGCTACGCCGACCTCACCCGCTTCGTCATCCGCAAGGTCATCAACAACCCAGCCGTCGTCATGTACGCCATGAACCACAACTCCACCGGCTACTTCGGCGACCAGAACCCACTCAAGATCGACGGCAAGTACCAGTTCACCGACTGCCCCGACTGGAAGGACCTCGCCACCTACGGCAAGACCAACCGCCGCGTCCAGGCCAAGCACTCCGAATGGATCGCCAAGGACATCGACCCCACCCGCCCCGTCTACCACCACGAGTCCGGAAACCTCGGCGACCTCCACTGCATCAACATCTACCTCAACTGGTCCCCCATGCAGGAGCGCTCCGACTGGATGGCGCACTGGGCCGCCAACGGCGTCAAGCCCGTCTTCTTCGTCGAATGGGGACTCCCCCACATCTCCACCTGGTCCAGCTACCGCGGCCCCGCCTTCATCTGGTCCACACCCGCCTTCCAGTCACTCTGGGCCGCCGAGAACGCCGCCGCCGAATTCGGCGAGGACGTCTACCGCCAGGCCGCCGCGCACGGCACCCACGCCATCGCCAACGAGGAGAGGCTCTGGGCCGCCGGCAAGCCCTTCCCCTGGTACCAGCTCAACTGGGGCCTCGGAGCCTATCCCTTCTACCAGCAGCTCACCAGCAAGTACACCGTCGACAACTGGCGCGCCCACCGCACCTACGGCGTCTCCGCCATGCTCCCCTGGGACCAGGGCATCCTCTGGCAAAAGGGAACCCCCAGAAAGGACCTGCCCGTCTACCGTGACCTCACACACCTCAAGCGACCCGGCATCGCGCCCGACCGCCTCATCGGCTGGGGCGACTACATCTACGCCTTCCACCGCGACAACATCCAGCCCACCGCCGTCGGCAAGGCCTTCCTCCGCTGGAACATGCCCACCTGCGCCTACATCGCCGACCAGCAGCAGACCTTCACCGCCAAGACACGCATCTTCCGACCCGGCGAGACCATCCGCAAGACCATCGCCGCCATCAACGACACCCGACACCCCCTCGACGTCACCGCCACCGTCTCCCTCAACGGACAGACCCAAACCCTGAACGCCCACGCCGACATCGGCGACATCCTCTTCATCCCCTTCGTCTTCCAGGCCCCGCAGCCCGCCGACGGCGCCGCCTCGCAGACCTTCTCCATCCACGCCGACATCGCCTTCTCCAACGGCGACCGACAGACCGACTCCCTCGACATCGAGGTCTTCACCAGCCACTCCTTCGCCGACCGGCCACTCCAGCTCTACGACCCCAAGGGACTCACCACCGCCCTCCTCCGGAAGCTCGGCTACTCCCACCTCACCACCCTCGCGCCCGACGACAACCCCAACCTCGACCAGCTCATCGTCATCGGACGCGAGGCCCTCGCCGACGCGCCCGCACTCCCCTGGCTCGACCAGGCCATCCGCCGCGGACGCGTCCTCGTCTTCGAGCAGGACGAACCCACCCTCTCCGCCCGACTCGGCTTCCGAACCAATGTCCACGGACTCCGTGAGCTCTTCCCCACCCGAGGCTTCGAGCAGCTCCTCCCCGCCGCCCGCTATGCCAACTGGCGCGGCGACGCCACCCTCACCCCACCCTTCCTTGACGACCTCCCCGAAAAGGAGCACTCCGACCCCACCTGGAACTGGCTCGGCTTCCGCAACACGCGCGTCTGGAGAGCCGGAAACCGCGGCAACGTCGCCAGCGTCCTCATCGAGAAGCCCACCTGGGGAACCTGGCTGCCCCTCCTCGTCGGCGGCTTCGACCTCCAGTACGCACCCCTCCTCCTCCACCTCTCCCCCGAACGCGGACAGACCCTCTTCTGCCAGCTCGACGTCACCGCCAGAACCCAGGACGACCCCTGCGCACAGGAGACCGTCCACCAGCTCATCCGTCTCCTAGCCGAACGCTCCGAACCCATCCCACAGCCCGCCGTCTACCTCGGCGCCCCCGAAACCCTCGAGCTGCTCCGACAGCTCCACGCCGACGTCACCCCCTATGACGGCTCACCCCTCGACGGACGCATCCTCATCCGCGGAAAGGGCTTCGCCAACGCAACCCCCAAGCCCACCGGCACCCCCGCCGCCATCCTCAACCTCGGTCTCGACGCCAAGGACCTCAACGCCATCGGCATCCCCAACGCCGCCGAGACCACCGCCATGCCACAGCCACTCCCCGACAACCAGCCCTGGCTCACCCGCGGACTCACCAGCTCCGACCTCTACTGGCACACCCATCTGCGCTACACCCCGCTCCCGCCCGCTGACTTTGCACAGCACCCCGCCCTCGCCGAAAGACGCTCACCCAAGACCATCGAGCTCTTCCAGCAGGCCCCAGCCACCCTCTTCGACATCAAGGCCAAGCCCTATCTCCGCATCTCACAGCGACGCGCCCTCGGACTCACCGCTCGTCTCCTCGACAAGCTCAACGTCCGCTTCCTCGACGACCCGCTCGCCCACAACGCCGCCACCCCCACCGCCACCACTGAGCTCCAGCTCAACCGCGGCTGGCTCGGCAAGCCCGACCCCAACGACCAGGGACGCAGCCTCAAGTGGTTCGAGCCCACCTTCACCCCCGACGACACCTGGAAGCCCATCCGAGTCGCCGCCACCTTCGAAAGCGAACGCCCCGATCTCGCCGACTACAACGGACTCTTCTGGTACCGCCTCGAATTCGACACCCCCGCCCACCTCCCCGACGACCAGCCCGTCATCATCCATATCGGCCCCGTCGACGACGAGTCCTGGACCTGGCTCAACGGCCAGTTCCTCGGCGAAATCACCACCAAGACCAACCCCGACAACTACTGGGTCGCCCCCAGAGCCTACACCATCCCCAAACAGCTCCTCCGCCACGACGGCGCCAAGAACGTCCTCGTCATCCGCATCAACGACAACTTCCAGTCCGGCGGCATCCTCCAGACGCCACACTTCCGTGTCCGCGGACGCTGGCTCGACTCCTTCTACCTCCAGACCCCCGAGAAGGACGATGACCCCTACCGCTACTACCGCTGGTAGTTGCACCATCCCCCCTCTCTGAACGCCAAGAGCCGCCACGGTTCCCCCCGTGGCGGCTCCTTTTTTGTCTTTTGTGGACTCTTCTTTTGAGTCTTTTGCGTCTTTTGTGGACTCTTCTTTTGAGTCTTTTGTGTCTTTTGTGGACTCTTCCTTTGTGTCTTTTGTGGACAAAATCAGGAGACGAGTTCGTTCAGCGTGACGCACGACGCGCCCAGCCTCGCCATGTCGCGCACGTTCGCGGCGGCGACGGCCGCCGACGCCGCGCTGCAGCAGTCCGTCACCACCGTCACCTCGAAGTCCAGCGACAGCGCGTCCGTCACCGTCGCCCGGATGCAGTTCGGGTACTGCGTGCCGGAAACCACCACCCGACGCACGCCCAGCGCCCGCAGGCACAGCTCCAGCTCCGTCCGGAAAAACGCGCTGTAGCGCGGCTTCACGATGACCCGCTCCCCCGCCACCGGACACAGCTCCGGCACAATCTCCGCGCCCCGCGTCCCCGCCACCACCGCCGGACGACGCCAAAACGCCGGACGACGCGCCAGCTCCACATCCAAGCCATCCGCCCGATACGCGCGAACCACATGAAAGACCGCGCCACGGCCAGGCTCGCGGAACCACGACAGCAGGCGGGCCAACTGCGGCACCGTCGCCGCCGCCCCCGCCACACACAGCGCTCCCGACGGCTCCACAAAGTCGCGCTGCATGTCTATCACCAGCAGCGCCGTCGCCGTCTGCTCAAAGCCCTGCATCACCTGCGCCATCTTGCCGCCCTCCCGCTCAGGCAAGCGGCCTGACCAGATAGACGCTCGCCGACAGCGCCGCCACAATCGTCACCTCGACGCCCTGCGCGATGGGCTCGTCCGCACAGGCCGCCACCTCGCGCGTGCAGCCCTTGAGCGTCACAATGACACGCCCCCCGGACGCACGGCCGCCAGGTATCGACAGATACACCCGGCCACTGCTCCCCACATAGTCCTCCACGCTCAGATTGCCGCTCGACTGCATCCGCATCAGAAACGACATCAGAAACGAGATGACCAGCATCATGAACACGCCGCAGCCCAGCGCTATCGCCACGCCGCTCCAGCCCTGGTGGCGGAAGCACAGCCCCGCCCACCCATAGGTCGCCAGAAACGCCATGACGCTCCGGATGGAGAAGATGTTCATCCCCTCCAGCACGCTGTCCGCACCGTCCGCGCCGTCCGCGCCGTCGGCTTCTCCCCCCATCAGCTGCATCACGAACAGCACCGCGAACACCGCCGTGCCCGCCACCGCACAGTACACATAGCTGTTCTGAAGAAAGCCAATCACCTGTTCCATAGACACTTGCGCTCCCTTTGCTCACTTGCCCGGATGAACCGCTCCCGGAGCGCCCCCGGAAACCCGAAGCCGCTCCGGCCCCCTCCCCTCGGACAGCCTACCAGCCCTGGATGGCCGCAATGTGCGGAAAGTCGTCGCGTATCAGCGACTTGATCGCCGACGCATACTCGCGGATCTCCCACTGCGCATGCGGACTGTCACGAAGCTCCAGGAACTTCAGCAGATTGTTCAGGTCCACCGTCGCCCAGAACGTCGTCATCAGATTCTGCGGCAGCACGCCGCGGGCCTGCTCGCGGCACACACCCGCGTCCAGCAGCTCCTGGTACAGCCGCAGCGACTGCTCGTGGAATGCGCGGATCTTCGCCAGGCACGCCGACTGGTCCAGAGACTCCGACTCCCGCGACGCCTGACGGTCGCTCTCCGACTGCTCGCGCAGCGCCGGAGGCACATACAGCTCCAGATCCACCTCCGTGTACCGGCGCGAAATCTCATTGTAGCTCCACGTCCGGTGACGATGCCACTGCGAACGGACAAACAGCGGACAGTGAACCAGAAACGTGAACACCACGTGCTCCAGCGGACTCGTGTGGTGATGCGACACCAGATACCGCACCAAAGCCGCGTCACGCTCGTCCATCGTCTCGCGACGCTTCCCGAAGGACACCCGCGCCGCATTCACAATGCTCGTCTCCGAACCCATCATGTCCACCAGGCCTATCCAGCCCTGGCCGCCCAGAACACGCACATGCCGCTCCGGCGGGACATTCACGCTGCCTGCCTCGCTCGTCATCGCCGCACCTCCAGCCTCAGCGGTCCTTCAGCTTCGGCTCAAGGTAGTCCACGCAGCTCGTCAGCGTGCCCAGCTTGCCGTAGTCCGACTCCGGAACCTCAACCCCATACCGCTTGCGCAGCTCCATCACCACGTCCAGAAAGTCCATCGACTCCAGCTTGCCGCGCAGACTCTCGTCACGCCCCAGCGTGCTCCAGTCCTCGTCCGGCGCAATCTCGCTCACAATCTCCAGCAGCGCGGCAAAAATGTCCTCTCGGCTCATGCTTCGGTTTCTCCTGTTGCTTCCCTTAGTCTTCTGTGGTCTTCTTTCTTTGCCTGTTGTCCGAAATGAGGGGGCCTGTCCCCTCGGGGTGGCCACCCCGAGGCGCCGGCGCGCCCCCGCTCGCCTAGCGGAATTTCCTGACGATCAGCACGCAGTTGATGCCGACCATCCCAAACGAGTTGTTCAGGATGACCTCGACGCCATCCACCTCGCGCGGCTCGTTCAGCACCAGGTTCGGCAGCGCGCAGGCCGGATCCAGCTCCTCGACGTTGATCGTCGGGTGAACCACACGGTCCTCGAACGCCGCCAGGTTCCCCGCCAGCTCCAGCGCCGCCGCCGCGCCCATGCAGTGCCCGATGTAGCTCTTCGTGTTGTTGAAGTAGGTGTGCGGACAGCCCCCGCCGAACACGCTCCGCAGCGCGTCGCACTCCTTCACGTCCCCCGCCGGCGTCCCCGTCGCGTGCGTGTTCACGATGTCCACGTCCTCCGGACGCAGACCCGCACGACGCAGCGCCGACGACATGCACTCCGCCTGCCGCTCCGAGTTCGGCAGCACAAAGTCCGTCCCGTCCGAGTTGTAGCACCAGCCCGCCAGCTCGCCCAGGATGCGCGCCCCGCGCCGGCGGGCGCGGTCCAGACGCTCCAGCACATACACCGCGCCGCCCTCGCTGATCACAATGCCGTTGCGGCTCCGGTCAAACGGACGGCTCGCGCGCGACGCCTCCCCTCCATGCGCCAGCGCATTCTGGCTCGCGAACGCCGCGAAAATCCCAAACGTCCGCGGACTCTCCGACACGCCGCCGCACAGCGCCACGTCCACCTCGCCCAGCAGCAGCTGCTGCGCGCCCGTCACCAGACCTAGGTTCCCCGCGGCGCACGCCGCGCCCACCGTGAAGTGCGGCCCTGTCAGACCCAGGTTCACCGTCACCTCGCCAGCCGGATTGTTCGCCACCGTCCGAGGGTTGTGGTAGTGGGACCAGTACCGCGTCTGGTAATCGTACTTGCCCAGCTCGTGGATCTCGTTCTCCGTCTCCACGTTGCCGTGCTCCGTCAGACCGATGAACACACCCGTCCGCGACGGCTCCAGCGACTCGCCCACCGACAGCCCCGCGTCCGACAGCGCCTCGTGCGCACAGTAGATGGCTATCGAGCCCGCGCGCGTCCCCACACGCACCTCCTTCCGCTTCTGATGACGCAGCGCGTCGTAGTCGCACAGCCCCGCGAACGTGTCGCCCACATACCGGATGCTGTAGTCGCGGACGCCGGAGACGCCCTCCAGCAACGCCCGCCGGAACTCGGCGGGGGTGTTTCCGTTCGGGGCGGTCAGGCCGACGCCGGTGATGACGATGCGCTCGCTGTCCTGCCTGCAGTTGCTTGTCGATGCCATGGGGTCTCGCTGGGGAAGGGGGGCGGCCGCACGGCCGCCGCTGGTTGCTCGCTTGGGGCCTCCCGGGCGGAGACCGTACTCTCCCGCGTAATATAAGCCTCTCCCCACCGATTGCGAGAAGGCACGGCACGTATTTTTGGCGCACCACAAGGCGCCCTTTTTGCACGACGGCGATTGAAAAAAGCCCCGTCATCCGCTATAATAACCCAAATCCCCTTCTCCGTCAGCGTCCGCAGGCCGCCGGCGCGCGCCCCTCCCAGCCATCCAAGACAACCGCGAGGCACCAGCACCATCATGTTGAAACCCTATCTGGCCATCATCCTCCAGACCATGCGCTCCGCGCTGCGCTCCAAGGTCTTCCATGTCCTTGCCGTCCTCATCCTCCTCGCCGTCGTCCTCCTTCCCCTCACCGTCGAGGGCGACGGCACCGCCATCTCCCTCGTGCAGATTTCCGTCACCTTCTCCCTCGGCGTCGTCGTCGCCCTCATCTCCACCACCGCCCTCTGGCTCTCCTGCTCGCAGCTCTCCACCGAAATCGAGCGCTACAGCATCCACCTCGTCGTCGCCAAGCCCTGCCCCAAGCCCCTCATCTGGCTCGGCAAGTGGACCGGCATCTTCCTCATGCACGCCGCCATCCTCATCGTCTCCGCCGCCGTCATCTTCGCCCTCATCCAGCTCCGCGTCTCGCTCGGCGGCTTCTCCAAGGGCGAACTCCGGCAGCTCGACGCCGAAGTCCGGGTCGGACGAACCGCCTTCCCGCCCAACCCCCGAGACTACACCGCCCAGATCAGCGCCGAATACGAGAAGAGAAAGGGAGAGAACCTCCCCGAGGACGCGCTCAAGGCCGAAATCAGACGCCAGCTCGTCGCCCGCGACGGCGAAATCCGCGCCGGTGCCGTCAAGGAATGGACCTTCTCCGGACTCAAGCCCCAGCAGGACGACATCTTCCTCCGCTTCCGCCTCTTCTCCGGCTCCACCACCTCCACCGACCAGCAGATGATGTACTTCACTTGGAAAGTCAAGGACCCAACCTCCCCAGCCGCCGACCCCTTCGTCGAACTCTACCCCGAGGGAAAGGGCGACGACCAGAAATTCCACTCCGCAAAGGGCGGCTCCTTCCATGAGTGGCACGTCAGCGGCAAGTACATCGACCCCGCCACCCGAACCGTCACCCTCCGTTTCTACAACATGAACCACCAGGTCGAGAACTTCGACGCCACCTTCAGAAGCCAGGCCCCCGACAACGAGACACCCGAGCAGAAGCTCCAGCGCGAGAAGGAAGACCAGGAAAAGGCCGACCGCGCCAAGATCGCCATCCTCCAGCAGGCCGACGGCCCCCTCCTCCTCGTCGCCGAGGCCTCCTTCGCCGCCAACTACGTCATGGCCATCGTCCAGGCACTCCTCCAGATCGCCTTCCTCGCCGCGCTCGGATGCGCCGTCTCCGCCGCCTTCTCAACCCCCGTCGCCGCCTTCGTCGCCGTCTCCTACCTCGTCATCGGACTCACCGTCCAGGCCGCCATCGACGCGCCGCTCCTCAACGACGACGGCTCCTACAAGTACAACAGCGCCCTCGACCACGGCGCGCACCTCCTCGCAAGGGCCGTCGACGTCGTCGTCGTCTCCGTCGACGACTTCGACGCCACCGCCAGCCTCGCCAACGGGCGCCTCGTCACCAACCGCCGCATCGCCAAGGTCATGCGAACCATGGAGCGCAGCTTCGACACCCCGGCCGTCGCCGTCACCCTCGGCACCGCCGTCCTTCTCATCCGCTGGGTCCTCATCTTCGGACTCGGCATCTGGATCTTCCAAAAACGCGAACTCGGATCGGTGATCAGAAAATGAAAAACAAGTACAGCAGCATTCTCCTGGCCATCGCCGTCCTCTTCGTGATGGGCCTCGGCCTCTCGGGCATCCAGTCACGGCTCAACTCCATCCGCTACGAGAAGGAGCTCACCGACACCGAGCCGCTCGAGAACGCCCCGCCCATGCTCGCCTTCACCACCGTCGCCCTCGGCGGCTTCCGCGGACTCCTCGCCGACTACCTCTGGCTCCGCTCCACCAAGATGCAGGAGGAGGGCAACTACTTCGAGATGGTCCAGCTCGCCAGCTGGATCGTCAAGCTCCAGCCTCGCTACACCCCCTCCACCGCCTTCCTCGCCTGGAACATGGCCTACAACGTCTCCGTCACCTTCACCCGCTTCGAGGACCGCTGGCGCTGGGTCAAGAGAGGCATCGAGCTCATCCGCGACGAGGCCCTCGAGCGCAACCCCGCAGACCCCGCCCTCTTCCAGCAGCTCGGCTGGATCTACCAGCACAAGATGGGACAGGACCTCGACGACGCCAACAAATTCTACAAGGACGAATTCGCCAAGGAGATGATCCGCCTCTTCGGACCCTACTACGGACAGTGGGAGCTCATCGCCAAGGCCCCCGACAACGAAGCCAAGCTCAAGGCCTCCCTCGGCGAAGCCAAATTCAAGACCTACAACGCCCTCCTCGCCAAACACGCCGTCGAGTCCTTCGACGCCCTCGAGGACGCCTTCCGCACCCACGCCGCCATCATGCCGCGCGAGCTCCGGCAGGACATGCGCGACGCCGGCATCGCCGAAATGGTCGAGCTCTGCCTCCGCACCCGCTGGATCGTCCGCAAGTACCGACTCGACCCCATCTGGATCATGAAGCTCAACCGCAAGCACGGCGAATTCGACTGGAGACTCCCAGAGGCCCATGCCATCTACTGGGCCGAACGCGGCAAGGACCGCTGGACCAGCTCACGCGATAACGACGCCAAATTCAAGCAGCTCCAGTGCGAGCGCATGGTCTTCCAGTCACTCCAGAACGCCTTCGTCTCCGGAAAGCTCGTCTACATCGCCAACAAGGACGACGACCTCATGTACGAGAACATCCAGCACATCGAGATCAAGCCCAACCTCGAACTCGCCGAGGCCGCCAACAAGGTCTACCGCGAGGCCCTCGACCAGTTCGGCGTCGAGACCATCGGCGGCGCCTACATGAATTTCCTCTCCCGAGCCATCACCCAGCTCTACATCAACGGACGACTCAAGGAGGCCAGACGCTTCATGGCCCTCGGAAACGAGGTCAAGAACCCCGACGGCTCCAAACGCTACGGCACCAAATTCGAGGCCGACCTCAAGGACTTCGCACGACGCGAACTCGCCGACACCCTCGTCGCGCCCTCCAACAAGGACGCCAGCGCCATCGTCCGAGCACTCCTCTTCCAGGCCTTCCTCGAATACTCCCTCGGCAGCGACGAGCAGAACACCGTCGGCGACAACTACCTCCTCGAAGCCAAGCGCGCCTACTTCAACTACCGAACCTTCATCAAGGGCACCGAGCTGCGCCGCGACATCGCCCCCTGGCAGCAGGTCGTCCTCAACACCCTCACCGAAACCCTCCTCCTCCTCGAGAGACCCGCCACCATCCCCAAGACACCAGAGGAATTCCAGGCCATCCTCAACAACCTCAAGTCCCCCCGCGCCGTCATCCTCCGCGAACGCTTCAACAGCGAACTCGCCATGAAGCAACTCTTCATCCCACCCGCCGAGGACATCAAGGAATCCGAAATCAAATAGCCAGCTGCTCATAGCCACCCATAGGGCACATTGGGCTTATTGGCAAAAAAAGGACTGATGGCGGAAACAATCACCATAACGAGAATCATCAAGCAGCTTCCAGAGGAAGCGGGAATAACACGACCCATTCTTTGTGAATGTTCCGATGGGAACAAATACTATGTAAAAGGGCAATATGCTGGTAAAGCCAGTGTCATACATGAGTTTATTGCCGCAAACATTGCTGAACTCCTCAGCCTTCCTATTCCTCCCTATTGCCTAGCAAGACTTGATGAAGCCCTGTGGAACTCCAGTAGCATTTGCAAGGACATTGGCTCCAATCCAGTATTTGCC
>CALZPA010000005.1 GCA_945827525.1 uncultured Lentisphaeria bacterium | reverse complement strand
TGATGTGGTAGTCGTGGACGATGCCGCCGTCGGAGCAGATGGGGACGTAGACGCCTGTCTCCCGGAAGTACTCGTCGCGGGCCTTGGCGACCTCGATGACGGCGGTGGCCTGTCCGCGTCCGATGCCCTTGGTCTCGCGGGTGATGCAGATGGAGCCTCCGCCGATGCCGATCTTGACGAAGTCGGCTCCGGCCTCGGCGAGGAAGCGGAAGCCGTCGCGGTCGACGACGTTGCCGGCGCCGATCTTGACGGAGGCGCCGTAGCGTTCGCGGACGAACTGGATGGTGCGTCGCTGCCACTCGGAGAAGCCCTCGGAGGAGTCGATGCAGAGGACGTCGGCTCCGGCCTCGACGAGGAGCGGGATGCGGGTCTCGTAGTCCTTGGTGTTGACGCCGGCGCCGACGATGAAGCGGTGCTGTGCGTCGAGGAGCTCGAGCGGGTTCTCCTTGTGCTGGTCGTAGTCCTTGCGGAAGACGAAGGCGACGAAGTTGCCCTGCTGGTCGACGACGGGGAGGGTGTTGAGCTTATGCTCCCAGATGAGGTTGTAGGCGTCCTGGAGGGCGATGCCCTCCTGGGCGACGACGAGCTTGTCGATGGGGGTCATGAAGGAGGCGACGGTGGCGTTGGGGTGGATGCGCTCGAGGGAGTAGTCGCGGGAGGTGACCATGCCGAGGAGGCGTCCGTGGGCGGAGCCGTCGTGGGTGACGGCGACGGTGGAGTGGTGGCTCTTCTCCTTGAGCTCGAGGACCTGCTCGAGGGTCATGTCGGGGGTGACGTTGGAGTCGGAGGGGACGAAGCCGGCCTTGTGGTTCTTGACGGCACGGACCATGTTGGCCTCGGCCTGGGGTGTCTGGTTGCCGTAGATGAAGGTGACGCCGCCTTCGCGGGCGAGGGCGATGGCCATGCGCTCGCCGGAGACCGCCTGCATGATGGCCGAGACCAGCGGGATGTTCATCGTCAGGGGGCACTCCTCCTCGCCGCGGCGGTACTTCACCAGCGGGGTCTTCAGCGAGACGTTGGCGGGAACGCAGTCGGGTCCCGTGTAGCCGGGGATGAGCAGATATTCGCTGAAGGTGTGCGAGGGTTCGTCGTAATAGAAGGCCATGGTAAAACTCCTGCTGCTGCGTGACGACGGCTGTCCGGCTGGCTGGCGGACGGGGAATTTGGGTGTAGCCGTGTAACATGGCACGGCTTTCGGGAAAATCAAGTCAACGCGGGGCGAAAAGATGACAGAAGGTGACGGAAGGGGACAGGTTCGCGTTCAGGGGGTGTTGGATGCGGCTTTGGGGGTGGCGTCGCGGACGAAGAGGGCGTTGGCGGTTCGGGCCATGTCGGCGGGCGCGGTTCGGACGAGGGCGGCGAGTTCGGCGTACTGGCGCTGGAGGGCGGCGAGGCAGTCCTCGTAGCAGCTGGCCGAGGAGCGTGAGGTCTGGTCGAGTCCGGAGGTGGTGAGCTTTCGGGGGTCGAGGAGCCGTGTGAGCTCGGCGCAGCAGGCCCAGAATTCGGTGGCCTCGACGAGGTCGCCGGCATCGGCGAAGTGCCGTGCCTGGTTGGCGAGCATGAAGGGGAACTGGTTGAGGTGGAAGAGGATTTTGAGGGTGAAGACCTTGAGCGAGTCCTTGCGCGCCCAGTCGAGCATTTCGCCTGGGGTCCAGACGCGGTCGTAGCGGAGGACGGGCTCGGCGTCCTGGACGGGGTGCTTGTCGAGGTCGTAGGTTCGGAGGACGTCGATGACGCGGAGGTCGTTGAAGGGGTGCGACTCCTCGATGATGAACTGCCGCTTGTAGAATTCGTTGACCTCGACGAGGGTGGAGAAGCCTGGGCCGCGCATGGTGATGAAGGCGCGGACGTGGGCGAGGCGCTCGATTTCGCGGATGCTGATGAGCTGCTCGTAGACCTCCTGGGTGTAGATGTTCTTGGGGGCCTCGGGGTTGTCCTGCGCCTGTGGGTTGTCGGACTTGCGGATTTCGCCGAAGCGTCGGATGATGCGTGAGTTGCGTCGTTCGACGGTCTCGGTGCCGTCGAAGTCGGCGACGACGCCGTTGAAGAGGGAGTAGGCGTAGGGCGAAGGCTGCTCGCCGGTGGGTGGGCTGATGGAGATGAGGGCGTCGAGCTGGCGTTCCTCGAGGAGTCCCCGGAGTGCGTGGATGAGGTCGCGGGTGTAGGTGAGTCCGCTTCCGGGGATGGAGGAGGTCATGTCGGAGACGGTGACGGTTCGCCGGAGGACGTGTGCGGTGATGGAGGCGACGGCCTGTTCGGCGAGTTTTCGGAGTGGAGCGGCGTGGGCGTCGAGGTCTGGGGAGGGGTTGGGGTGGAGGGTGCTGCGCATGTCGTCGGCCATGCGTCCGAGTGCGGCGGCGAAGCCGGGCTTGCCGTTGGCGAGGCTGCGTTCGGCGGCGTCGGCGAAGTGCCGGAGCGCCTGTGGGAGGAAGGCGCTGGCGTGGGAGCGGAGGGCGTCGGCGAGGAGGGTGGCGAAGGAGGCCTCCTGCTGCTCGTCGGCGGCGATGGCGGCGTAGGCCCCGAACTGCTGGTGTCCGCGGGTGGCGAGCTGGGGGAGGAGCTGCCGGCAGAGTTCGGAAGCGTCCCAGTAGCGTCGCTGTCTGGCGAGGGCGTCGAGCTGGCGTCTCCAGGCGGCGGTTCGGGCGTCGGCGGCGGTCCGGAGGGTTTTCCTCGCGAGGGGGAGGAGGGTTCGGAGCGCGTCCTGGTAGCGTGGGTCGGCCTGCCATTCGGCGAGGGTGGCGGTGAGGCTGCGCTCGGCGTCGGCGATGGCGTCGTCGGAGGCGTCGGGCTGTGCGGCGAGGGTGGCGAAGGTGCCGCGGAGGCGGTCGAGGTGGAAGGTGATGGCCTGGGTGGGGAGGAACGCGAGGGTGGCGTCGAGCTGCTCGCGGGTGGCGGTGTCGCCGATGGCGTCGAGGCTCTGGCCCTTGGCGTCGAGTTCGGCGCGGAGCTTTCCGAGGAGGTCGAGGGCGGCGGTGAACTGGTGTGCGTCGCGTCTGCGGTCGGCGTCGTCGCGGATGGCGAGGATGTGGCGCTTGAGGGCGATGGCGGCGTGGATGGCGTCGAGCTGCCGGATGAGGTCGAGGCGTCGGAGTCCGGGCGGGTCGGGGAGGGTGAGTGTCCGGCGCTGGCGCGCCCAGGCGGCGAAGGCCTGCCGGTCCTGCGGGCGACGTTCCCAGAAGGACATGGACTCGCACTCGGCGAGTGGGATGTCGATGGTCTGTGGGGCGGCGACGAGGACGCTGAGGCTGTGGGTCTGTGCGGTCATGGCGTCCCAGTCGGTGCGGCTGGCGAGCGTCTCGGGGAGGAGGGCGAGGAAGTCGGCGTCATGGGCGATGGCGAGTCCGTGTCCCTGGCCGATGAGCCGGGCGCGCCACTGGAGGTGGAGCTCCTCGAGGGCGCGGGCGCGGCTGCGGTCGGCGAATTCGCGCCATTCGGGGGGGACCTCCTTGCGTTCGGTCGTCTCGGCGTACCACTGCATGAGGGAGTAGATGGCGGCCGGCGAGGCGATGTCGGAGGTCTGGCTCTGGAGGACGGCGCCGACGCGGGCGAAGCCGGGGGGCACGGGGGCGGTCCGGCAGCCTGCGAGGAGGGCGACGGCGGCGAGCAGGCCCAGCAGGGGGAGGGGGCGGATGGCGGCGGGAAGGGGCATGGGCGGCGGGACTGAGGCTGACCTCAGAGCTTCTGGACGGTGTAGGGGTGGTTGCGCTTGCTGACGACGGCGATGGAGAAGGTGACCTTCTGGGTGGGGCGTCCGGACTGGGTGCCGATGGCCTCGAGCCGGTCGAGGACGTCGGCGCCTTCGACGAGCCGTCCGAAGACGGTGTGGTGTCCGTCGAGCCAGGGAGTCTGGTCGAAGCAGATGAAGAACTGCGAGCCGTTGGTGTTGGGGCCGGCGTTGGCCATGGAGAGGACGCCGCGGCCGTTGTGGCGCAGGACGGGGCAGAATTCGTCCTGGACGCGGTATCCGGGGCCTCCGGTGCCGGGGATGCCCTTGGCGCCGGGCTTGGAGTTGGGGCATCCGCCCTGGGCCATGAAGCCGGCGATGACGCGGTGGAAGGCCATGTCGGTGTAGAAGCCGCCGTCGGCGAGGGAGATGATGTTGGCGACGGTGTTGGGCGTCTGGTCCTCGAAGAGCTCGAAGGTCATGTCGCCCAGGGAGGTGGCGATGCGGATGATGGGATTCTGTTCGCTCATGGGTCGGTCTCCTGCTGGTGGGGCTGTGTCAGTTGGTCTTGACGGCGTAGGGGTGGTTTCTCTTGGAGACGACCTCGACGTTGAGCTGGACCTTCTCGGCGGGGGTGCCGGACTGTGAGCCGATGGCCTCGATGCGGTCGAGGGTCTTCTGTCCGGTGAGGAGTCTGCCGAAGACGGTGTGCTTGCCGTCGAGGTGCGGGGTGGGGGTGAAGCAGATGTAGAACTGCGAGCCGTTGGTGTTGGGGCCGGCGTTGGCCATGGCGAGGATGCCGCGGGCGCTGTGGGTGAGCCTGGGCGTGGTCTCGTTGTCGAAGGTGTAGCCGGGGCCGCCGGTTCCGGGGGCACCGGTGGCGTTGCGCCTGGAGTTGGGGCAGCCGCCCTGCGCCATGAAGCCGGGGATGACGCGGTGGAAGTACTGTCCGCGGTAGAAGCCGCGTTCGGCGAGGGAGATGATGTTGGCGACGGTGTTGGGGGCGAGGTCCTCGAAGAGCTCGAAAGTCATGTCGCCCTTGGAGGTGGCGATGCGGATGACGGGGTTGGGCTCGGCGGGCTTGGCGTCGGCGGGGGCGACCTGCTGGGCCAGGGCGGCGGCGGCGAGGAGGAGGCACAGGGCGGCGAGGAGGTTCTTCATCATGGCGCGTCTCTCCGGTGGTGGGGTTTGGGTTGGGGGTGCGGGTGCGGTCAGCGGGCGAGGTGCTCGGGGACGGTGACGTTGCGGACGAGGTCGTCGAGGGTCTCGCGCTGGCGGATGAGCCAGTGGCGGTCTCCGGAGACGAGGACCTCGGCGGGGCGGAGGCGTCCGTTGTACTGGTAGGACATGGCGTAGCCGTAGGCGCCGGCGTTCTCGACGACGATGAGGTCGCCGACGGCGGTTCCGGCGGGGAATTTGCGTTCCTTGACCCAGAAGTCGGTGTTCTCGCAGACCTGTCCGCAGAGTCCGGCGGTGCGTCTGGGCTCGTCCTCGCGTCCGTTGACGTAGATGTGGTGGTAGGCGCCGTACATGGCGGGTCGGGCGAGGACGTTCATGGAGACGTCGGTGCCGATGATGCGCTTGTAGGAGTCCTTGATGGCGTGGACGGCGCCGATGATGTAGCCGGCGTCGCCGACGAAGTAGCGGGCGGGCTCCATCATGAGGCGAGGCGGGCGGAGGCCGTACTCCTGGAGCTTGGCGGTGAAGATCTCGGCGACGAGGCGCGCGGCCTCGTCGATGTCGAGGGCGTCCTCGTCGTGGCGGTAGGGGATGCCGAGTCCGCCGCCGAGGTCGATGAACTCGAAGTCGATGCCGAGCTCGCGTCCGACGCGCCCGATGTTGTCCATGAGCAGTCCGGTGATGAACTTGAAGTACTGTGGGTTGCGGATGCAGGAGCCGGGCATCATGTGGGCGCCGAAGTGGCGGACGCCGGCGGCCTTGGCCTGGCGGTAGGCGTCCATGATCTGGTCGGGGTGGACGCCGAACTTGGCGTCGGGGCCGCCGTTGCAGACGAAGTCGCCGACCTCGCACTCGCCGTAGCCGGGGTTGAGGCGGAAGGAGAGGTACTCGGGGACGCCGAACCTGAGGACTCGGGGGAGGAGGGAGATGTCGTCGAGGTTGAAGATGACGCCGGACTCGAGTCCCTGGCGGATGTCGTCGTCGGAGAGGAAGTTGCCGGAGAACATGACGTCGGTGCCGCCGAGGCCGAGCTTCCTGGCGAGGAGGATCTCGTTGATGGAGGCGGCGTCGATGCCGGCGCCCTCCTGGCGGAGGATGTTGGCGACGGCGAGGTTGCTGTTGGCCTTGATGGCGTAGAAGAACCTGAAGTTGGGGTAGTACTTGCGGAAGGCGGCGAGGGCGCGGCGGAAGTTGTCGCGGATGCGGGCCTCCTCGTAGACGTAGGTGGGCGTGCCGTAGGCGGCGGCCAGCTCGGTGACGGGGACGTCCTCCAGGTAGATTTGTCCGTTGGTGATGCGCATGGGTCGTGTCGTGTGGTGTATGTGTGGGGGAGGGAGGTGTGTGGGGGGAGGCGGCCTAGATCTCGTGGACGAAGAGTCCGTCGCGGAGCTTGGGCTCGAACCAGGTGGATTTGGGCGGCATGATGTCGTCGTGGTCGGCGATGTCCATGAGCTGGTCGAGGGAGGTGGGGAACATGGAGAAGGCGGCGACGGCCTCGCCGGAGTCGACGCGCCGCTCGAGCTCGTCGGTGCCGCGGATGCCGCCGACGAAGTCGATGCGCTTGGAGGTTCTGGGGTCCTCGATGCCGAGGATGGGGGCGAGGATGTCGTGCTGGAGGATGGAGACGTCGAGCTGGTCGATG
Source organism: uncultured Lentisphaeria bacterium (assembly GCA_945827525.1). Lineage (GTDB taxonomy): Bacteria > Verrucomicrobiota > Lentisphaeria > Oligosphaerales > Oligosphaeraceae > CAAGGB01. The sequence continues at coordinate 29,917 of CALZPA010000005.1, read as the reverse complement.
ACGGAGGCGTCGGGGGCGGGTCGGTCGAAGGTGATGAGGTGCCACTGGCGCTGGAAGTACATGCAGCACTGTCCTGGGCGGGGGGGGACGGGCGAGGCGGCCGGCTCCATGGTGCAGGCCTCGTGCATCTTGCGCAGGAATTCGGGCTGGCTCATGACGCCGAGGTTGAGGATGAGGCGGTTGTAGGGGAGGATGCGGAGCTGTCCGGCGGGGAAGATGACGGAGAGGAAGCGTCCGGACTCGGGGGAGTGGGTGTTGTTCTCGACGAGTGCGGCGTGGGTCCGTGCGGCGGAGGCGGCGCGGTGGTGCCCGTCGGCGATGTAGAGCCTGGGGATGTCGGCGAAGGCCTGTGCGAGGCGGTCGGTGAGGTCGGCGGGGACGCGCCAGCCGGTGTGGCGGATGCCGTCGTCGGCGGTGAAGTCGAAGAGGGGCTCGGTCTGCATGGCGGCGGCGGTGACGTCGGCGACGGTGGGGTCGTCGCGGTGGGTGAGGAAGACGGGGCCGGTCTGGACGCGGAGCATGGAGATGTGGCGGGTGCGGTCCTCCTCCTTCTCGCGGCGGGTGCGCTCGTGGCGGCGGACGACGCCGCGGTTGTAGTCGTCGACGGAGGCGCAGGCGACGATGCCGGTCTGGCGGCGTCCGTCCATGACGAGCGAGTAGACGTAGAAGGAGGGCCGGGTGTCCTTGACGACGGTCTTGTCGGCGACGAAGGCGTGCCAGTTGGCGGTGGCGCGCTGGTAGACGGCGACCGCGTAGGGGTTGACGTCGTCGGGCAGCTCGATCTCGGAGCGGGTGACGCGGAGGAAGGACATGGGGTTGCCCTTGGCCATGCGGGCGGCCTCGGTGCGGTTCATGACATCGTAGGGGAGGGTGGCGACGCGCGGGGCGTTCTCGGCGGACGGCGAGTACGCCGCAAAGGGGAAGACGGAGGCCATGGGGTTCCTTGGGGCTGTGGGGGGAGGGGAATGCTCCGGCGCGGCGGGGAGGATGCGTCCGGGCCCGCCTGGCCGTCGCCAACGACAATTGAATTTAAGATAGTCTGTTTAGGCTGAAAAAGCAAATTTGGGAATGGGGCGCAAAAGCGTCCGTCGCGCTGGCAAACGGCGATTTCCGCATTATCTTTTGTCGCTTGGGCGAGGCCGTCGGCGGGCGGTGCGCGGCGCGTCCGTCGCCGCGCGTCCGCTTTACCCGTGGCCTCGCGCGCCGTCTTGTTGATTGAGCAAGCCCATTTTTTCAGCGGAGCCGTGAGAGAGAAGCATGTCGATTGAAGTGTTGCGCGAAGGCAGGATGTTCCACCTGCGGACGTCGGGGACGTCGTATGTGTTTGGCCTGAACAGAGCTGGGCGTCTCCAGCACTACTTCTACGGCGGCGCGATGCGCTGTCCGGAGATGGTGGCGGAGCGGGTGTTCAACCCGTCGCCCGCGTCGTTCAACCCGCGTCATCAGGACGACCCGGGGAACGCGACGCCGGACCAGCTGCCGCAGGAGTACGGCGGCTGCAACAGCGGCGACATGCGTCTGCCGGCGCTGTCGCTGCGGACGGCGGACGGCGCGAGGTGGTGCGACCCGCGCTACGTCTCGCACGAGGTGACGCGCGGGTCGAAGGCGCCGCTGCACGGGCTGCCGCAGTCGTTCCCGGGCAGGGCGGCTGAGTCGTGCGAGCAGCTGTCGCTGCGGCTGTCGGACCCGTATGCTGGCGTCGAGGTGACGCTGCTGTACACGGTGTTCGCGGAGTGCGACGTCATCGCCCGGTCGGTGGTGGTCCGGAACGTCTCGGGCCAGGCGCTGACGCTGGAGCGCGCGATGAGCGCGCAGATTGACCTGGTGGGCAAGGCGGACTACGAGATGGTGTGCACGTCGGGGAGCTGGTCTCGGGAGCGGCATCTGCAGCGGACGGCGCTGCACACGGGCCTGCAGGCGTCGTCGAGCCTGCGCGGCGCGACGGGCCACGTGCAGACGCCCGGCATCGTGCTGTGCGCGCCGGAGACGACGGAGGAGGCGGGCGAGGCGTATGCGTTCTGCCTGGCGTACAGCGGCAACCACTGGGAGTCGGCGGAGGTGGAGCAGTTCGGCGGCGTGCGGGTGCAGGTGGGCATCAACCCGGAGCTGTTCGCGTGGCGCCTGGAGCCGGGCGAGTCGTTCGAGACGCCGGAGATGTTCATGACGGTGTCGGAGTCGGGCTTCGGCGCGATGTCGCGCCACCTGCACGACTTCATCCGCGGGCACATCATCCGCAGCCCGTGGAACGGCCGCCAGCGCCCCATCCTGGTGAACAACTGGGAGGCGACGTACTTCAGGTTCGACAGCCGGAAGATCATCGACATCGCGGCGGCGGCGGCGAAGCTGAACATCGAGATGCTGGTGCTGGACGACGGCTGGTTCGGGCACCGCGACGACGACCGCACGTCGCTGGGCGACTGGTTCGAGTTCGAGTCGAAGGTGGGCGACATGGCGGAGCTGGCCGGCGCCATCCACGGGCTGGGGCTGAAGTTCGGCCTCTGGTACGAGCCGGAGATGATCTCGGAGGACAGCGAGCTGTACCGGGCGCATCCCGACTGGGTGCTCTGCGTGCCGGGGCGCCCCCGCAGCTACGGCCGCACCCAGCTCATCCTCGACTTCAGCCGCGAGGAGGTCGTCCGGCACCTGTTCGACGTCATGTCGGCCATGATCCGCAAGGCGCGCATCGACTACATCAAGTGGGACATGAACCGCAACATGACCGAGGTCTTCTCGGCGGCCCTCCCGCCCGAGCGCCAGGGCGAGGTCGCCCACCGCTACATCCTCGGCGTCTACCGCCTCCACGAGATGCTCATCGCCGAATTCCCCGAGCTGCTCATCGAGGGCTGCTCCGGCGGCGGCGGGCGCTTCGACGCCGGCATGCTCTACTACCTGCCCCAGATCTGGTGCAGCGACAACACCGACGCGATGGACCGCCTCGCCATCCAGGCCGGCACCTCGCTCTTCTATCCCGTCGCCAGCATGGGCGCCCACGTCAACGCGCAGCACCAGCCCTGGCGCCTCATCCCGTTCGAGACGCGCGGCAACGTCGCCATGGCCGGCACCTTCGGCTACGAGCTCGACCTGACCAGGCTCACCGAGGAGGAGCGCCAGACCGCCATCCGCCTCAACGCCAGCTACCACCGCTACCACGACACCATCTCCGAGGGCGACTACTACCGCCTCACCGACATGTTCCGCGAGAACGACGTCGAGGCCTGGTGCGCCGTCGCGAAGGACCGGTCGCAGGCCGTCCTGACGGCCGTCCGCCGCACCAAGGTCGGCTACATCGCCCGCCAGACGCGCCTCCGCGTGCCGGGCCTGGACCCCGAGGCCTCCTACCGCCTGACCGTCAACGGCCAGGACACGGGCCTCGTCTTCCCCGGCGACGTGCTGGGCGTCTACGGGCTGTGGACGAACGAGCTGCCGTGGGCGGACTGCGTGTCGGCCGTGTACCTGCTGGAGCGCGTCTGAGCGATGGCGGCGACGAACTACGTCTGCGCGCTCGAGGCCGCCCCGTGCGAGTCGCTGCGCCGGCTGCTGGCGGAGCGCGGCTGGGAGTTCGCCTCCCCGCCGCCTCCGTACGCCCGCTGGCGGGCGTCGCATGAGAGGACGCAGGTGGTGGCCTACGAGTCGGGGAAGCTGACCGTCCAGGGGCGCGGCACGGAGGACTTCGTGCGCTTCGTCCTGGAGCCGGAGATCCTGGGCGAGGCGCGGCTGGACTACCGTCCGGAGCTGCTGGCGCAGGAGGATCCGGGTCAGTTCGAGCCGCACGCCGGCATCGACGAGAGCGGCAAGGGCGACTTCTTCGGGCCGCTCTGCGTCGCCTGCGTCTACACGGACGGCCCCATCGCCAGGCGGCTGCTGGCGGCCGGCGTCGCCGACTCGAAGACGATCGGCTCCGACCGGCGCATCCTGTCGCTGGCGGAGCTGGTGCGCCGCGAGGCGGCGGGGCGCTACAGCCTGGTGGTCATCGGGCCGGAGGCGTACAACCGCCTCTACGCCAGGATCGGCAACCTGAACCGTCTGCTGGCCTGGGGGCACGCCAAGGCGCTCGAGGAGCTGCTGACGCGCCAGCCGTCATGCCCGCGGGCCATCTCCGACCAGTTCGCGAAGTCGCAGGACACGGTGCGCCGCGCACTCCAGGAGCGTGGCCGTCGCATCGTGCTGGAGCAGCATCCGAAGGCGGAGGCGGACGTGGCGGTGGCCGCGGCCTCCATCCTGGCCCGCGCGGAGTTCGTGACGCGGATGCGCGCGCTGGGCGAGTCGTCGCTGGGCCGCGAGCTGCCGAAGGGCGTCTCGGCGCCGGTGCTGGCGGCGGCGCGCGAGCTCGTCGCCAAGCTGGGGCCTGAGCGTCTCGGCTCCTTCGCCAAGCTGCATTTCCGCACGGCGGCCCAGGTGCTGGGCGCCGACACGTCGCCGGGCGACGCCTGAGCGGACACGGAAAGAGCCCGTCCGCCGAACTGGTCGGCGGACGGGCTCCGAAATTGGTACCGGGCATAGGGATCGGACCTATGACACGCGGATTATGATTCCGCTGCTCTACCACTGAGCTAGCCCGGCGTGGTCGATGACATTATTATAGCGCGTTCTGGCGCGATTGCAAGTGCGCCGGGGCGAAAAGGCGCGGCTTTTTTGCTCCTTTCGTCCGGACAGGCATCTGTGAGGGCACAGGAAGAGGTGACGGCAATGGGCACAGACTATGAGGTGATGGTGATGGGCGGCGGCTGCGCCGGGCTGTGCGCGGCGATACAGGCGGGACGCAGGCTGGGCGCCGGGCGCGTGTGCCTGGTGGAGAAGAACGGCGTCTGCGGGGGGACGACGACGGCCGGCGGCATCGGGTACCCGGGGCTGTTCCACATCTGGGGACGGCAGGTGATCGCCGGCGTCGGCTGGGAGCTGGTGGAGCGCACGCGTGCGGAGATGGGTGTCCCCGTGCAGGACATGAGCGGCTCGCGGATGGTCGAGCACTGGCGCTACCATGTCCGCGTCGACCCCGTCCTGTTCGCGGCGCTGGCCGACGAGGAGCTGACGCGCAGCGGCGTCGAGGTGCGCCTGCACACGATGGTGGGCGATGTCCGGCGCGGGGGCGACGGACGCTGGCGGGTGACGCTGTGCGGCAAGGACGGCCTCTTCGGGGCGAGCTGCCGCGAGCTGGTCGACTGCACGGGCGACGCCAACGTCTGCCATATCCTGGGGCTTCCCCTGCGCGAGCCGTCGACCTGCCAGCCCGGCACCTACAGCGTCATCCTCTCCGGCTACGACCCGGACGCCCTCGACTACGCGGCCATCGGGCGCGCGTTCGCGGTCGCGCTGGCCGAGGGGCGCCTCCAGCCCGGCGACCTGGGCTGGCACGGCGGCTTCAGCCCCAACTTCCTCCGCGCCCGCGGCAACAACGCCAACCACATCCCCGGCATCGTCGCGGCCGACTCGGAGGGGCGCACGCGCATGGAGCTGGCCGGACGCGCCGCCGTCCTGCGCGCCTACCGCTTCCTGCGGGCGCAGCCGGGGCTGGAGCGCCTGGCCATGCAGTTCGGCGGTGGGGAGTGCGGCGTGCGCGAGACGCGCACGGTGGTCGGCGAATGGACGGTCACAGGCGAGGAGTATGTGGCGGGCGTGCGCTACGCGGACGCGCTGTGCCATTCCGTCTACCCGATTGACCTGCATGTGGCGGGCGCGGCGGGCATCGAGCAGCGGCGTCTGGCGGAGGGCGTGGTGCCGTTCGTGCCGCGCGGCGCGCTGGTGCCCCGCGGGACGGATCATCTGCTGGTGGCGGGGCGGTGCCTGTCGAGCGACCGCCTGGCCAACTCGGCGCTGCGCGTCCAGGCGACGTGCATGGCGACCGGTCAGGCGGCCGGCGCGATGGCCGCGCTCGCCGCCGAGACCGGCGTCACGCCGCTGCGGCTGCCGCTGGCCGACATCCGCGCGCTGCTGGCCGCGAACGGGCTCGTCTGCGGCTGAGGGGGCCGCGCCCGCCCCTCACTGGAGGAAGCGGTAGAGGTTCGAGAGCTTCTGGATCTGGGAGGAGAGGCGGAAGTTCTGCCGCATGTAGGCGGCGCCGAGGCTGGCGCGCGCCTGGGTGCGCTGCGGGTCGCCGGCGACGAGCGCGATCTGCGCGGCGAGCTCGTCGCAGTCGCCGACGGTGAAGGTGTTGAGGATGTCGCGGAGCTCGGGGCGTGGGACGTTGGCGAGGATGTCGGAGACGATGAGGGGGATGCCGGCGGCGAGGGACTCGAGGAGGACGTAGGAGAGGCCCTCGTAGAGGGAGGGGAGGATGGCCATGTCGAATGCGGGGAGGAGGACGTCGAGGCGGTCGATGGTGCCGGGGAAGTGGGTGCGCGAGGCGATGCCGAGCTGTCCGGCGATGGAGAGGAGAAGGTCGCGCTCGGGGCCGACGCCGCAGAACATGAACTGGATGTCGGAGCACTCGGGGCCGAGCCTGGTGATGGCGTGGAGGACCTGGTCGAGTCCCTTCTGGCGGACGAGCCGGCAGGGGATGACGGCGAAGCGCCCGTCGCGCGGGAGATTGAGCGCCTTGCGGGCGTCCTCGCGGGTGTAGAGCCTGTCGGGGTAGGTCTGGGGCAGCCCGTTCTCGATGAGGTGGAATTTGTTGGCGGGGAGCCGGATGGCGTTGGCGTCCTCGATCTCGGAGCGTCCGACGAAGGCGTAGGCGTCGGTGCGGTGCGCGGCCCAGGTCTCGAGGAGTCGGATGGCGTTGCGGAGGTGCCAGGGCAGCGAGGGATGGAGGGCGAAGGCGTGCGGGGAGTAGACGACGCGCACGCCGGGGAGGGCGTCGCGCGCGACGCGGCAGGCGAGCCCGGCCAGCGTGGCGTGCGCGTGGATGATGGCGGGGCGCCAGTCGCGCAGCAGCCGGCGGAGGTGGAGGATGAACGCGGCGGTGCCCAGCGCGTTGCCGTGGTTGAACGGCCAGAACTCGGTCTGGATGCCGGCCTGGCCGAAGAGCGTCAGGTCGTTGAGGAAGTTCTCCTCGACGCGCTGCCCGAAGCCGCAGACGGCGCAGCGGACGCCGCTGGCCTGCAGCTCCGGCACGATGAGCCGGATGTGCCTGCTGACGCCTCCGCCGCAGGCTTCGGTGACATGCAGCACATCGATGTGGGGGGAGTCGACTTTCATGGGGTGGTGGTTCGTCGTGGTTGCGTGGGGGAGGGGAGGGTGCTAGGGCGGCGTCCGGCTCAGCGTCTGGCGGGCTGGAGGAAGAGCTGCTCGGCCTCCTTGGGGGAGGCCTTGGACTCGGTGATGTTGGAGAGCTGCCCCATGGTGGCGGAGCGGGCCTCCTCGGAGACGCCGTGCTGGTTGGAGATGGTCTCGGACTGGAGGAAGCCGGGGTGGAGGTCGATGAAGCGCCGGGCGCGGTCGAGCTGGGCCTGGGCGGCGGGGAGGTCGGGGAACTGCCCGCCGGGATAGGCGTCGAGCAGCCGGGCGGTGCAGGCGAGGGCGCGCATCTGCCAGGTCTGGGCGGGCAGGGTGAACTCGTAGGCGTCGGGCGTGGTGCGGCAGAGTCCGCGGTAGCTCTTGGGGCGCGGGAGGGGCGTCGCGGCGGCGTCGTCGAGCTGCGCCTGGAGGTGGAAGGTGGTGGGCAGCGCGTTCTCGGCGGCGAGGGCGTCGGCGAATTCGGGCGCCTGCGGACGCAGCCAGAGGGCGAGCCGTGAGGCGGCCCAGGCGGCGCGCGCGGCGGCCAGGTAGCTGGCGCGGCCGCGCGGGGCGCCGACCAGGTCGGGCGCCAGCGGCGACGGGTCGCGCGCGGCGATGAGCGTCGCGGCCAGGCGCCGGACGAGGCGGTCGTGCTGCGGGCCGTCGGGGCGGTCGGCGGAGGTCAGGGCGGCGGCAAGGGCGGTGACGTCGGGGAGGTCGGCGTCCCGGAGCCCGGCGCAGTCGTGCGCGAGGCGGGTGCGGGCGAGGGCCGCGAGGCGCGACCACTCCTGCGCCTTGTTCGCCTCGGGCGCGGCGGACGCCGCGGCGGCGAGGGCGGCGACGGCGAGCGCGTTGTCGGTCAGGCGGGCGGCGGCCTGCGCCTCGGGGTAGTCGATGGGGCTGGCCTTGGGGACGGTGACGGCGTTGTGGAAGGTGCCGTCGCCCCGGTGGAGGGAGGCGAGGAAGTCGGCGAGGCGGGCGGCGAGCCGGGAGTCCTCGGGCTGGCCAGTGCGGGCGAGGGCGACGAGGGCAAGGGCGCTGTGGCGGAGCGGGGCGATGGTCCTGGGCTGGCGCGGCGAGCCCTCGGGGAGCGGCTCGGGGACGGCGAGGGCGCGGAGGCCATTCTGGGGGCCGAAGTCGAGCATGGCCTCGCGGAGCGGGCGGGCGAGGGTGGCGGCGAGCTCGCGGAGGACGTCGGCCTCGCCGCCGCCGAGGGTGTTGGCGAGCTCCTGAAGGGCGATGGCGCATTCGGCGAGGTCGTCGTGCGACTCGCCCCCGGGGGCGGCCCGCCAGTCGGGGAAGGGCGGCTCGACGGTTCCGTCGCGGCGGCTGACGTGGGGCGCGAGGGCCCTGGCGACGGCGGCGGCGGCGGCGCGGCAGGCGGCCGCGTCGGGGATGGCGGGGAGCCGGTGGGCGCGGAAGAGGCGGCAGGCGCCGGCGGCGTCGGCGTAGTAGACGTCGGACTCGAAGAGGCAGAGGCGCTGCTCCTGGTCGATGCTGGAGAGGGCGAGCCAGGTGGAGAGGGCGTTGAAGTTGAAGGTCTCGGCGATGACGTTGCCGACCTGCTTCCTGGAGAGGAAGCCGTTGGGGGTGAGGAGATAGCGTCCGGTGATCTGGTCGGGGGTGAAGGCGAAGCCGAGCGCGGGGGCGAAGGCGAGGCCGATGAGGTCGGGCAGGGCGAAGCGCGAGCGGTTGAAGGTGAAGTGGCCGTAGGTCCTGGTGGCCTGGACGACGTGCAGCTTGAGCCAGTGCCAGGCGCCGGGCGCGTCGCGGCGGGCGGCCCACTCGCGCGGGACGGGGCGGCCCTCGCGCTGGGCCTCCTCCAGGACGGCCGTCGCCTGCTTGACGACCTCGGCGCGCTTGGCCTGCTCGTTCGCCGCGAGGATCTCCAGGGCGGTGCCCAGCGCGTCGCCGAACGAGTAGCCGGTGCCGAAGTAGGTCCTGGCCGGCCAGGCGTCGTCGCCGATGGTGACGAAGACGACGCGGGGCGACGGGTCGTCGGGGAGGGTGGCGGCGAATTCGCGGATGCCGTCGCCGCCATGGTCGAGGAGACGCCGCCGCACCCTGGCGGCGATGTCGGCGAGCTGGGCCTCGGCGAGGGCGCAGGGGCGCTCGAGCTGGTCGAACCAGACGTAGGCGGTGGCGGCGCCGAGCGTCTGCTGGGCGGTGGCGGCGAGGGGGAGCAGCAGGGCGGCTGCGGCGAACAGGGACAGGAGCGGATGCGGCTTCATGGCGGTCGGGAAAAGGGTGGGCGTTGCGTTGCGGAACAGCTTATATAAGATATAGTATCTCGCGCCGAAATACAAGATGGCGGGGCGCAAAGGGGCGGCCGGCGCGCCCCGCCCCCACACACTCACACACAAGCATAGGCGACAGCAGGGAGACTTCAGGAAAATGGCGAGAAGGGCAATGTGCGGTCTGATGGCGTGCCTGGCGGGCATCGGCCTGGCGGGGGCGGACGAGGTGCTGTCGTGCTCCGGGCTGGGCCCGGTGTGGAGCGGGCATCAGGTGGGGATGTCCCTGCTGACCTGCGGCCGGCGGCAGTACGCGGCGTTCTACGACGGCGAGCGGCGCCTGACCGTGGCCGCGCGGGATCTCGACCCCGAGGGCGGCTGGCAGCGCGTCGTGCTGCCCTCCCGCCTGGGCTGGGACTCCCACAACTACGTCACCATGGCCATGGACGACGCCGGGATCCTCCACGTCTCCGGCAACATGCACGCCTCGCCCCTCGTCTACTTCCGGATGAGCCGCCCCGGCGACCTGTCCAGCCTGGAGCGGGTCGCCGCGATGACGGGCGAGCAGGAGTCCCGCGTCACATACCCCATCTTCCTCCGAGGCGCCGGCGGCGAATTCATCTTCACCTACCGCGACGGCGCCAGCGGCAGCGGCAACCAGATCTACAACCTCTACGACACGGCCACCCGCACCTGGCGACGCCTCCTCGACCGCCCGCTCACCGACGGCGGCGGCGCGATGAACGCCTATCTGGTCGGCCCGCAGGCCGGCCCCGACGGCTGGTACCACCTCTGCTGGGTCTGGCGCGACACCCCCAGCTGCGACACCAACCATGACCTCTCCTACGCCCGGAGCCGCGACCTCCGCCACTGGGAGACCGCCGACGGCACCCCGCTCGAGCTCCCGCTCACCATCCGGACCCCCGGCCTCGTCGTCGACCCGTCCCCCGTCAGGGGCGGCCTCATCAACATGGGCATCTGCATGGGCTTCGACCAGGAGAGGCGCGTCGTCATCACCTACCACCGCTACGACGCCGACGGCCACAGCCAGATCTACAACGCCCGCCTCGAGCAGGGGCGCTGGAGCGTCCGCCAGACCAGCGACTGGGCCTGGCGCTGGGACTTCACCGGCGGCGGCAGCATCCCCTGCGAGGCCCGCGCCTGGCCGCTGCGCTGGCAGGACGGACGGCTCACCCAGCGCTTCGCCGGCCGCGGCGGCTCCGGCGTCTGGCTCCTCGACCCCGAGACGCTCCGCGCCGTCGCCACCCTGCCGCCGCAGCCCGACCCGACGCCCGCCGAGGTCCGCCGCGTCCGCGGCGCCTTCCCCGGGCTGCGGCTCATGACTGCCGGCGACGCCGGCCGCCCCGACGAGCCCGGCGTCCGCTACCTGATGCGCTGGGAGGCGCTGCCGGCCAACCGCGACCGCCCGCGGCCGGAGCCCTGGCCCCAGCCCGCCGAGCTCCAGGTCTACAAGCTCCGCGTCAGCCCCGCGCGGCCCTGATGCGGACGGAGGCGCGACCCGCGCGGATGTCGCCGCGCCGAGCCGGGAATTCGCCATGCGAATTCATGGAGTCGGCGCGGCGAATTTGCGTTTTTGCCAATGGTGGCTATATTAGACGCTTTGCCAAAGGTATGAGCCATGTCATGAGGTGTCCGTCGAAGGACGCCGCTGGCATGGGAACGCAGTTTTTGTCCTGTCTGCAAGGAGAAGTGAGCATGAACGAGGAAATGTTGGCTCGCGCCCGCGAGCGTGTGCCGGATGTGCGTCTGTTCATCAACGGCGTGTCGAAGCGCGCAAGCCAGCTGGCCAAGGGCGCCCCCAGGCTGATCGCGATGCTTCCCAACGACGAGCGCACCTACCTGGACATCGCGCTCCAGGAGGTCGCCGAGGGCAAGGTCATCATCGGGTACGGCGACGACATCCGCCCGCAGGACTGACAGGGCCGTGCGCGCGGCGCGCGGCGGCAGAGCACCAACACAAGTGGAGAATCGGTAGAAAATGGCTGACGCATACGTTTTTCTGGGCCCTCCCGGGGCCGGCAAGGGCACCATGGGCGAGAAGTTCTGCGCCGACAGGGGCGTGGTCCACATTTCGACGGGCGATCTGCTCCGCCAGGAGATGGCCTCCGGCAGTGAGCTGGGCCTGAAGGTCAAGGACCTCATCGCCAGCGGCGCCCTCGTCTCCGACGACATCGTCGCCGCCATGGTCGAGAAGCGCCTCTCCTGCCCCGACGTCGTCGCCGGCGGCTGCCTCCTCGACGGCTTCCCGCGCACCGTCGGCCAGGCCGAGACGCTGGCCGGCATCCTGGAGCGCTGCGGCCACCGCATGGCCGCCGTCGTCCTCATCGAGGCCGACGACGCGATGCTGCTGAAGCGCCTCACCGCCCGCTGGATGTGCTCCAACAAGGAGTGCGGCGCCATCTACAACGTCATCGCGCTGCCCCCGAAGACCGCCGGCGTCTGCGACCGCTGCGGCGCCGCCCTCTACCAGCGCAGCGACGACCGCGAGGAGACCGTCCGCAACCGCCTCCAGGTCTACGCCACCCAGACCGCGCCCCTCATCGACTTCTACGAGTCCCGGGGACAGCTCGTCCGCGTGCGCAGCACCGACGGCACCCCCGAGGAGAACTACGCCAGCCTGAAGGCCGCGATGCGCGGCTGACGGGAGCGGCACAGCACACCGGGAGCGCACAGCCGATGGCATCACTGATCAAGAAGAGAGGGGCGGACGCCCGCCCGGGCGTCACCCGCGTCCGCGAGCGCGGCGAGACGTTCAACCTGTATTCGGGCGAGGCGCTCGAGGGCATCCGCCGAGCCTGCGCCGCCTCGGCCGAGGTGCTGGCCCGCCTGTGCGAGGCCTGCGTCCCCGGCGTCACCACCCTGGAGCTCGACCGGCTCGCCGGGGAGCTGTTCCGCCAGACCGGCGGCCGCAGCGCCGACTTCGGCTACTACGGCTTCCCGCGCCAGATCTGCATCTCCGTCAACGACGAGGTCGTCCACGGCATCGGCCGCGCCGACGTCATCGTCCGCCCCGGGGATGTGGTCAGCCTGGACATCACCGGCAGCTACGGCGGCTTCATCGGCGACAACGCTCGCACCGTCATCGCCGGCGGCTGCGGCTCGCCCGAGGCCCAGCGCCTCGTCGACACCACGCGCCTGTCGCTCGAGGCCGGCATCGCCGCCGCACGGCCAGGCGCCTGCGTCGGCGACATCGGCGCCGCCGTCCAGCGCGTCGCCGAGGCCGCCGGCTTCGCGGTCGTGCGCGACATGGTCGGCCATGGCTGCGGCGTCGCCATGCACGAGGGGCCGCAGGTCCCGAACTACTGGACGGAGGGCACGCTGCGCCTGCGGCCCGGCATGGTGCTCTGCGTCGAGCCCATGGTCAACGCCGGCACCTGGCGCATCACCATCGACCGCCAGGACAAGTGGACCGTCCGCACCGCCGACGGCTCCCTCTCGGCGCATTTTGAGCATCAGATACTGATAACAGAGAACGAAGCGGAGATTTTGACGTGGCCAAGGAATGCATAAAGGTGGAAGGGGTCGTCAAGGAGCTGCTGCCCAACACGCAGTTCATCGTGACCCTGCAGAACGGTCATGAGGTGACCGCCCACATCAGCGGCAAGATGCGCATGAACTTCATCCGGATACTGCCCGGAGACCAGGTGACCGTGGAGCTCTCGCCCTACGACGTGACCAAGGGGCGCATCTCCTACCGCAAGCGCTGAGACGCCGCGCGAAAAAACTGTTGTCAGGGTTTGTCAACTCGCGCGGGACGTGCTATAGTAACGCCCCTGTGAGTCTGTGTCGCCTTGATTTTGCCTCCCCGGATGGGTTGTTTCCGGTCGTCCGGGGTGGGCTTGAACGTTCACCGGAAGGATCATCAACGCCAGGCATTGAGGAAGAGCTCATGAAAGTCAGAGCATCCGTGAAGCGCATCTGCAACAACTGCCGAGTGATTCGGCGCGCGGGCGTGGTCCGTGTCATCTGCACGAACCCCAAGCACAAGCAGCGCCAGGGCTGAGCCCCGGTCGCCCGTGAGGAGAATCCGTCTTACTGGAAAGCCATTTCGAAGGAAAGAACATGCCACGTCTACTCGGTATTGACATCCCCAACAACAAGCACACCAATGTCTCGCTGCAGTATCTGTACGGCATTGGCCCGCACGTCGCCAACGAGATCTGCCGCATGGCGAACATCGACCCGCTGAAGAAGGCCGGCGAGCTGAACGAGGCCGACATCTCGGCCATCCTGAACATCCTGCACGAGCACTTCATGGTGGAGGGTGACCTCCGCCGCCAGGTCGCCTCCAACATCCGCCGTCTCATCGCCATCAACTCCTACCGCGGCACCCGCCACAAGAAGAACCTGCCCGTCCACGGACAGCGCACCAAGACCAACGCCCGCACCCGCAAGGGCGCCAAGCGCACCGTCGGCGCCATCCGCGACCGCTCCGAGCGCAAGCAGGCCAACGCCGACAAGTAAGGATGGGACGCGGCGCGTCGCCGCCGCCATGCCGTAACCGCAACGAAACGTCCGCCGGCTGATGAGGCCGGCGAGCCAAGATAGGATAGGAGACTATCAGATGTCAGAAGAGAATGCCGCTGTTCAGAACGCCGAGGCGCCGGCAGCAGAAGTCAAGCGCAGCAAGGTCAAGGGCGGACGCCAGGTCCTCCAGGGCGTCGTCCATGTCGACTCCACCTTCAACAACACCCGCGTCGCCATCTCCGACATGCATGGCAACGTCCTCTCCTGGAGCACCGGCGGCAAGCTGGGCCACAAGGGAAGCCGCAAGGCGACCGCCTACGTCGCGCAGCTGATCGCCCAGGACGCCGCCAAGAAGGCGATGATGACGTATGGCCTGAAGGAGGTCGAGGTCGAGGTCAAGGGGCCGGGCGCCGGCCGCGAGTCCGCCGTCCGCGGCATCGCCGCCGCCGGCCTGGAGATCACGGTCCTGCGCGACGTCACCCCGCTGCCCCACAACGGCTGCCGTCCCCCCAAGCGCCGCCGCGTCTGACCCCCGAGGACGTACCTCCCGTGGTTTTTGAGTTACGGGGACGGCGCGGCACCGCGCGCCGCCTGACGAGGGCGGTCGCCCGGACGCCGCGCCTGCCCCAGGCGCAGCAGCAAATTGTAAGGAGAAGAGGATGCCAGGCATAGAAGGATTCGAACTCCCCAAGTCATTGGAGATTGACGAGGCGACTCGGACGGACACGTTCGCTCGCTTCACCGCCGAGCCGTGGGAGCATGGCTTCGGCAACACGATAGGCAATGCCCTCCGCCGGGTTCTGCTGTCGTCCATGGAGGGCGTTGCGGTGACGAGCATCCGCATCAGCTACGAGGATGACAACGGCCAGGACGTGCGCGTCCCGCACGAGTTCACCACGATCCCGGACGTCCTCGAGGATGTGACGCAGATCGTCCTGAACGTGAAGAAGCTGAAGTTCCTGTGCGACGGCGAGCTGCCCCGGACGCTGCAGCTGGTGGCCGAGCACGCCGGTCCGGTGACGGGCGAGAACATCCGCGTCGACGACAAGACGACGGTGCTCACCCAGGACCAGCTCATCTGCACGCTGGACAAGGACCGCGCGTTCCGCATGGAGCTGGACATTGACCGCGGCCGCGGGTACCGCCGCAGCGAGCTGAACAAGCACGAGGACCAGGCGCTCCTGACCATCCCCGTCGACTCGCTGTTCAGCCCGGTCGAGCGCGTGAGCTACGAGGTCCAGGCCTGCCGCAAGAACAACATCATGGACATGGACCGCCTTGAGCTGAGCGTGTGGACTGACGGGCGCATCCGCCCGCAGGACGCGGTGAAGCTGTCGGCCCAGATCCTGATGAAGCACCTGGAGCTCTTCGTCGGCGAGATCGGCGAGTCCGCCTCCGAGGTGTCCGTGCTGGAGGCGCCGCAGGCGCTGTCGCCGGAGAACGAGGCCCTGGCCGAGAAGCTGTCGGCGAAGGTCGAGACGCTGCAGCTGTCGGTCCGCGCCGCGAACGTGATGCAGGCCCTGCAGGTGACGACGCTGGCCGACATGGTCAGCCGCACCGACCAGGATCTCCTGAAGCACCGCAACTGCGGCAAGAAGACGGTCCAGGAGATCAAGGAGAGCCTCCAGAAGCTGGACCTGTACATCGGGATGGAGATTCCCGAGGAAGTGAAGCAGGAAGTCGCCCGTCGCCAGCAGGCCGAAACGACTTCAGAGACTATAGAGGAATAAGGACAGATGAGACATCGTGTTCACACTTTCAAGGTCGGTCGTCGCACTGGCCATCGTGAAGCCATGCTGGCGAACGCCGTTTGCAGCCTGATCCAGCACGGCCGCATCACCACCACGCTGGTGAAGGCCAAGGAGATTCGCCGCGTCGCCGACAAGATGATGACGTTCGCGAAGGAGGGCACCCTCCACGCCCGCCGTCTGGTCATCGCCGAGCTCCACCAGGTCGGCATGGTCTGCAAGCTGTTCAACGAGCTTGCCCCCAACTACGCGAACCGCCAGGGCGGCTACACCCGCCTGATGAAGATCGGTCCGCGCATCGGCGACGGCGCCGAGATGTGCATCGTCGAATTCGTCGAGACCGACGCCCAGGTTCAGGCCAAGAACGCCCCCGCCGCCGAGGCCGAGGCTCCTGCCGCCGAGGCTGCGGCCCCCGTCGCCGCTGAGGCTCCCGCCGAGGAGGCCAAGGGCGAGTGAGTCCAAGCCCAGAGGCGCGCCGGACGGAGGCCGTGAGGCCTCCGGCGGCGCGCCGGAGATGCCGTCCTGGCCATCCGCAGGCCGCGGGGCTGGCGCCATGAGCGCAGCCTGTCGCGGCAGACGGGTGGGAGGGACGGCTTCTTTGTGCGCGTGACGGCGAGGCGCGGCCGCGGGCCGCGCCGTCCGTGCGCGTGCGCATGGGGGGAGAGAGAGGCGGAAAGCAGGTTTGGGAGCGAGTCAGGGATGAGAGACGAGGAGGCGAAGGACATGCCGGCGCCGGATGGCGGCTTCACGCTGGAATGGGAGCGTGAGGTCGGCTATCTGGGCCTGCGCGCGGTCTGCTGCCGCCACCGCTGCGGGCTCCAGGTCATCAGCCTGGAGTGCGCGGACGTGGAGAACGCGTTCATCGCGGGCTTCCGGACGCCTGGCTCGGACGACACGGGCGTGCAGCACATCCTGGAGCACGTCGTGCTGGGCGGCTCGCGCCACTGTCCGGTGAAGAATCCGTGCGAGGAGCTGAGCCGCGGCAGCCTCGCGACGTACATCAACGCGGAGACGTACCGGGACCGGACGCTGTATCCGTTCACCAGCATCAGCGAGGAGGACTTCGCGAACGGCGTCGGCGTGTACCTGGACGCGGTGTTCAGCCCGCTGCTGCTGGAGGAGACGTTCCTGCAGGAGGGCTGGCGCTACGAGCTGACGGGGGAGGGCGCCCCGCGCACGACGGGCATTGTGCTCAACGAGTGCCGCGCGGAGCGGGACGAGGTTGGGGGCGTGGCGCTGTCGGCGGCGTACCGGGAGCTGTTTCCCGGCCATCCGCTGAGCTGGGACACGGGCGGTGTCCCGGGCGTCATCGAGACGCTGCGCTATGAGGACATGGTGGACTACTACCGCCGCTGGTACCGGCTGCCGCAGGCGCGGCTGCTGTTCTACGGGAACATCCCGACGGGGCGGAAGCTGGCGCTGGTGGACGGCTATCTGCGCCGTCACTGCGCGGAGCGGCTGCGCGAGGTGTGCCTGCCGGAGGAGCGTCCGCGCCCGGCGCCGGCGTCCTGGCAGTCGCCGCGGCGGGTGACGGTGCCGGTGGCGTGCGAGCCGGGCGATGACGGTGCGTCGCAGTGCGCCTGGAGCCTGAACTGGCATCTGGGTCAGTTGGCCGGCCCGGCCGAGCTGCTGGGCATGGAGCTGCTGGAGACGCTGCTGCTGGAGGACGACGGCTCGCCCCTGAGCCGGACGCTGCTGGAGTCGGGGCTGTGCGAGAATCTGCTGGACTGCACCGGCATGGAGACGGACTGCGCCGAGTGCCTGCTGGTCGTCGGAGTGGTCAACTGCCGCCGCGAGTCCTTCGACGAGCTGCGGACGCTGTGCGTGGACTGCCTGGAGCGCTGCCGCCGCGACGGCTTCTCGCCGGAGCAGGTGCAGGCGGCGCTCAACCAGCTGCGGCTGCGCTACGAGGCGGTCTCCAACGGCCATGCCCTGGCGCTGGGGCAGCAGGTCATGCGCAACTGGCTCTCCGGGCAGGATCCCCTGGCCGGCGTCGACCACCGCGCCTGCCTCGCCGCCCTCCGCGAGGAGCTCGCCCGCGACGGACGCTTCCTGGAGCGGCTCCTGGAGCGGCTCCTGCTGGACAACCGCCATCGCGTCGAGCTGCGTCTCGTGGCGGACCCCGGCCTGGCCGCGCGGCGGCAGGCCGAGGAGGAGCGTCGCTGCCAGCGGCAGTTCGCACGGCTCTCCGCCGCCGAGCGCGCCGCCTGGGCGGACAGGCTGGCCCGCTTCGCCGACTTCCAGGCCCGTCCCGACAGCCCGGAGGCGCTGGCGGCGTTCCCGCGCCTGACGCGCAGGCAGCTTCCGCGCGAGCCGTTCTCGGTGGACGTCGCGCGCGAGGTGCTGCCCTGCGGGACCGTGCTGCTGAACTGCCGCCAGACGTCCGGCGCGGTCAACTACGCCAAGCTGGCGTTCGACGTGTCGTCGCTGCCGCCGGAGGAGCTTGAGGTGCTGCCCACCTTCGCCTGCCTGCTGGAGGCGGTCGGCGTCTCGGGCTGCCGCTACGGCGACTTCGAGCGCCGTCTCGGACTGGCGGGCGCGGAGCTCGACGTCGGGGTGCACTACGCGCCCGCCGGGGTTTCGGAGATGCGCCCGAGGGCGGCTCTGACGCTGCGCCTGGCGGCGCTGTCCGACCACTGGGAGGCGGCGCTGGACTGCCTGATGGCGCGCTGGCGCGACAGCCAGTTCACCGAGCGGGCGCGCCTGCGCGACACGCTCAGGCAATGCTGGGCCCAGGGCTGTCAGCGCCTCCAGTCGGAGGACGAGGCGCTGGAGCTGGCCATGTGGCGCTCCGCGGCCGGCATCTGCCCCCGCGAGGCCTGCACCGAGAGCTGGTATGGCGTCCTCGGCATGAGGCGGCTGCGCGAGGCGCGGCGGCAGCTGCTGGGCCGCGGCGACGCCCTGACCGCCCTGCTGGTGCGGATGCGCGACCGCCTCGCCCAGGCGCTCCCGAACATCGTCTCCTACGCCGGTGACGCGGCCGGGCACGAGGCCCTGCTGCGGCGTCTGCCGCGCACGGGGCGCGTCCGCGCCTGGCAGCCGCTTGACTGGGGGAGCCTGCCGGCGGGCACGGAGGAGCTGGGGCGCCGCGAGGGCCTCGCCAACGGCCTCCGGGAATTCTGCTGCGTCCGCTCGTTCGGCGTCTGCGGCTACTCGGATCCCCTGTGGGCGCCGCTGCTGGTCTACGCGGAGCTGCTGGGCGAGGGCTACCTGCTGGACCAGATACGCCTCGCGGGCGGCGCCTACGGCTGCGGCTGCAGCTACAGCCCCTCCACCCGGCTGCTCCAGCTCTACTCCTACCGCGACCCCTCGCCGCGCGGGACGCTCGAGGTGTTCGCCTCCGTCCCCGGACGCGCCGAGCCCTGGACGGAGGCGCAGCTGACCGGCGCCATCGCCGGCTGCCTCCGCAACGACGTCCCCCTCCGCGCCTCCGAGAGCTGCAACGCCGCCCTCGTTCGCGAAATGCTCCGCGTCTCCGACGACGAGCGCCGCCTCCGCTGGCAGCAGCTCCTGGACGTGACGCTGCGGGACGTCCGCTGGGCCGCCGAGGCCTTCCGCGAGGCCGCCGCCAGGGGCTTCAACGACTGTCTCGTCGGCGACGCGCGCACCCTCGGACGGCTCGGCTGCCGGACGCTGAGCTGGAGACGGGCCGGCGACTGACCCCGCACGGGATTGGCCGCGCGGTCGACGGACACACACCACACACAGGCACACTCATCACCTGCACACACATGGCGACGGAAGACATCTACATCATCGAGGACGGGGACGCGGCGCCCTGGACGTCGGACGGCTGCCCCCGACTGCGGCGCGTGGACCCGGCGGCGCAGCCGCTGCCCCCCGGGCTGCCGGTGCTGGCCTGCCGCGGCGAGACGCGCCGACGGCTGCTGGGGCAGCTCCTGCGCGAGCGGCGTCCCTTCGCCCTGGCCAGCCTGGACGGAATGGAGGCGGCGGAGCTGTCTCGCCTGGAGGCGTCCCTGGCGCGCCGCCGCCGGCTGCACGCCTATCTGCTGGGCGGACGTCGCGTCCTGCCGGGCGTGTGCGCCCTGAAGGAGCTGGTGACGGGCGGCAGCCTCGGCCCCGCCGTCCGCGTGACCCTGGAGCTGCCCGGCGACGCCACCAGGCAGGAGCGCCTCGCCGCCTCCGACGTCCGCGACTGGCTGGCCGGCGGCACGGGCGACGCCGGCGACCCGGAGACGGAGACGGAGACGGCGGCCATGGCGCGCGCCTGGCGTCTCCGGGCGTCCGGCGACGCCGGCGAGGCGGAGCTTGCGCTGCGTCCGGACACGGGCGAGGGCGAGCTCCGCTCCGTGACGGCCGGCCACACGCGCGTCCGGCGCTTCGGCGCCGTCGTCCCGTCGGCGCTGGAGCTGGCGCTCCTCGCCGCCCTCGGCGACCGTCCCGCGCCTGTCCCCGCCCTGGTCCCCCTGGCCCTGGCCTGCGGAAATTTGAAAAAAGCGTCCAGTTCTGTCAATTCAGGTTGCAAATTTGTCCAGGTGGCATTAGATTAAAGGCTCGTGTCATTACGGAAGTTTTTTTTCAGCTCACGATAACCACATCAACTAGGTATTGAAGGATTATGGAACAGAAGACCTATCTGCCGAAGGTAGACGAAATCGAGCGCAAGTGGTATGTCATTGACGCCCAGGGCCTGGTTCTGGGCCGTCTGGCCGTTCAGATCGCCAATATTCTCCGCGGCCGCAACAAGGCCACGTACACTCCCCATCTGGACTGCGGTGACTTCGTGGTGGTCGTCAATGCCGAGAAGGTTGTCCTGACTGGGCACAAGGACACGAAGAAGACCTACCAGAACTACACGGGCTACATGAGCGGCCTGAAGGTCCGCACCGCCGACTTCATCCGCGAGCGCCATCCCGAGCGCATGATCCTGGACGCCGTCTGGGGCATGATGCCGAAGGGCCGCATGGGCCGCGCCCAGTACAAGAAGCTGAAGGTCTACGCCGGCGCCGAGCATCCGCACGTCGCCCAGCAGTGCACCCCGCTTGCCATCACGCTGTCCTGAGACGGCGGAATTCCGTTCGAGCAAGTCGTACCTCCATACATATCAAGACAGGTTCTAGGTTTCAAAGGAAGAGAAAAGCATGGCCGAAGACAAAGAAGTGTACATCGCCATTGGCCGCCGCAAGACGGCCAGCGCCCGCGTCCGCCTGGTTCCCGGCACCGGCAAGGTCACGGTGAACAAGCGCGAATTCGCGGAGTACTTCCCCATCGAGCAGGTTCGCGGCTACATCATGAAGCCGCTGGAGATCACCGGCAAGCAGGCCGACTTCGACGTCGTCACCCTGATTGACGGCGGCGGCATCATCGGCCAGGCCGGCGCCCTGCGCCATGGCATCGCCCGCGCCCTCGAGAAGTACAACGCCGAGTTCCGCGCCGTCCTGAAGGCCGCTGGCATGCTCACGCGTGACAGCCGCGAGAAGGAGCGTAAGAAGCCGGGCCGTCCCGGAGCCCGCAAGCGCTTCCAGTTCAGCAAGCGCTGACGCTGGCTGGCTCTGGCGAGCCGTGCGCCGGGCGGCGTGGAGTCCGCCTGGCGCCGACGGGGACCGGATGCGGGGATGCCTTGGGCGTCCGGCGTCCGGCCCCCTCTTTTTTTCCCCCAGTGCCGTTGGGGAAAGGTGTGTGTGAGAAGAGATGTGCGACGTGTGTGGCCCGCCGTCGCCGCCCCGTGCGGGCGGCGGCCTGGGGGCAGGCAGGAACTTGAGGAGCGAATGAGAGCGATGAGTGACGGAGCGAAGGTGCGAGTGGGCATTGTGGGCGCGTCGGGCTATGCGGGCGAGGAGCTGCTGCGCCTGCTGCTGCGCCATCCGGGGATTGAGCTGACGTGCATCACGTCGCGCCAGCACGCGGGCCAGCCGGTGGGCGCGGCGTTCCCGCGCTATGTGGAGTGCCCGCTGTCGTTCATCGCCCCCGACGTGGACGAGATCGCTCGGCTGTGCGACGTCGTGTTCCTGGCGCTGCCGCATGGCCTGGCCCACGACTACGCGGCGCCGCTGCTGGAGCGCGGCCTGCGCGTCCTGGACATCAGCGCCGACTTCCGCCTGCGCGACACGGAGGTGTACCGCACCTACTACAAGCTGGAGCATCCGGCGCCCGAGCTGCTGCCGCTGGCGGTCTATGGCCTGCCGGAGCGCTACCGCGCCCAGCTGCGCACGGCACGCTTGGTGGCCTGCGCCGGCTGCTATGTGACGAGCGTCCTGCTGCCGACGACAGCACTGCTGGCGGCTGGCGTCGCCGAGCCCGAGGGCATCGAGGCCATCTCGATGAGCGGCGTGACGGGCGCGGGGCGCAAGGTCGACCTGCCGTACATCTTCCCCGAGTGCAACGAGAGCCTGCGCCCGTACGGCGTGACGGGTCACCGCCACCTGCCGGAGATGGAGCAGGAGCTGTCCGTCGCGGCGGGCCGCCCGGTCGTCATCAACTTCATCCCGCATCTGGTCCCCGTCAACCGCGGCATCCACTCGACCATCCTCCTGCACGCCCGCCCCGGCGCCGACGCGGCCGCCGCGCTCGACGCCCTGCGGCGCGCCTACGCCGGCGAGCCCTTCGTCCGCGTCCTCCCCGAGGGGCAGCTCGCCGACACCAAGCACGTGACCATGACCAACATGTGCGAGATCGGCTGCGCCTTCGACCGCCGCACCGGACGGCTCATCGTCAGCAGCGTCATCGACAACCTGACGAAGGGCGCCTCCGGCCAGGCCATCCAGTGCATGAACATCCTCTGTGGCCTCGACGAGACGGCCGGCCTGCTCTGAGCCGCCCTGTTGCATATCGGCGGCACAGGTGCTATCTTATGGAGGTTCCCCGTCCTGTCCGCGCCGGTCTCCGGACGGACGCGCGGGCGGGGGGAGAGGGGCACCGCCCGGTGGGGGCGCGCGCCCACAGCACAACAGGCAGTCAGACACCCTGTCCCAGGGGGGCAGAAGGGAAGCAAGCGAATGAAGATGGAGACAATGGTACGGGCATGGCGCTGTGTCCTGGCTGGCGGTCTGCTGGCCTGCGCGCCCTGGCTGAGCGGCGAGGTGGTCGAGAAGATGGCGGTCATCAGCGAGCGCGAGGAGGGCGGGTACCCGCCCGAGGCCCTCGCCCAGCGCGTCTACCATCTCGTGCGAACCCAGACGGGGCAGACCTTCAGCGAGGCCGTCCTGAACGACGACATCAAGCAGCTCATGCTCAGCGGCAGCTTCGAGTCCGTGCGCGTCGAGCGCGTCGACCTCGGCGGCGGGCGCCTGGGCCTCAACTTCTTCGTGCAGCCGCGCCCCATGGTCCGCAGCCTCGTCGTCCGCGGCAGCTCCGAGTACTCCGCGGACTCCCTGCTGCGCCAGGTCGAGGACATCGTCAAGGTCGGCGCGCCCGCCGAGGAGCGCTCCAAGGCCGCCGCCCGCAAGAAGATCCTCGAGAAGTACCAGGACGCCGGCTACTGGGGCACCGAGGTCTCCACGCTTGAGGAGCCCATGGCCGACGGGCAGGGCGGCGTCCAGGTCGTCATCGTCGTCAAGGAGAAGGCCCGCCGCAAGCTGGAGGGCACCTACTTCCAGGACGCGACCGCGTTCCCCGAGGACGAGCTGCGCGACTGCCTCTACACCAAGCGTCAGTGGTGGCGCTACATCTTCCGCTTCGGCAACTACTTCAACGACCATCTGCTCCCCCTCGACAGCGAGGAGCTGCGCCGCAAGTACCACAACGCCGGCTACCTCGACTTCGAGCTGCGCGCCATCGAGCAGCGGCCCGACGCCGACGAGGGCTGGGTCCAGGTCTGGTATCTGCTCCAGGAGGGGCAGCCCTACGCCGTCTCCAAGGTGACCGTCCAGGGCGCCAGGCGCTTCGCCGCCGACGAGCTCGCGCGTGACCTCGCCCTGGCCGCCGGGCAGCCCTTCAGCGCCGAGCGCGAGCAGCAGGACATCCGCGCCCTCAAGGCCCGCTACGGCGCCCTCGGCTACCTCGAGGTCCAGGTCTGGGCCAACCGCGTCAAGGACGCCGCCGCCCACACCGTCGCCGTCGAGTACCAGATCCGCGAGGGCGACGCCGTCCGCATCCGCGACATCAAGATCGTGGGCAACGAGCAGACGCGCGAGAAGGTCATCCGCCGCGAGCTGGCCATCCAGCCCGACGACCTCGGCGACCCCACGCTCCTCGAGGTCTCCAAGGCGCGCCTCCAGAACCTCGGCTACTTCTCACAGGTCGACATAACCCCCGCCGTCACCGGACGCCCCGACCTCCGCGACCTCCGCATCTCCCTGGAGGAGAAGCCCACCGGCAACGTCAGCCTCGGCGCCGCCTTCTCCACCGAGGACTCCGTCCTCGGACAGTTCGAGTTTACCGAGACCAACTTCGACCTCCAGCGGCTGATGGCCCTGGAGTGGCCGCCCAAGGGCGGCGGACAGCGCTTCCGCTCGCGCGTCCAGGTCGGCAGCGACCTCACCAACATCCTCCTCTCCCTCGACGAGCCCTGGTTCCTCGA
Organism: uncultured Lentisphaeria bacterium; assembly: GCA_945827525.1. GTDB lineage: Bacteria > Verrucomicrobiota > Lentisphaeria > Oligosphaerales > Oligosphaeraceae > CAAGGB01. The sequence continues at coordinate 5,819 of CALZPA010000005.1, read as the reverse complement.
CCGCCGACTCACCCTCAGCACCGAGCTCTTCCTCCGCACCCGCACCGAGGACGAGTACGAGCAGCGCAACATCGGCGCCCAGATCATGCTCTCCTGGCCCTTCGCTTTCCGCATCCCCTTCACCGACATCGTCGAGCGCAACTGGCGCATGGGCGCCGGACTGCGCCTCGAACACGTCCGCATCTCCGACTGCGACGAGTACGACGAGGACGACTTCGACTGGGACACCGCCCGAGGCGACTTCGTCCGCGACCGCGTCATCGCCGACGAAGAGGGCAGCTACTGGGCCAACCGCCTCGTCTGGCGCGTCACCCGCGACACTCGCGACGCCTACCGCTTCCCCACCAGCGGCACCATCGTCGAATTCCAGACCGAGTACATCACCAAGGCCCTCGGCAGCTACGAGGACTACCTCCGCTTCAGCCTCGGCGGCTCGCACTACGTCCCCCTGCCCGGCGCCCGCGTCCTCAAGCTCGGGCTCAGCCTCGCCACCACCACTGACGAGGACAAGGTCGCCATCTTCGACCGCTACTTCGCCGGCGGCGTCGGCACCATCCGCGGCTTCAAGCGGCGTGATGTGGCGCCCGTCGACCGCCACGAGGACCCCTTCGGCGGCAGCACCATGATGACCGGCACCATCGAGCTCCTCCAGCCCGTCCGCGACATCATGTTCGCCAGCGTCTTCACCGACTTCGGCAACGTCTGGTACGACGCCGCGGACATCGACCTCTCCGACCTCTGCATGAGCGTCGGCGTCGGCGTCCAGTTCCGCGCCCTCCCCATCAGCCTCTACTACGGCTACCCCATCCTCACCAGCTACGACCACCTCGACGGACGCAGCGGACGCTTCCACTTCAGCATCGGCTTCTCCTACTGAGGAACCCGGCCGGCGCCCGGCGCCTGCCGGCGCGCCGCCTGACGACGCATGAGGACACTGAACTGGTACATCTTCCGCAGTCTGCTCGGCAGTCTGCTGCTGGCGCTGGGCGTGCTCACCTTCGTCATGCTCTCGGGTCACTTCTTCCGCGCCTTCGAGCTGCTGACGAAGGGGGTCGGCTTCGGTCTGCTGGGCCGCTTCCTGCTGTACATGATACCGGACATGCTGCGCTTCACGGTGCCGCTTTCGATGCTGGTGTCGACGGTGCTGGTGTTCGGGCGGATGTCGTCGGACAACGAGATCAGCGCCCTGAAGGCGAGCGGCGTGAGCCTGTGGCAGATCATCGCCCCGGGGCTAGTGCTGAGCTTCGCCTGCTGCGCGGTCTGCCTGCTGCTGTCGCTGTATGTGTCGCCGCTGTGCCGCTACGAGGGCGAGCGCCTGAAGTGGACGGCGCTGGCGAGCGCGCCGCTGTCGATGCTGGAGCCGGGCGAGTACACGGCGCTGTCGTCGGACTGCCAGCTGCGCATCGCGGGCCGTGACGGCGACGAGCTCGTGGGCGTGCAGCTGCTGCTGCGCGAGAAGGGCGGCACGGCGCTGGCCGTGTCGGCCGAGCGCGGACGCCTGACGGCGGACTTCGAGGAGTCGCGCCTGCTGGTCCGGCTGGAGGACGCGAGCGTGACGGAGCTGAGCTTCGGCGAGCGTGGCGCGGAGGCGCGTGTGGCGATGAGCGCGCGCGAGCTGACGCTGCCGCTCTCGTACGGCGAGTCGCTGGACCGCCGTCGCCTGAGCCGCAAGTCCAAGTATCTGGATGTGCGGATGCTGTTCGGGCGCTTGCGGCTGGCGGCGGGCGACCGCCAGGAGACGTGCTCGCTGCTGCTGGATCTCCACAGCCGTGTGTCGCTGTCGCTGTCGGCGTTCTCGTTCCTGCTGCTGGGGCTGCCGTTCGGCATCCGCGGCCGCCGCAGCGAGCTGTCGGTGGGTCTGCTCATCTGCGTGGTGCTGGCGCTGGGCTTCTATGTGTTCTTGCTGCTGGCGGACATGCTGGAGCGGAGCCCGCATCTGCATCCGGAGTGGATGGTCTGGCTTCCGAACGTCCTCTACATGACCGGCGGCATCCTCTCCATCCGGCGGCTCGGACGCCACTGACCACGCCGTCCTGGCCGCGCCTCCGTCTCCCCACTGGTTCCACTTCCCATCCCACACTTCTCACCTGTGAATTCCGCAAATCGATGAACGAGCACCTGAAGACCATACGCAATTTCTGCATTGTGGCCCACGTCGACCACGGCAAGTCGACGCTGGCCGACCGCTTCCTCCTCCACACGAAGACCATCGAGGCCCGCACGTTCCATGACCAGATCCTCGACGCCATGGACCTGGAGCAGGAGCGCGGCATCACCATCAAGTCCCATCCCGTCCGCATGCAGTTCACCAGCCGCGACGGGCAGGAGTACGAGTTCAACCTCATCGACACCCCCGGACACGTCGACTTCGCCTACGAGGTCAGCCGCAGCCTCGCCGCCTGCGAGGGCGCCATCCTCCTCGTCGACGCCGCGCAGGGCGTCCAGGCGCAGACGATGGCCAACGTCAACCTCGCCATGCGCCAGAACCTCGCCATCGTCCCCGTCATCAACAAGGTCGACCTCCCCGCCGCCAACGTCCCCATGTGCCTCGAGCAGTTCGAGGAGCTCCTCACCATCCCCAAGGAGGAGGTCCTCCAGGTCTCCGCGCGCAGCGGACTCGGCGTCGAGGACCTCCTCGAGGAGGTCGTCAAGCGCATCCCCGCGCCCGTCACCGACGAGGCGAAGCCGCTCCAGGCCCTCGTCTTCGACTCCGTCTACGACGTCTATCGCGGCGTCGTCATCTATGTCCGCGTCGTCAACGGCACCATCCGCCCCGGCGACGCCATCCGGATGTTCAGCACCGAGCAGGACGCCGAGGTCAAGGAGGTCGGCTTCTTCAGCCCCGGCATGAAGCCTGCCGCCGAGCTGCGCAGCGGCGAGGTCGGCTACGTCATCACCTCCATCAAGACGCCGCAGGACATCCATGTCGGCGACACCGTCACCCACGCGGCGCGACCCTGCGACGAGCCGCTCCCCGGCTTCCAGCACGTCCGCCCCATGGTCTTCAGCGGCATCTACCCCATCGACTCCGCCGACTACGAGGCGCTCAAGTTCAACATCGCCAAGCTCAGGCTCAACGACGCCGCGTTCTTCGCCCAGCCCGAGAGCTCCGTCGCCCTCGGCGCCGGCTTCCGCTGCGGCTTCCTCGGACTCCTCCACATGGACATCGTGCAGGAGCGCCTCAGCCGCGAGTACAACATGGATCTGCTGCTCACCTATCCCAGCGTCGTCTACCATGTCTACATGAAGGACGGCTCCATGCGCGAGATCGACAATCCCCTCTACATGCCCGACCCGAACGCCATCGACCATGTCGAGGAGCCCATGATCAAGGCACAGATCATCTCCCCGACCACCTACATGGGCGCCATCATGAACCTCATCCTCGACAAGCGCGGACTCTGCCTCAAGACCGACACCGTCGACCAGCTGCACATCATGATGACCGCCAGGATGCCCCTCCACGAGATCGTCCTCGACTTCTACGACCGCCTCAAGACCGTGACCCGGGGCTACGGCAGCATGGACTACGAGCCCGACGGCTACGAGAAGGCCCCCACCGTCAAGCTCGAGATCCTCGTCAACGGCGAGCCCGTCGATGCATTCGCCTCCCTCTGCCACGCCGACCGCGCCGTCATGCGCGCGCGCACCATCTGTGAGCGCCTCGCCGACGCCATCCCGCCACAGCAGTTCAAGATCGCCATTCAGGGCGCCATCGGCGGACGCATCATCGCCCGCGAGGATGTCCGGCAGCTGCGCAAGAACGTCCTCGCCAAATGCTATGGCGGCGACATCACCCGCAAGCGCAAGCTCCTCGACAAGCAGCGCGAGGGAAAGAAGCGCATGAAGGAGGTCGGCAACGTCAACATCCCGCAGGAGGCGTTCGTCGCCGTCCTGCGCAGCAACAACGACGACAGCAAGTAGCCGTCGCGCTAGTCCGTCCTCCCCCTCGCATCCACCCACGGAGCAGCCACCCACCATGCCACTCTATGTCATCGTCCTGTTCGACCTGGCGGTCGTCTGGTTCTTCTTCGGCGACACGCTGCTTTCGCTCGTCCGCACCGGCGACGCCCGCGCCCGCCACGAGCTGCGCCGTCTGCGCCGTCAGGTGCGCGGCCTCCTGCTGCGCGACGGCGACATCCTGTCCGAGACCACCCGCGACGAGCTGCGCGCCATGCTGGACACGGCCTCGCGGACGCTGCGCGACGGGGACGCGGAGGCCTGCCGCCACGGCACGGCGCAGCTTCAGCGCCGTCTGGAGAAGGCGCTGCCTCCCCGTGGACGGCTGGCGTGGCTGGGCGAGCGCCTGGAGGTGCTGGTGGTCGCCCTGGGCGTCGCGTTCGGCATCCGCGCGCTCTTCATCCAGCCCTTCAAAATCCCGACCGGCAGCATGCAGCCGACCCTCTACGGCATCCATTTCCGCGCCGAGGACGAGCCGCCGTCCAGGAACCCCGTCGTCCGCTTCCTCTCCTACTGGAACCTGAGCCGGAGCGCCGTGGACATCGTCGCCGAGGCGGACGGCGACCGCCTCGACTGGGACACGCTCCAGGTCTCCGGCGGCAGCCGCCCCCTTCTCCCCGAGTCCTCCTTCCGCCTCGGAAACCGCACCGTCACCTTCCCCGGAACCCCCGAGCAGACCCGCGCCATGCTCCTGGACTTCCAGACACGCCGCTGCCAGCGCGGGCCGCTCGCCCTCCAGGCCGGCTACCCGCTCCTCCACTACACCGACTACGACGGCCGCGAGCAGACCGTCTTCGCCCGCCATGACGGACAGCTCGACTGGAGCACCCTCAGCCAGACGCGCGACGACCGCGGACGACCCGTCACCACCCTCCGCATCGGCCCGGACGAGTACCGCTTCGACCTGCCCGCCGAGGACGTCAAGACGACCCTCATCGCCTACTACCTCCATCCGCAGGGGCTGGGCTGGAGCTTCGGCGCCGGCGAGGTCGTCATCCGGGGCTACGCCGAGTCGGGCGACCATCTGTTCGTGAACCGTCTGGGTCTCCTCTTCCATGAGCCGCGCCGCGGCGACCCCATGGTCTTCCTCACCACCGGCCTCGTCTCCGCCGACGGACGACCCTTCGGCGGCAGCTACTACATCAAGAGGCTCGTCGGACTCCCCGGCGACACGCTCCGCATCCGAGACCGCCGACTCTACGTCCGCCCCAGGGGCGAGACCGAATTCCGGCTGCTCGACGGCTCCGTCAACCCCGCGTTCGACCGCCTCGCCTCCATGCGCGGCGGCTACCGGGGCTACTCCCATATGTCCCGCAACCCACAGCTCGGAAGCACCGCCGGCTCCGCCGTCTACCTGACCGACAACGACGACGAATTCGAGGTCCCCGACGGCGAATACTTCATGATGGGCGACAACAGCGAGAACAGCTGGGACAGCCGCTGGTTCGGCAGCGTCCCGCGCGCCAACCTCGTTGGCACGCCTGGCTTCGTCTGGTGGCCGCTCTCGCGCCGCTGGGGACTCCCCGACCGCTGCGAGCCCGACGAGACGCTCGGGGACACGCCACCGACCATGCCCGTCGTCGAGCGCCGCCGCACCCTGTGACGACGACCGCCACGGCGGGAACACCCGCACCCGCTTGCAATCGCCTTTTCCCGTGCTATCTTGCCCGCCAGGTTTGTGGCACTGCTGGGCACGGAGGCGCGTTTGCCGTAGCAGAATTGGATGCGCCACGCCCATGGGGCGCGTCATGCGGGCGAGTACGCCTTCCCGGCGAAAGGCCGGGGGACACGATGGGGAGGACATCATGAAGGATCTGACGACAAGCGTATACTCATTCAGGGACCTGATCCAGGGGAAT
>CALZPA010000004.1 GCA_945827525.1 uncultured Lentisphaeria bacterium | reverse complement strand
CCCTTCCGCAAGTCCTTCGACCGCGAGGATCGTCCCGCCTTCGACCGCGACGGCGACCGCCCCTTCCGCAAGTCCTTCGACCGTGACGGTGACCGCCCCTACAAGAAGCGCTTTGACCGCGACGGCGGCGACCGTCCCGCCTTCGACCGTGACGGCGACCGCCCCTACAAGAAGCGCTTCGACCGCGACGGCGGCGACCGTCCCGCCTTCGACCGCGGCGGTGACAAGCCCTTCGCCAAGAAGAAGCCACTGGACGGCGACCGCAAGCCCTTCGACAAGAAGGCCGGCAAGAAGCGCCACGACGACGCGCCCACCAACTGGTACTTCAACTGACGCCAGAAGGGAATAGTTGACCTAGACCGGCCTCCGACCGCCATGACAGCGGACGGAGGCCGGTTTGCCTTTCCCCCGTCAACCGACCGTGACGCCACTGGAAAAAAAAGGCTGGCCGTTCTATATTTTGCCCGATGTTCCAGTCTGCCTGACCTGGCTCCTTGCTCGCAGGCAGCCATGTGGCCGAGAAGCAGCGCACCTGCGTTGCCGTCCGGCGGCGTCTGGCTGTCGCAGCCATTCCGGAGCCGGTTCCGGCCACGTCACTGACCTCCCAGCACAACCCTTCCAACCAGACCTTTACCATGAAGCTGAAGACACTGCTGATGAGCTGCACGGCTGCCCTTTGCGTCTCCGCCCCGGCTGACCGACTCCAGGAGCGATGCGACGCCGCCTGGGCCAAGTCCATGACCACGCAATGCCCCACGACGGGCGTCCTCTACGGCTGCGACCCCAAACGCGCCACCGTCCCCTCCTGCGCCAAGAACAACCTCTATCACAAGGAGGACGTCAAGGGCTGGGGTGCGCCGGGCGTCGGCGACGCCCCCCTCATCACCGGCACGGCCCTGGCCGGCCTCTGCGACAAGTGGAGCGTCACCGGCGACGAGACCGTCAAAGCCGAGGCGGCCTCGGTAGCCCGCGGGCTGCTCAACCTCGCCATCCTCCATGGGTACCGCGGCTTCGTCGCCCGCGGACTCTGCAACGACGGCAAGACCACCATCTCCCTCTCCAGCCGTGACCAGTACACCCACTGGGTTCACGGGCTCTGGCGTTACGTCACCTCCGGCATGGCCGACCCCAAGCTGGTCGAGCTCTACCGCGAGAACATCGTCGCCGTCGCCGAATTCATGGAGCAGCGCGTCACCGAGAAGAACAACTGGAATTTCGGCGTCGCCGACCTGTCGCGCCCCGACCCGCGCGGCATCTGCACCATGTGGGGACCCGATGTCTGGCCTCACGAGGCCGCACGGCTTCCGATGATCTACGCCGCCGCCTTCATGGCCACCAAGGACCCGCACTGGCGCGACTGCTACGAGACCTACATCGACCCCGCCCTGGACCGCACCCTTGAGCTTCTGACGCTTCCCATCTCCAAAATCAACTCCAGGATGCCCTGCTATTCCCTCTATCAGGCCAATGCCTCCCTGGAGCTTCTTCTTGCCTTCGAGCAGGGCACTCCGCGCGAGGCCAGAATCAGGCAGGCGCTGGATGCCTTCGCCGACATCGCCCGCCGCCGTGGACAGAAGGCCAACCCGAAGAAGCCCCCCTACGGCATGTGCTGGGACGGTGAGCTCGCGCTTGCCCGACTTCTTGCGCCCACCCTTACCGACGCCGCCGAGCTGGGGACCTTCCTCACCGCCGCCATTGAGCGGACCAACCCCAACGCCACCAGTCTCGTGCGCAATTCACATGTCATGGCCGCCTACTGGAAGGCCAGGGTCAGGGACAGACAGGGCGCCGGCATCCTCAGCCCCATCCAGGGGCAGCCTACGCCGCAGCCCTAGACGCCTGCAGCTCCATCTCACACCGGTGACGTCTTCGGCGGAGCCTTGTCCCCCCTCCGAGCGTCACGTTCCGTCTCCAGCTGCCGCCATGGGGGCAGCCTGAAGGGCAGACACCACTACGGCCTGACCAGCTTCACGGCTAGACTACGCCGGAAGGCGGGGAGGCGGATGACAAGCGGCTTGCCCTTCTCGGCCTTGACTGTCGGGCCGTCCGAGCGCTCGCCGGTGGCGGTGTTCCAGAATTCGAGCCGGTAGTCGCCCAGCTCCGACAGCGGCGGCACGGTGAGGGTCAGACCCTCGCGGCTAGGCGGGACGGCGTTCTCGGGGGCCTGGAAGAAGAAGCTCTGATCCATGACCCAGAGGAGCAGCCGGCCGGGGGAGCGCAGCTCCGTGGCGACGACGCCGGCCGCGGAGGTGCTGCGGGTGGCGGGCGCCATGCCGCGGCGATCCTCGCCCTGGGAAAAGGCCTTGAGGGCGGCGTAGACGGGCTGGAGGCGCTTGTCCTCGACGAGGGCGAACCACCAGTACATCGGCAGAATGCCCATCTCGTGGAAGTAGCCGGTCCAGAGTCCGGCCTCCACCTGGTTCATGAGGTTCCAGATGCTGTCGCCGTAGGACGAGCCGCCGAATTCGGTGATGACGAGCGGCTTGCCGTAGCGCTTGCCGAAGTCGGTCGCGCCGGTGATGAGGGCGAGCATCTGCTGGGTGCCGCCGCCCTGGTAGTAGGCGTCGGTGGAGAGGAAGTCGAGCTCCTTGACGGAGGCGGTGGGGTGGTCGATGCGGTGATAGCTGAGCATCCAGTGGGTGGTGACGGGATGCCGGTAGAGGTCGATGGCATGGAGGTAGGCGCCCATTTCGGCGTGCCATTTTGAGATGTTGGGGTCCGTCAGATAGGCCTGGATGTTCTGGCCGGTGAGGTCGACCTCGGTGAACAGCTTCCAGGCCAGGAGGTTGGGACTGGCTCCCCAGCGGGCGACGATGTAGTCGGCCACCCGCTTGAAGTCGGCCTTGGCGCGGGCGTCGGAGAAGTAGTGCTCGCACTTGTCCAGATAGCCGCCGTTGGCCTTGCTGTAGGGGTTGAACGCCCATTCGGTGTCGTAGGTCATGCCGAATTTGCCGTGGTTGTTGAGCACGAGGATGAGCCGGATGCCGTTCCGCTCAGCGAGGTCGAGGATATGGTCGAGCATCCAGGCGCGGTACTGGCTGTAGTGTCCGACGCCATGGAAGCCGGGGGCCTCGTTGCGCCATTCCAGCGCCAGCCACCACGAGCACATCCAGACCTCGACGACGTTGATGCCCAGCCGCCCGTATTCGGCGAACAGCCGGTCGTAGGCGGCCAGCCCCTGGTCGCGCCAGCTCGAGTACGGCGCCACATGGAAATAGCGGTCGTCGAACGGCGAACGCACGTTCATCCCGATGCCGTCGAACACCGAGCCGTCGTCCAGCCGGAAGTAGCTGCGGTGCCTCTCGTCGACGCGGACGAAGCCACGGTACTCCGGCGGCGCGGGCTGGACCTCGAAGTCGAACGGCGGCATCGCCAGGCGGGCGCCGTCGCAGGTCACCGTGACGGCCATCGTATGGCGACCCGGACGGCGCGGGCAGTAGCGGACGCGGTAGAGCGGCTCGCCGGCCGGCGTCAGGCACGACACCTTGTCCGGATTGGCCGCGTCGTAGAGGAAGTCCTCGTGGTAGTAGCCACGGACGGTCTCGGAGGGGGCGCCGCCGGGGGGCGTGACGACGGCGGCGATGACGAGTCGCGAGGAGTCGTAGGGCGTCTGCAGCCAGCCGTCGAGGCGGAAGGACAGCTCCAGGCGGTCGCCGACCCGCGTCGTCGTCAGGCCGCGGACCTGGACGTCGCGGAACGCCGTCGGCGGCGCGGCGGCCTGGCCGTCCAGGGTGGCCTCCAGGAATTCGGCCACACCGGCGTCGCGCGGGTCGCCCGTGTCGCCGTCGAGCTCGAAGCGGAAGCCGAATTCGAGGAGCTGCGCGGCGGTGAGGGCGTTCCAGGGACGTCCATGTCCGCAGGGCTCCCAGCTTCGGACGGCCTCGTCGCCGGCGAGGGGGATGGTCAGCGTCACGGTTCCCTGCTCGTCACGGGGGAGCATCCAGAGTCCCATGCGCAGTTGGCGCCAGAGATAGTCGCTGTCCTTGCTGAACACGGTGAGGGTCGTCCGCTCGGACAGCTCCTGCGGCGGGCGCAGACGCAGCGTCAGGCGCGCGAACTCCGCCAGCCGGAGCGTCTTCTGCGGCTCGGTGACGACATACTCGTAGCCGGACGGCAGCCGCACCGGCAGCGCCAGCGCCTCGCCGTCACGGAGCGTCGCGGGCGCCGTCAGCGCCCCCTTGCCGTCGTCCTGCCGCGGGCGCACCCGCCAGCCCTGCGGCAGCTCCGCGCCCAGACGCGCGGCAACAAACAGAAACATCAGAGCCAGGCACAGGCGCCCCATTCGGGCGGACGGCGAACAGTGGTGGAACAGCGACGGCATGATGGGGATTCTCCTGCGGAAGCGTCAGCGCCAGTCGTCCAGAAAAAGTTCGCGTTTCGGGAAGTGGTCGTAATCCTTCAGCGAGATGACTTTGCCGATGCGCGACCAGGGCGCACGCGCAACCAAAAACGGCATGCTGGCGGCCTCGTAGGCCTTGACCATGCGCTGCGCCAGTCCCTCCATCACCGTGACCTGGGCGCCGGGGACACCCATCTTGTAGATGTCCCGGGCGGGGAATTCGACGATGTTCTCCACGGACTGCTGGGCGCCGTTCATGACGATGGTGTGCATCATGGCGGTGTTGATGTCGCAGACGATGTGGCTGCGGTCGTATTCCTTCGTGGCTCGGATGGCGGCGGCGAGCTTGCAGGAGACGTCCTGGACGGGATTGCCGTACTCGATGACCTCGCCGCTGTTCAGCCTGCCGGTGAGACGGCGCGTGCGCGAGCTGTACGTCACGACGCCGCGCTCGAACTCGAAGATGAACTCCGGGCCGCGGACCAGGGGGACGGGATGCGCCGTGTAGAACAGCAGCTCGACGTAATCCTCGGTGAAGACGCGCACCGCGGCGGTGTCGTAGTTGGTGATGGGGTTGGCGCGGTAGAGCTCGGCCTGGACGGTGATGGGCCTCGCGGCCTCATTCATGGATGGGCCGAGGACGAAGAGCATGTTGTGCAGGTAGTGGGCGGTGGCGTTGTTGACGGGACTGTCGAGGATCCACTCGCCGTCGGCGGTCTTCTGGGCGCCGGCCCAGTTGTTGCGGTGGTAGTAGGCGTCGTTGCGGGCCCAGAGGGCCAGGGAGCGCAGGCGCTTGGCGGCGCCGTAGCGTTTGTGCCGAATGTCGTCCTTCAGGGCCAGGATCTGCGGGCTGTAGGACCACTGGTACCCGATGGCGCAGAAGCGATGCGTCCTGTTGCTGACGAACTTCATCTCAAGCGCATCGTCGATGACGGCGGCGGCGGGCTTCTCGCACAGGACATTCGAGCCGTGCTTCATGGCCCAACACGCCTGCTGGCAGTGGAACTGGATGGGCGAGCAGATGATGGCCAGGTCCGCCGTTTCGCCCGACGCATAGAACATCTCCAGCGAGTTGTAGAACGGCAGCCCCATCGCCTTGAGCTCGCCATAGCGGGGCGCCTTCTCCGCCAGCGGGTCCACCACGCCCACCAGGCACCAGTCACGCTTCCCGCGCTGTCCCAGCAAGGCGCTGATGTAGCTGTTCGCGTAGCCGCCAATGCCCACCAGCACAATCGACACCTGACCTTCTTCGACTTTGATTTCCTGCATGACCCTTTCCCCTCTGCCTTGAATGAGTTGGTTGCCTAGGTTTAGCTCCGGCCTTCTGGGCCTCTCTTACAGCGCGAACACCGCCGTGCGACGGCGACTGCACCAGCACATGTACGACACCGAGACGAAGTACGACGCCGGCAGGCGGCAGCGCCAGCCGATGAAGACGTCGAGCAGCGTCGTCCGCCCGCCACAGCCCATCGGGCCGATGCCCAGCGAGTTCGCCTCCGCCAGCACCCGACGCTCCAGCGCCGCCAGCTCCGGCTCCGGACTGCGCTCGCCGATGCGGCGCAGCAGCTGGAATTTGGACTCCTCGAAGCCCGTGGCCCGGTCGCCGCCGATGCAGACGCCGAGGATGCCGGGCGCGCAGCCCTGTCCCTGCGCCTGCGTCACCGCATCGAGCAGGCAGCGTCTGACGCCCTCCAGGTTCCGGCCGGCGCCGAGCGCACGGTCGGGTAGGCTGTACTGGCGTCCCATGTTCTCGCTGCCGCCGCCCTTGAGCATGAGCGTGACACGCACTTCGCTGCGGTCATGCTCGTGCCAATGGAGGACGGGGCTGCCCAGGCCGAGGTTGTTGCCGGTGTTGTGTCCGGTCAGGGTGTTGACGCAGTTCTGACGGAGGAGTCCGCGGCGGGTGGCCTCGGCGATGGCCTCCTCGGCCGCACGGGCGAACCGGCGGCGCGGGAAGTCCTCCGGCGCCTCGACCAGCAGAAACAACGTACCGGTGTCCTGGCAAATTGGCAGACGCACCTTTCGGGCCTGCGCGATGTTGGCCAGCATGGTGTCAAGCGTCGTCTGTTCGACGCTGCCGTGGTCGGCCTTCCCCCTGGCGTCCGCCAAGGCGGTCTCCACATCGTCGGGCAAGTCCGTCGAGACTGCCGTCACCAAGTCGAGCATGCGCTCGCGCCAGAGGTCATCGCTGCCAAAGTCCATGGGATATCGTCCTTGTGCCTGTTCGTGAAGAATAAAGAAACCTGTAGAAGTGCCGCCGTCCCTCAGCCGAGCGTCTCGACCGGCTGCCAGCCGCCCAGGCGGAGCGAGGCTCCGGCGGCGGCCATCGTCGCCAGGCCCTCGAACGTCGTCTCCAGCGTGACGGGTGACGCGCCGCCCAGGAAGAAGTCGCGGATGACGAGCAGCATGTCGCGGTAGAGGCGGCCCGCGTCGACCACGAACGGGACGGTCAGGCCATCGCGCTGCAGCCGACCGCCATAGGACCAGCGGTTGCGGATGAGCTCCACGCCGCCAAAGCGGCCGTCGCCGTAGTCCACGGTCGCGACGACGCCATAGCCGTGGTCGCTGGCCTGCACACGGCGGGCGCCAGGCCCCATCACGCGCTGCAGCATCTCGAATGTGTGGACGCCGTACCAGACCAGCGAGTCGCCGGCGGGCGCCTGCCCATACGGGCCAAAGCAGTGCCCGATGACCGGCGCGTCCGCGCCGAACGCGCGGCGCGCCTCCGCCAGCGACGGCGAGAACGGCAGGCTCGAGCCGCTCCACACCCGCGTGCCGTGGCGGCGCGCCATCTCGACGATGCGGCGTCCGTCCGCCAGCGTCCCCGCCAGCGGCTTGTCCAGGAAGACCGGCAATCCCAGCGACGCCACGCGACCGAACCACTCCAGATGCAGCGTCGGGTCGTTGATTTCCACCATGACGGCATCGCAGTCCGCCAGCGCCTCGTCGGCGTCATGCGTCACGCGGACGCCCCACGCCTCCAGCTGCGCCTGGCGGCGATCCTGCCCCTCCTCCGTCTGGAACGCCGACGGGAAGCGCAGGCAGGAGACGGCGCGCATCCCCGTCACGGACGCCTCCGGAGCCTGCATCAGGCGGGGGAATTCGACGCTGTGGCTGGTGTCCAGCCCGATGATGGCGACGCGCAGCGCGTCCTCACGCTCAGTCCTTGCGCTCATGCTCCTGTTCCTGTTCCTTTTCCTGTCCGTCTGGAGTCGCCTGGGCGGCAGGCTTTGGCCTGGAGAGCTGCTCGAGATACTCCTGCCACTCGACGGGCAGCAGATACTTCTTCTTGCTGTTGCAGTCCTTGCAGCAGGTGACGACGTTGCCCTTGCGGGTGAAGCCTCCGCGGATGATGGGGACGATGTGGTCCATGGTCAGCTCGCGTGGCGGGACGCGGCGTCCGCAGTAGTGGCAGACGCCCTTGCCCAGCTCGTTCTTCCACCACTGGGAGGCGCGCAGCTCGCGCGCCTTTGCCTTCTCCCGGCGCACATGCTCGTCGTCGGCGGGGATGAAGTAGCTGCCGAAGTCGAGGCCGTCGCCCTCCATCGTCAGCGTCCTCCCGTCTGCTTGGCGTAGGCCTTGTGGTAGATGGGGCCGGCGAACGCATTGAGGGGGAAGCCCTGCTCCAGCCCGGCGCGGACGAAGGCGTTGGCGGTCGTGACGGCCTCGCGGACGGACGCGCCCTTGGCCAGCTCCGCCGTGATGCAGGCCGAGAACGAGCATCCGGCGCCATGCGTCCAGGTGGTGCGCAGGCGGCTGGAGCGCCACCAGACCGGCTCGCCGCCGTCGTAGAGGAGGTCGACCGACTCGTCGTCGAAGACGCGCGCGGCCTTGATGACGACATGGCGGGCGCCCTGGCTGTGGATGACCTTGGCGGCGGCGACGAGCTCCTCCTCGGTGCGGAGCTCGTCCATGCCGGCGAGCTGCGCGGCCTCGAAGGTGTTGGGGGTGGTGACCTCGGCCAGCGGCATCAGGCTGCGGATCATCGCCTGGGTGTTCTCGGGGAAGAGCGGGAGGCCGCCGCCCTTGCAGACCATGACGGGGTCGATGACGACGCGTCGGGCGTCGGCCTCCTTCAGCAGTCGGCCGACCAGGTCGATGATGGGCGCGGTCGGCAGCATTCCCGTCTTGAGCGCGTCGCAGCCGATGCCGGGCAGGATGGTGCGAAACTGCTGCTCGATGACGTCCTCCGCGACGGGGAAGACCACGTGCGTCCAGTTCTCCGGGCGCATCGCCACCATCACCGTCAGCACGCTCATCCCGTAGACGTCGCGCTCCTGGAACGTCTTCAGATCCGCCTGAATGCCCGCGCCGCCACTGCAGTCCGAGCCCGCTATCGTCAATGCCTTCTTCACCGTCATCGCCTGGTTTCCCTGCGCTTCGCTGTGGTTCCGTTTCGAGTTCCGCCGCCCACGCGGCGGCAACGCCCCCAATATACACCCTCAAACCGCCTTTGACCCCGGGACGGACGGCAAAAAATACCCTGCGGACAATGGACAACGGACGGTTACGGAGTTATTTTTGCGGCAGGCCGCCCGAGGCCAGGAGCAGGCCGCCGCCGAAACCCCAACCTTCCCATCCATCAAGGTGACTCGCATGCGCAGCAAGGAGCAGTTGAAGCAGGATGTGCTGGACGCCATCCGGCGCCACCATGACACCATCGTCAGCCTCGCCAGGACCGTCTGGGAGAACCCCGAGTCCGGATACCGCGAGTTCAAGACCGCCGAGCTCGCCGAGAAGACGCTGCGGCAGCACGGGTACCAGCCCGCCACCGGCCTCTCCCTGACGGGGCTCCGCGCCAATCTGGACGGCGCGATGCCCGGCCCGACGCTCGCCGTCCTCGGCGAGCTGGACGCGCTGGTCATGCCCACCCATCCCGCCTGCGACCCCAAGACCGGCGCCGTCCATGCCTGCGGGCACCACTCCCACATCGCCGCCATGCTCGGGGCCGCCATCGCCCTCCGCGAGGCCGGCGCGCAGGACAGCCTCGCCGGCAGGGTCGCGTTCATCGCCACCCCCGCCGAGGAGTGCATCGAGCTCGCCTATCGCGACCAGCTCCTCCGCGAGGGACGCATCCACGCCCTCGGCGGCAAGGCCTCCCTCATCCTCGAGGGCGTCTTCGACGACGTCGACATGGCCATCATGAACCACGCCGGAGGCGGCTACGGCGCCGCCGACCACAACGGCTTCTGCATCAAGAACGTCACCTTCCGCGGACGCGCCTCCCACGCCGCCTACCCCGGCGACTCCCAGAACGCCCTCTCCGCCGCCACCCTCGCCCTCTCCGCACTCGCCATGCTCCGCGAGAAGTTCGCCGTCGAGCCCTCCGTCCGGATGCACGGCATCATCGCCGGAGGCGGCACCTCCGTCAACATCATCCCCGACGCCGTCACGCTCGAGTACCAGCTCCGCGCCAGCACCATCGAGGTGGTCGCCAGGCTCTCCGAGGCCTTCGACCGCGCCGTCACCGGCTGCGCCGCCGCCCTCGGCTGCACCGCCGACATCGACTCCTACGCCGGCTACTATCCGCTCCACAACGACCATCTCCTCGGCGACGCCTACGCCTCCGTCGTCCATGGCCTCCGTCCCGACTGGAGCGCCCATGTCCCCTGCGGCTTCTCCCACGGCTGCACCGACATGGGCGACGTCTCCGCCATCATGCCCGCACTCCACGGCACCTGCGCCGGCTCCGCAGGCGGCGGACACACCGTCAACTACCATGTCGCCGACGAGGAGAAAGCCTACATCGAGAACACCCAGATACTCGCCCTCATGTGCGTCGAGCTGCTCGCCGACGACGCCCGCCTCGGCCGCGTCGTCGCCGCGCACAAGGCCGACTGCCTCTCCGTCGAGCAGTACCGCCAGTCCCTTGCCCGCTTCAGCTACCACAAGAAAGGATAAGCAAGCCATGAGCCGCCTCGCCATCACCATGACCGTGCTGTTGCCTCTCGCGGCCGCCGCCCAGTCCGTCATCACCGAGCACGTCCTCGACGACTTCGACCCGCCCCGCGACTCCTGGAAGTCGCCCCTCATCTCCTTCGAGCGCGACCCGCGGCGCGGCGGCGTCGCCGTCCTCTCCATCCCCGCCAACAGCAAGGTCACCGCCGTCCCGCTCGACCTCGGCGACTGGGCCCCGCGCGCCGTCGACTTCGATGAGCTGCGGTTCGAGTACACCATCTCCAACCCACAGGTCTGGTTCGGCTGCAAAATCATGGACAGGCCGCTGGCCGACGGGTACCAGGCCACCTGGCAGCTCCAGATTCCCGAGAGCGCCGACAGGGCCTGGCACACCGCCGCCATCGACCTCCGCAACCCCATGTTCCGCTGGGGCGAGAACCCCGTCAACTTCCGCGCCCTCCATTTCCGCGTCGACAACCAGACGCCCTCGCCCGTCGTCATCCGCCTCTCGCGGCTGCGCTACGTCCGCAAGGGCATCACCCTCACCCAGGCCGGACACGGCGTCGGCTGGACCTCGCCCCGCAGCGGCCATCTTGACCTCCGGATTTCCAGCCGCCTTGACCAGCCTGCCGACATCCCCATCCGGACCGCCGCGTCCCTGGCTGGGCTGTCGTTCCGCGGCCTGCCCGAGCGCCTGCAGGTGCCCGCCGGCGGTACCACGCCGCTCCGTGTGGCGTTCGAGCTGCCCGAGGGCACGCCGGAGCTCACGCCGTTCGACCTCTCCGTCCAGCTCCTCGGAGACGGCGGCCTTGCAGCCGAGTCCGTCACGGCCGAGACCGCCTCACCCATGATGCGCCCCCTCCCCACGCCCGCCCTGCTCTGCCACGCCGACTGCCGCGACGACATCCGCCGGCGCGTCCGTGACCGCGAGCCCGCCCGCCTCTGGTGGGAGAGCCACCGCAAGGCGATGGACGGCTGGCTCAAGGCCGACATCGCCTATCCGCCGCGCGGCGCCCAGTGGTGGCACTGGTACAGCTGCAAGAAGTGCGGCTCCTCCCTCAAGACCAAGACGCCCACCCTCCATATCTGCCCCACCTGCAAGGCCGAGTACTCCGGGTACCCCTACGACGATGTCGTCCTCTCCCGCGACCATGACCGGCTCGCGCACGCCGTCCGCGACCTCGGCGTCGCCTACTTCATCAGCGGCGACCGCCGCTACGCCGACAAGGCCCGCGACATCCTCCTCGGCTACGCCGAACGCTATCTCGGCTACCCGCTCCACGACATCCACGGCAAGCCCACCAAGGGCGGCGGACACGTCCACCCCCAGACGCTCGACGAGGCCATCTGGCTCATCAGCATCGTCCAGGGAACCGACGCCATCCGCGACACCCTCTCCGACGACGACTTCCGCGCCATCGGCGAAAAGATGATCCTCCCCGCCGCCTACCACATCAAGAACCACCAGTGGGGCATCCACAACATCTGCTGCTGGCACACCTCCGCCTACGGGCTCGCCGGACTCCTCTACAACCGCGGCGACCTCATCCGAGCCGCCATCTTCGGCCCCAACGGCTTCCTCCGGCAGGTCGAGAAGGGCGTCACCTCCGACGGACAGTGGTACGAGCGCGCCTGGGGATACCACTTCTACACCACCTCCGCCCTCGAACCCATCGCCATCGCCATCCGCCTCAACGGCCTCGCGCCCATCCCAGACCGCTTCAAGCTCCTCTTCGACGGCCCGCTCAAGTTCCTCACCCCCACCTCCGAGCTCCCCGCCTTCCACGACACCGCCCGCGTCCGCTTCGACCCGCGCGCCAACGCCACCCACTACGAACTCGCCTACGCCTTCTGGGGCGACCCCCTCCACGGCGCCGTCCTCGCCCAGACCGACCGCCGCAACCTCTACGCCACCCTCTTCGGACGCGACACCATCGAGTCCGCCAGCAAGCCCGCTTCCTCCGAGAACTACCTGGAGACGGGCATCGCCGTCCTCCGCTCCCAGACGCCCGGAACCGCCGCCGCCACCATGCCGCCCAACTACGTCGCCATCGACTACGGCGAGCACGGCGGCGGACACGGACACCCCGACAAGCTCAACTTCGTCCTCTGGGCACACGGAACCCTCCTCGCCGAGGACCCCGGCTGCATCGCCTACGGCAACCCCGCGCACCAAGGCTGGTACCGCCAGACCATCTCCCACAACACCCTCGTCGTCGACGGCAAGAGCCAGACACCCGCCACCGGACGCTGCCTCGCCTATGCCGCCTTCCCGGACGCCAGCCTCATCGTCGCCGACGCCGGCCCCATCTACCCCAACCTCAAGGCCGGACGGGCCCTTGCCCTCATCGGAGACACGCTCCTCGACCTCCTCTGGGCCACCGACACCACCGGCAACCCACGGCGGCTCGAATACGCCTTCCACTCCCGAGGCGAACGCACCGACACGCCACCCGCTACACAGCAGCCCTGCGACGCGCCCAGGGGCGACGGCTACGCCTGGGCGAAGAACTGGCAGTCCCTCCCCCATGACGGCACCGCCACAGCCGTCTGGAGACACCAGGACGTCCGGCTCTCCATGGCGCACGCCTCGTCCGCACCTGGCACTCTCCTCAGCGCCAGCGGCCAGGGCAACCCGCCCACCGTCCGCTTCAGCCTCGTCCTCAACCGCGTCGACTCGCCCAGCGCCGTCTTCGCCTCCGCGTTCGCCTTCAGCGACCCCGCCAAGCCCGCCCCACAGCTCTCGGTCGAGATGCTGCCCTCGGACGCCGGCGTCGCCGCCATCCGCGCCCAGGCCAACGGCGACACCTACCTCCTTCTCGTCTCCCAGGACGGCTCACGCCGCCGCCTCGCCGCCGCCGGCATCGCCTGTGACGCCAGGGCCGCCCTCTTCCGCCTCGACGGCCAGAGCCTCAAGCTCGTCCTCGCCGACGGAGACTGACCTCGCCCCCCACGCGCACCATACCATGACCGAATTCATCACCCAGGACATCACCTACCCGTGTTCCTACGACCTGAGCGAGCAGCCCGCGCGCGTCCTGCAGGCCACTCGCCCCGGGCGTCCGCTGCTCGTCTATCTCCACGCCTGGAGCTGGGGCTACCGCCAGCCCGAGCCGCAGGAGCTCTCGCGCTGGTGCGACCGCCATGACTGGAACCTCATCCTGCCGCACTTCCGCGGCCCGTCCTGGAACCCGCAGTCCTGTGGCCACGAGGCCGCCGTCCAGGACATCGCCGACGCCGTGGCCCACGCCATCCGCACCTACCAGGCCGACCCCGCCAATGTCTTCCTCTGCGGCTGCTCCGGCGGCGGCTTCCACACCCTCCTGATGGCCGGACGCCATCCCCATCTCTGGAAGGGCGTCTCCGCGTGGGTCCCCATCGCCGACCTCGTGGCCTGGCATCGCCAGCCCGCCGCCATCCAGGCCGGCTACGCCGCCCATATCGAGTCCGTCTGCGGGGGCAACCCACAATCGGACTCCGCCGCCGCGGCCAACGCCGCCCACCGCTCGCCGCTCACCTACCTCGAGCCCAATCTCCCCTGCGTCATCGACATCAACGCCGGCATCCATGACGGCCACAGCGGCCCCGTCCCCGTCTCCCATGCCCTCCACGCCTTCAACGCCTGCGTCCTCCCCGAGGCGCGCATCCCCCAGGAGGACATCGACGCCATGACCGACGGCGAGGCCGTCCCTTCCCGCCTTCGCCTCCAGGACGACCTTCCCGGCTTCGGCGACCACCACGCGCTCTACCGCCGCCAGGCCGACCAGACCACCGTCACCCTCTTCGAGGGCGGCCACGAAATCGTCCCCACCGCCGTCATCGCCTGGCTCGAACGCCTCGCCTGAACCATCCGCAGCCACCTGACAACCCCACTCACCCACCCCCACCCACGCCCCATGCTTCCCTTCCGCTTCCAGGACTGCTACGCCCTCCTCGAGGACGACACGCTCACCCTCGGCAACAGCCGCATCGAACGCACCTTCGTATGGCGACACGGCGACCTGCTGCCCCTCACCCTCACCGACAAGGACGCCAGAGTCGTCTGGCGCCTCGCCGCGCCTCCCCTCCCCGCCGAGATGCCCGCGCCAGGCGACAAGCCCGCCCTCCAGGCCGAGGCCGCCCTCGACGACGACGGCGGCCTCACCGACCCGCATCTGCGGCTGACCGTCACCGTCGCCTCCGCCCGCCAGCTCGTCCAGACCACCTACACCGTCTTCCCCCACGCGCCCTTCATCTCCCTGGACCGACAGCTCCGCGGCCAGCCGGCCACCGCCGACCACCCGCACGACGCCGGCGAGACCGCACCCACCGGCATCGAGACCGCAGCGCCGCAGCGCCCCAGCGGCTTCACGCCACCCGCCGGCACCACGGATGTCGTCCCACTCGGACGCCGACACCTCCGCCTCCAGGCGTTCCGCCTCCATGACCGGACCGACGCCAACGACACCCTCGTCTCCGCCGAGGAGCGCTTCCTCTACCAGAATGCGTCCGGACACGTCCACGGCAACCTCTTCCTCGTCTCCGACCCCCTCTCGGGACGCGCCATCCTCGCCGTCAACGACTGCCCCACCACGAACTGCCAGCTCTGCGCCAAGCGCGTCAGCGCCTACGTCAAGGGCAACGACCTCCTCGCCCTCGGCGCCGAGCCCGCCACGCCCGACGGCGAGGCGTCCCCGTCGGACGGCTGGCGCCAGGCCTACGGCACGACGGTCGGCGTCGGCGACGTGCACACGCTCCTCACCGAGTTCCGCCGACTCTACCGCCGCCAGACGCGCGCCGGCGGCCACGAGACGTTCATCATGTCCAACACCTGGGGCGACCGCAACCAGGACGCACGCGTCTCCGAGGCCTTCATGCTCGGCGAAATCCAGGCCGCCCATGACCTCGGCATCGACATCGTCCAGATCGACGACGGCTGGCAGCAGGGCGTCACCGCCAACTCGAAGCTCGCCGCCAACGGCGTCTGGTCCGGGTACTACGACAGCGACCCCCATTTCTGGGATGTCCATCCGCGGAAATTCCCTCGCGGGCTGGCGCCGCTCGCCGAGCAGGCCCGCCGCTTGGGCGTCCAGCTGGGCCTCTGGTTCTCGCCCGACTCCTCCCACGACTTCCGCCACTGGCGCGACGACGCCGACACGCTCCTCCGGCTCCACCGGCAGTTCGGCATCGCCCAGTTCAAGCTCGACGGCGTCAACCTCCAGTCCAAGCGCGGCGAGGCCAACTTCCTCGCCCTCCTGGAGGCCGTCGCCACCGAGTCCCACCACGCCATCCGCACCAACCTCGACATCACCGCCCAAAGCCGCCTCGGATACCTCTACCGCCGCCCGTTCGGCACCCTCTTCGTCGAGAACCGCTACACCGACTGGCAGAACTACTACCCGCACGCCACCCTGCGCAACGCCTGGGACCTCGCTCACCTCATCCCACTCAACCGCTTCCAGCTCGAATTCCTCAACAACCGCCGCAACGCCGACCGCTACGGCAACGACCCGCTCGCACCCGCCACCTACTCCCTCGACTACGAATTCGCCGCCGTCATGCTCGCCAACCCCCTCGCCTGGATGGAGCTCTCCAGCCTCGACCAGCCGCAGCGCGACGAGCTGCGACACGTCATCGCCGTCTACCGCCGCCATCGCCACGACTTTGCCCAGGCGGACATCCATCCCCTCGGCGACCGTCCCGACGGCTGCGCCCACACCGGCTTCCAGGCCATCGCACCTCGCGCCGGACACCTCCTCCTCTTCCGCGAGGTCACGCCGTCGGCCACCGCCGTCCTCACCCTGGCCGAGCCGCTCCCGCCGACCGCAACCCTCACGCTGGAGGCCACCAACTGCCTCGACGTCGCCTTCGTCATGCTCGACCGCAGCCACCTCCAGCTCCGGATGCCGCGCCCGCGCTCCTGGTGCCTCCTCTCCTATTCCCTCACCTGAACCGCCCCCATCCCACCCACAAACCTCACGGGAGCCATCGCCATGCCTGCCACACTTGGCACTCTCCTGCAGACCGCGCGCAAGAGACGCATCACGCCCTGCAACCGCTTCTATGCCTTCAAGCTCAAAACGGTCATCCTCACCCTCTCCTGCGGCCAGCACACCTACGACGAGGACGCGCCCAGGCTCCGCCACGACGACCTCTTCGACCTCGCCTCCCTCACCAAGGTCATCGCCACCACCTCCCTCACCATGCTCCTGCTCCAGCAGCAGCGCCTCTCCCTCGACGCCACCATCGACACCTGGCTCCCCGAACGCAGAGCGCTCAACCAGCCTCAGCCAACCATCCGCCAGCTTCTCGCGCACTGCGCCGGCTTCCCCGCCGGACTCCCCTTCCACAGCACCCACGCCGACACGCCGCCCGGAGACGCCCGCAAGGCCGCCGTCATCGCCACCCCCGCCGTCTGCGCCCCAGGCACCCAGACCGTCTACTCCGACATCGGCTTCATGCTCCTCGGCTTCATCCTCGAACGCATCGCCGACGCACCCCTCGACCAACTGGCGAAGACACTTGTCTTCAAGCCACTCAAGATGCGCCGCACCACCTTCTGCCCGCCGCCCGAATGGCAGCCGCACTGCGTCCCCACCGAGCTCGACGACTCGCTGGACCCGCCTCGACCCTGGCAGGGAACCGTCCACGACGAGAACGCCCGCTGGCTCGGCGGCGTCGCCGGACACGCCGGGCTCTTCTCCACCGCCCATGACCTCTCCAAGCTCGCCAAGGCCCTCCTCGACCCCTCGATAGGCCCCTTCGACCCCAACGTCATCCAGCTCTTCACCCAGCGGGCCGGCCTCGTTCCCGACAGCGACCGCTGCCTCGGCTGGCAGGCGCCCTTCCAGCCCTTCCCCGACTGCCCGCGCCAATTCAGACGCCTCCCCTCCTACCTCTTCGGCCACACCGGCTTCACCGGCACCTCCTTCTGGATCGCCCCCGAACCCCAATGCGCCGTCATCCTCCTCTCCAACGCCGTCCACCCCCACCGCGCCGACAAGAAGCGCTACTTCCCCTGGCGCAACGACGTCCACAGCCACGCCATGAACACCCTTCTCCGCTACTCCTGAAAGACGCCCCTGCGCCTCCTCCCGCTCCATCCGCATCCCTCCCACACACAGACACCAGCCATGTTCACACATCTCAGCGACAACCCCCTTTTCCAGTCTCCCCTTGACGCCATCGACGTCCCCTTTGGCCATTTCGCCTGGTGCCATCTTGGCCAGCAGGGCTATCTGCTCAAGCTGGGCGAGACCATCATCGCCTGTGACCCGTATCTCAGCCCCTCGCCCAAGCGGCTCGTCCCTCCCCAGATGACCCTGGATCAGTTCCATCCAGTCAGCATGGTACTAGGCACCCATGACCATACCGACCACATCGACCGAGACGCCTGGAAGAGACTCATCAGAATCCACTCCTTCCTCTATTTCCTCTTGCCCGCCGAGTGCCGCGACGCCGTCAGCAAGGCCATCGGACTGTCGGAAGGCCATCTTCATGGCCTCGAGGACGGCGAGTCCACCGAAGTCAACGGCATCACCATCCACGCCATCGCCGCCGCCCACGAGACGCTCAGCCGCAATCCCGTCACCGGAAACCACCCCAGCCTCATGTACGTCATCGAGGGCAACGGCGTCCGCATCCTCCATGCCGGCGACACCTGCCTCTACGACGGCATGGTGCGCCGTCTCCGCCGCTTCATGCCCCTCACGGCCGTCATGCTCCCCATCAATGGCCGCGACGCCGAGCGACTCGGACGCGGCTGCATCGGCAACATGACCTACCAGGAGGCCGCCGACCTCGCCGGACTCCTCCAGCCAGCCCTCACCCTCCCCGGACACTTCGACATGTTCCCCGGCAACACCGAGGACCCCAACCGCTTCCTCAGCTACTTCCAGCTCAAGTATCCCTGGCTCAACGCCGCCATCCCCGTCCCCGGCCAGGTCAACCTTTTCACGCCCCCCGACCTCCCGCCCGCCTGCATCCCAACTCCCCGCCTCGAGGATGACTGCTACGACTGGCACGAGCGTCACCGCCGCAAGCTCGAGGAGGCCCACGCCGGCAACCACGACATCATCCTCATCGGCGACTCCATCACCCACTTCTGGGAGACCACCCACGGCCCCGAGTCCTACCAAAAGCTCTTCGGCGGGCGCAGCGTCCTCAACCTCGGCTTCGGCTGGGACCGCACCTGCAACGTCCTCTGGAGACTCCGCAACGGCGAATTCGCCAACCAGCGCCCGCGACTCGCCGTCATCCACATCGGCACCAACAACCTCACCCGCACACCCAACTACCCCGGCGACACGCCCGAACAGACCTTCCAGGGCATCCGCGCCATCATCGACGAGCTTCTCCGCCAGTCACCCGACACCCACATCATCCTCATGTGCGTCTTCCCGCGCGGACTCAACCACGAACCCTACCGAAAGCCCATCAGCGAACTCAACGAGCTCCTCCGCCAGCGCCTCTCCAACCGCTACGAAATCACCCTCGTCGACCTCACGCCGAGCCTGATGCGCCACGGCGAACTCAACACCACCCTCTTCCGCGACAACTGCCACCTCAACGAGGACGGCTACGCGGTCTGGGCCAAACGCCTCCAGCCGCTCCTCGACCGCTGAACCCTCACTCCGCCCCCCCCCACACACCAACTGAGGCCACAGCCATGACCACAAAGCCGCTTCTGTCTCCGCTGGCGCTGCTGCTCACAGGCACCGCCCTCTCCGCCGCCACGCTCCTCGACGTCCCCAACCTCGACTTCGAGCAGGGACTCGCCCACTGGACCACACGCAACGCCATGGGCACCGCCGAGCCACGCGCCGCGCACTCGGGCAAGCTCGGACTCGTCATCCGCGACGACTCCGCGACCGTCGGCTCCGACCTGCTCTCCGAACCCTTCCCCGTCCGCCAGGGCGCCGTCTATCGCCTCTCCTTCTGGGCGCGCCGGCTCAACGAGACCTCCCAGGGGACCTCCGTCTACATCCGCTACTTCGACGCCAACGGCAAGATGCTCCTGGACCGCCGCTCCGGCGAGGTCGTCCTCTCCATGGAGCTGTCCCGAAACTGGCGCGAGAACCGTCTCCATTTCTGTCCCCGCGACCCCAAGGCCGTCACCGCGCGCATCTGGATCCACTCCGCCAACGGCGCCCTCGCCCACGACGCCCTCGACGACCTCCGCCTCGAGGAGCTCAGCCCCGACGAGGCCAAGGGCGTCGCCCTCGTCACCCTCACCGGCCTGCCGCCACTCTCACCCAAGCGCGTCGCCGACATCGCCGCCCTGCTCAACGACGAGCCACGCGGCCTCGGCTTCCCCGTCGACCGCCGCGACAAGTGGGACAGCCTCCCCAACACCACCGGCCGTGAAGCCCTCCTCGCCCAGGCCGAGAAATTCGCCGCCTCCGAGCCGCCCGAGCTCCGCGACGAGGACTACCTCCTCTACAACAGAACCGGCAACCGCACCACCTACGAACGGCCCTACTTCGAAAGGCGACGGCGCCTCTACACCCTCGCCGTCGCCGAGGCCCTCGAGAACCGCGGACGCTTCCTCCCCGCGCTCGAGCGCGACATCGCCGCCATCCTCGCCGAGAGGAGCTGGCTTCTCCCCGCGCACGACGCCTCCCTCTCCAACTTCAACCAGAGGAAATTCTACGTCGACCTGTTCTGCTCGGAGCGCGCCTCCGACCTGGCGACCGTTGACTACTGGTTCCAGGACCGACTGAAGCCGGAGACCCGCGCCGCCATCCGGCGCGAGGCGCACCGCCGCGCCATCGACCCCTATCTCCGCAGCGTCCGCGGCGAGGACATGACCGGCCATAGCTGGATGAGCGCCACCCACAACTGGAACGCCGTCTGCACCGGCAACCTCGTCAACTGCATCCTCACCCTCGTCCCCGATAAGACCATCCGCGCCGAGGTCATCGCCACCGCCGAACTCTCCAACCAGCGCTTCCTCGCCGGCTTCACCCCCGACGGCTACTGCAGCGAGGGCATCGGCTACTGGCTCTACGGCTTCGGCCACTTCCTCGTCATGGGCGAGCACATCCTCCAAGAGACCAACGGCAAGCTCTCCATCTTCGACCACCCCAGCCTGCCGAACATCGCCGCCTTCGCCACCCGCATCCAGCTCTCCGAGGGCATCGCGCCCGCGTTCGCCGACTGCGGCGTCAACGCCCGCCCCTCCGACCACTACTCGCTCCTCATCGCCCGCCACTGGCCCCAGGCGCTCAACCGCAGACCCGTCCCCGCCTCCGTCCTCAACTCCGCCTTCCCCATCATGCCCCTCATCGCCTTCGACGCCGCCGCCAGACTCAACCAGCAGCTCCCCGACAAGGCCACCTTCCCCCTCCGCTCCGCCTTCCCCGACGCCGGCATCCATCTCCTCCGCTCCACCACCGCCAGAGGCATCCCCTTCGGCATCGCCATCAAGGGCGGACACAACGGCGAACACCACAACCACAACGACGTCGGCTCCTTCCTCATCGCCGCCGACTCCAGCCGACTCCTCATCGACCCGGGCGCCGAAACCTACACCCGACAGACCTTCAGCAACCTCCGCTACACCTTCAATCTCCTCAACTCCTTCGGACACTCCGTCCCCGTCGTCGCCGGCAAGCTCCAGCGCCCCGGACGCAACGCCCGGGGAACCTTCATCCACACCAGCTTCTCCGACCTGCGCGACGAGCTCACGCTCGACTTCGCAGACGCCTACGACGTCCCCGAGCTCACCTCGCTCACCCGCACCGTCGTCCTCGACCGCGCCGCCGAAACCATCACCCTCACCGACCGCGTCGCATTCTCCAGCCCACAGACCTTCTCCTCCGCCCTCATCAGCGGCGCGTCCGTCGCCAGCCCCGAGCCGCAGCGGCTCATCGTCACCGACGGACGCCAGGCTCTCGACATCGCCATCGCCGTCGACGGCGGCCCCTGGACCGCCAAGACCGAGCGCGTCATCAGGCAGTTCGACCGCCCCGGACCCAACCGCTTCTCCGTCACCCTCGACCAGCCCGTCACCAAGGCCGCCATCACCTTCACCATCCGCGTCACCGACGTCCCCCACGAGCTCCTCAGCGGGTACCGCCAGCCCGACCTCAAGGCCCTCGGACTCGCCCCGCGCAGCCAGGACGCCATCATCATCCAGGCCGAGGACTTCTCCGGACAGACGCTCCCCAAGACCGCCGAGGGCGACACGCCCAGCCGGGGCGTCTCCGTCGAGGGCAAGCCCGGGGCCGACGGCAAGGCGTTCAAGCTCTGGGACCGCGAGGGACACGCCCTCGCCTGGACCTTCTCCGTCCCCAAGGCCGGACGCTACCTCCTCCAGGCACGCGCCTGCTGCGACCACCTCGAGGGCGCCACCCGGCTCGTCTCGCTCGACGGCGACGCCCCCCAGCGCACCGCCTTCCCCAACACCTTCGGCTGGAGCTCCGCCAAGGACGACTGGCAAAACGTCTACCCCGCGCTCAAGGGACAGCCCGTCCTCCTCACCCTCACGCCAGGCACCCACACCCTCACCCTCACCAACGACTGCGGACGCGGACTCAACCTCGACTGGCTCCGACTCGTCCCCTGCGACAACTGACTGACTGAACAACTGACCGACCACACCCGCCGCCACCATCCCATCACCCAGCACCCCCCGATGTCCCATGGAAATCCGCATCATCAGCTCCCTTGAGAAAGTGCTGCCCCGCCCCGAGCTGGAGGCCGCCCCGCTGACCGCCCTCTCCGCCGCCGCAGGCGAGCGCGTCGCCTGCCAGGTCGCCATCCGCTCTGACGCCAACGACCGCTTCCGGCTCGTCGCCGACTCGCCCCTACGCGACCGCATCTCCCTCCGCGAAGTCCAGCTCGTCCCCTGCGACTATCCGGCCGTCCGCTCGGACCCCTTCAAGATCTCCGCCGAGCCCGGCCTCTACCCCGCACCGCTCGTCCCCGCCGACGACCGCCCGCTCCGCGCGCTGTGGGGCGCCTGGATGGCCGTCTGGGTCACCGTCGACCTGCCCGCAGACGCCGCGCCCGGCACCTTCCCCATCACCTTCCGCGCCATCCCCGACTCGCCGGCCACCCTTCCCTGGCCCGCCCGGCAGTTCCCCGAGGCCACCGCCACCCTCACCCTGGAGATCCTCCCCTTCGCCCTACCGCCGCAGACCCTCCACAACATCAACTGGTTCTACGTCGACTGCATCGCCCACCACTACCGCCTCGCCCCCTGGACCGAACCCCTCTGGAACCTCCTCGGACGCTACTTCGACGACATGGCCGCCCACGGCAACAACGTCCTCTACACGCCGCTCTGGAGCGTCCCTCTCGACACCGGCGTTGGCCACGAGCGCCCCACCGCCCAGCTCCTCGACATCACCGAGCGCGACGGACACTACCAGTTCGACTTCTCCAACCTCGACCGCTGGATCGCCCTCGCTCGGCAGCATGGCATCGAACTCTTCGAGATGTCTCACATCTTCACCCAGTGGGGAGCGCGCTTCACCCCAAAAATCATCGTCAACGGCACCCGCCGCTTCGGCTGGGACGTCGCCGCCGACAGCCCCGAGTACCAGGACTTCCTCGGACAGCTCCTCCCGCAGCTCGTCCAGTTCCTGCGCTCCCGCAACCTCTCCCGCAAATGCTACTTCCACATCTCCGACGAGCCCTCGCTCGTCCATCTCGACTCCTACCGCAAGGCCTCCGACATCGTCAAGGCCCTCATCGACGAGGAGGAATTCCCCATCATCGACGCCATGTCCGACCTGGACTTCTTCCGGACCGGCCTGATGCGCCGCCCCGTGCCCGTCACCGTCACCGTCGACCAGTTCCGCGACGAGCCCGTCGCCCAGCGCTGGGTCTACTACTGCGGCAATGTCCAGGACAACCTCCCCAACCGCCAGTACGGCGTCCCATCCATCCGCACCCGCATCATCGGCGTCCTCCTCTACCTCTATCGCATGGACGGCTTCCTCCACTGGGGCTACAACTTCTGGTTCTCGCAGTTCTCGCTCGACTGGGACATCGACCCCTGGAAGGACACCACCGCCTCACGCGCCCACGTCGGCGGCGGCTCCTTCAACGTCTTCCCCGGCCCCGACGGCCCCATCGACACCATCGCCTTCGAGTCCTTCACCGAGGGACTCCAGGACCTCCGCGCCCTCCAGCTCCACGAACGCCTCCTCGGTCGCGACGCCACCGTCGCCCTCATCCACGACGGCCTCGACTACACCCTCGACATGCGCCACTATCCCCATGACCCACAGTGGCTTCTCGACCTCCGCGAACGGCTCAACCGCGCCATCGCCGCCGCCAACCAACGACGCAGCTGACCCGCCACAGCCACAGAAACGGCGGACAGCCCCCTCGCCCGGAAAAACACACGGCGAGCAACCGAAGAGTGCCCCTTCGCCCAAACGGGCCGAAGGGGCCTCTGACCCGTCGACGCCTCGCCGTCGGGCTGGAGGGGAAGCCGCCCCTCGCCCCACACGCACGACGCCACCAACCGTCCCGAACGCTCTCCAGCCATTGGCCTCGCGACATCCCTCACTCATCGGGAGAACCACGCATGAAGATGTTTCTGACCGCCATCGCCCTGCTCACGCTGGGCGCCGCCCTCCATGCCGCCAGCCATACCGTCCTCTACCGCGAAGCCTTCGCCGACGCGCAGCTCAAGCCGACCACCAGAGGCGTCCGCGAGGTCATCACGCCCCCCGCCGACGCGCCCGTCCGCCACGCCCTCCGCCTCGTCACCACCAAGGGCGGCAACACCCACACGCCCTCCTGGACGAGCCCCGCCTTCGGCGACCAGCTCCGCCAGGCCAACGCCGACGTCACCCTCGTCGACTACTGGCTCAACCCCGTCACCCCCTCCGCGCGCTACATGCTCTTCGTCCGCGACGCCCGCGGCCGTCAGCTCGCCGCCGTCCTCTTCCGCAACGGCAAGCTCACCCCAAACAGCAACGGACGCTGGCTCGACGGCCCCACCCTCGCCCACAACACCTGGCACCATGTCCGCTATGTCATCAGCTCCCTCAGCCGCACCTACAGCATCTTCGTCGATGACATGAGCCAGCCCGCCCTTGCCGACATCCAGTTCCGGCACCCCGACGCCGAGACGCCCGCCGCGCTCTGGATCGAGGGCAGCGAGACCGAACCCTCCGAGACCCTCCTCGGCGACATCACCGTCTCCGCCCCCGAACGCCGCGGCTTCCCGCGTCCCGCCCTTGCCCTTCCCCCCTTCAGCGCCTTCGCCCTCCCCATCAGGCCCAGCGACGACGCACCTTCCTCCCACGATTGGTCAGCCGCACCCGCCATCACCCTCCTGCCCACCCATCGGGAGCAGACCACCGTCCGGCTCCTCCTCACCCGCAGCGCCCTCCACGCCCAGTTCACCTGCCTCGCCTCGGACCTGGCACGGCGCCAACAGGGCGAAACCACCCCAGACGGCAAAGTCTGGCGCGACGACTGCGCCGAGCTCATGCTCATGCCAGACCCCTCCTCCAACCGCTACTTCCACTTCGCCGTCAACTCCCTCGGCACCCGCTACGACGCCGCCTGCACCGTCGGCTCCAAACAGCGCGACCCCGGCTTCAACTCCGGCTGGACGGCCACAGTCAAGCACGGCGAACACGGCTGGACGGCCACCATGACCATCCCTCTCCGCCCTCTCGGCGCCACACCCTCCCACGCACAGGTCTGGAAGCTCCTCGCCGGACGCGAGAACAACCCAGCCCACCACGTCGCCGCCTGGCCTCCCACCCAGTCGTTCCACCACACCGACAGCTTCGCCCTCGCTGCCCTCCTCGACTATGAACCTGACCAGCCCGAGACCACGCGGCTCGAGGAGGCACTCTTCCGCCTGCGCTTCCTCCCCCAGATGCGCCTCGACGACACCGCCAGCCGCCTCCGCCAACTGCCGCAGCTCAACCCCAACCCCTTCCGGAAACGCCTCGATGACTGCCACGCCCAGTTCGACCACCTCGCCCACATCCTCGGCGACGCCGACGAACCCTTCGCCGCTCGCCTCGCCGCCCTCGACCGCCTGTCCCAGCTCAACCTGAGCCTCGCCGCCCTCGAGGCCGACATCTCACGCTTCTCCGCGCTCTTCGCGCCCGGCAAGCCCGGACACCGCGACGGCTGCGTCCTCCTCACCGAGGCGCCCACCGTCAAGGTCGCCCCCGACGCCTACTGCGGCAATGTCCAGCCCGTCCGCAGACTCGTCCTCGCCCAGGGCGAGACCGGCTCCCTCCAGACCGTCGCCATCATCCCCGGACACCTCCCCGCCGCCGACGTCACGCTCGCCATCGAGCCACTCGACGACCTCGCCCGCCAGCTCATGCCCGCCGTCTCCGCGTTCGAGGTCCGCGACATCCGCACCTGTCTCCGGAACGCCCCCGTCCAGCATGACGTCCCCGACGTCCTCGTCCCGCTCGCCGCCCCCTCCCATACCTTCTCCGCCACCCACCTCAGCCGACTCTGGCTCGACCTCGCCGCCCCGCGCGGACTCACCGGCCAGGCCGCGTTCCGCCTCACGGCGCGCATCCGGCGCGAGGGACAGCCCTCCCTTGACCTCTCACTGCCCCTCAACGTCACCATCCTTCCCTTCGCCCTGCCCGACGAATTCTCCCTCTCGACCGCTTTCTGCTTCACGCCCGCCTGGGCCAGCGCCTTCTACGGCAAGCCCATGCCCCAGGACAGGCGACTCCGCTACCTCGACTTCATCCTCGACCACCATCTCGACCCGCAGAACCTCTGGTGCGGCAACCGAGCCTTCCTCTCCGAGGACGAAATCCGGCACTGCCTCAAGCGGGGCATGAAGAACATCTACCTCCCCATCATCGACGCCGCCAAAAACCGCGACAACATGGCCCGCAACCTCGAGCCCATCGACCGCAACGGCTGGAGAAACCGCGTCATCGCCTTCGGCTTCGACGAAATCCTCTGCTACCCCGACAAACTCCCCCAGATGCAGGACGCCTTCCGCCAGACCAGGCAGGACTTCCCCGACATCCCACGCCTCAACACCTCCCACATCGACGAACGGCTCTTCGGCTACGTCGACATCTGGTGCCCCCTCTTCGACCACTTCAGCGCCACGGACGCCGACGCCCGACTCAAGCTCGGCGAACAGGTCTGGTGGTACCCCACCGACTACCCGCCCGCCCCCTACGCCAACTTCAACCTCGACTCCCCCGGCATCGACCCGCGCATCATCCCCTGGATGACCCGACGACTCAACATCTCCGGACTCCTCTACTGGGGCCTGAACCGCGAATGGCAGACCAACGCAGAGGAACACCTCCGCCTCAAGGAGCAGGAGAAGGCCATCCACGGCCTCCAGTGGATGACCGACGACTGCCGCGAGCGCATGTGCAACGGCGCCCGCTGGCCCGAAGTCCCCTGGGTCCCCTTCTTCCGCAGCGTCTTCAACAAGAACGCCGCGCCCTCCGCCACCAACGGCGGCGGCAACCTCATGTACCCAGGCCCCGACTGGACACCCTGGCCCTCCACCCGTCTCAAGAACCTCCGCGACGGCCTCCAGGATCTGGAATACCGAACCATCCTCCAGCAACGCCTCGACGCCTACGCCAAGCTCCCCAACGCCAGCCCCGACCTCATTCGGCAGGCCACCGAGGCCCTCGTCATCCCCGACGCCATCGTCGCCTCCCCCACCGCCTACACCAAGGAGCTCGCCCCCATCCTCGCCCAGAAGGAACGCTGGGCCACCCTCATTGTCCAACTCCAGCAGGCCCTCCAGACACGCTGAGCCTACGCCCCGCTCCACTCCCACTCCACTCCCTTCCCCCAGGCCATGCCGCCCCACATGAAACGACTCCGCCTCCTTCTGCCCCTCGCCGTCGCCCTGCTGCTCGCCGCACTGCCCCTGACCGCCGCCAACGACAACGACGCCTTCACGCCGAGCCTGACCGCCGAGCGCGACCCGCAGGGCGCCCTCGTCACGGTCGCGTTCGCCATCGCCCCCGGCGCCTACCTCTACGAGGAGTCCGTCTCGCTCACCGTCGAGGGGACCACCGTCACCCTCGACCACGGCGACCCGCCCGACGACCGCGACGGCGAACGGCTCTTCACCCGCAGCTTCACCCGCGTCTACCGCGTCGCCCCCGTCACCGGCAACATCCTCACCGCCACCATCGCCTTCCAGGGCTGCCTCCCCTCCGGACTCTGCCTTCTCCCCCAGCGCAAGACGCTCACTCTCACACTCGACGACAGCCAGCCAGCCAACGACACCACACCCGCGCCGCCCACGGCTCAGCCGAGCCCACACCAGCTCTTCGAGCAGCTCGCCGACCAGTTCGACGTCGCCGGCACCCTCGCCGGCTTCGCCGACCGCGACGACTTCATCGCCTGGCTCGACCGCGCCCAGCAGGGCCGTGGCGCCCCTCCCGACGACAATCTCCTCGCCAACGTCTTCCGCCGCCACGGACTCCTGCTCGCCGCCCTCCTCCTCATCCCGCTCGGGCTCCTCCTCAACCTGACCCCGTGCGTCCTCCCCATGATACCCGTCACGCTGGCCGTCCTCGGCGCCGGCGCCAAGAACGGCCAGACGCGCGGACGCGGCTTCGCCCTCGGACTCGCCTATGGCCTCGGCATGGCCCTCGCCTACGGCGCCCTCGGCGCCGCCGTCGCCGTCTCCGGCGGCCAGTTCGGCGCCCTCAACGCCTCCCCCTGGTTCAACGCCGCCGTCGCCGCCGTCTTCCTCGTGCTGGCCCTGGCGATGCTCGATGTCCTCTCCATCGACCTCACCCGTCTCCGCGGCGCCGCGCTTCTGCCGAAGCCCGAGCGCGGGCGGCTGGCCGGCGCCTTCCTGATGGGCGCCCTCTCCGCCGTCCTCGCCGGCGCCTGCGTCGCCCCCGTCCTCATCTGGACGCTCATCCTCGCGACCGGCCTCCACAGCGCCGGCAACCCGCTCGGGCTGCTCCTCCCCTTCCTGCTCGGCGTCGGCATGGCGCTCCCCTGGCCCCTCCTCGGCGCCGGACTCGCCAGACTCCCGCGCCCCGGCGCCTGGATGATGCGCATCCGACAGCTCTTCGCCCTCATCATGCTCGTCCTCGCCCTCCACTACGCCAACGTCAGCCGACGCCAGTTCACCGGCGCCGACGCCGACGGCGCCCTCCCGCTCGGCTGGCGCGGCGACCTCCTCTCCGCCATGTCCGCAGCCAGCGCCGCCGGACAGCCCCTCCTCATCGACTGCTGGGGTACCGCCTGCAAGAACTGCACCCTCATGGACGAACTCGTCCTCCCCGACCCCGCCGTCGTCCGGCGGCTCCAGAACGTCACCTGCGTCAAATTCAAGGCCGATGACCCCGACGACCCGCTCGCCCAGGCCGTCCTCGCCCGCCACGCCGTCAGGGGCTTCCCCACCTTCATCCTCCTTAACCCCAGAAAATGACCGGCGCCTGTCCCGACGGCGCCCCGCCGGCGGGCGGAAGACCCGCGCCGCGTAGCGGCGCAACCGATTTCCGCCGAGCAAAGCGAGGCGCCTTTCGTGCCTTTTGTGTCGTTTGTGGAAAGGATTATGGGAGACGAAAAAAGCGCGCCCCGCCCCCTTCCGGAGGCGGGGCGCTCTCGTCTTCACCACCGCCCCCTACGCTAGATGGCGATGGTACTCCTGGAGGCTGCAGACCTCGAAGCGACCGAAGTCCATCTTGTCGGCTAGGCCCTCGATGGCGGCGGTGACGCCGGCGAGGGTTGTGGTGATGGGGATGCCGGAGGCGACGGCCTGCGAGCGCATCTGCACCTCGTCGACCATGGCCTCCTCGCCGGGCTCGGTCGTGTTGATGACCCACTGGATCTCGCCGTCACGCATGAAGTCGAGCAGGTTTGGCCTGCCCTGCGAGATCTTGAACACGGGACGCGTGCGGATGCCGTGGTCGTAGAGCAGCGTCGAGGTGCCGCGCGTCGCGTAAAGCGTGAAGCCGAGCTGCTGCAGTTGCCTCGCGACGTCCACGATGAACGGCTTGTCCGCGTCCTTGACGGAGAGGAAGACGTTGCCCGCCGACGGCAGGCGGTTGCCCGCCGCGATCTGGCTCTTCAGATACGCCAGGCCACGGTCGCGGTCCAGGCTCATCACCTCGCCCGTCGACTTCATCTCCGGACTCAGCACCACATCCACGCCGGGGAACTTCACGAACGGGAAAACCGCCTCCTTGACGGCGATGTAGGGCAGACGTACCTCCTGGACGAACCCCAGGTCGCGCAGACGCTCGCCCACCATGCACCGCGCCGCCAGCCCCGGCAGCGACACGCCAATCGCCTTGCTCACGAACGGAACCGTCCGCGACGCGCGCGGATTGACCTCAATCATGTACAGCTCGCCGTCCTTGACCGCCAACTGCATGTTCATCAGGCCGCAGACGTGCAGCTCCCGCGCGAAGTCGTGCGCGTAGCGCCGCACCCGCTCCTGGATGACCGGGCTCAGCGTCATCGGCGGCGTCACGCTCGCCGAGTCGCCCGAATGGATGCCCGCCGGCTCGACATGCTCCAGTATCGCGCCGATGACCGTCGTCTCGCCGTCCGAGATGCAGTCGACGTCCAGCTCGACGGCGTTCTCCAGGAAGCGGTCGATGAGGATGGAGCCGCCGCCGGCCGCGACCGCCGCCGCCACAAACTGGCGCAGGTTCCGCTCCTGGTGCACGATGACCATCCCGCGTCCGCCCAGCACGAACGACGGACGAACCAGCACCGGATAGCCGATGCGGGACGCGATGGCCAGCGCCTCGTCCACCGTGTGCGCGATGCCGTTCGCCGGCTGGCGGATGCCGATGCGCTCCGCCAGCTTCTCGAACTCGTCGCGGTCCTCCGCCATCGTGATGTCCTCCGGGGTCGTCCCCAGCACCCGAGCGCCCGCGCGCTTCAGGCCCTCCGCCAGGTTCAGCGGCGTCTGGCCGCCGAACTGCACGATGACGCCCGAGCAGCGCTCGCGCTCGTAGATGTGCATCACGTCCTCAAGCGTCAGCGGCTCGAAGTACAGCTTGTCGCTCGTGTCGTAGTCCGTCGAGACCGTCTCAGGGTTCGAGTTCACCATCACCACCTCGTAGCCCGCCTTGCGCAGCGCAAAGGCCGCATGGCAGCAGCAGTAGTCGAACTCGATGCCCTGGCCAATGCGGTTCGGGCCGCCGCCCAGCACCATGATGGTCGCCTTCCCGCGGGGCGGGCGCGGCGCCTCGCCGTAGTCCGCGTAGGTGCTGTAGTAGTAGGGCGTCACCGCCTCGAACTCACCGGCGCACGTGTCCACCGAGCCGAACACCGGCACCACGCCGGCCGACTTCCGCAGGCGTGTCACCGTCTCCTCGCTCGACCTCAGCAGAAACGCCAGCTGGCGGTCGCTGTACCCAAACTCCTTCGCCTGACGCAGCAGCGCCACGTCCGACACCAGAGCCTCCACCGTCCCCGCCGACGCGATCTCGTCCTCGAACGCCGCCAGCTCCGCCAAATGGCGCAGGAAGTAGCGGTCAATCGCCGTCAGCCCGAACACGCGCTCCACGTCCCAGCCGCGCCGGAACGCCGCACGCACATAGAAGAGCCGGTCGGCGCTCGGACGCGCCAGCTCCCGCGCCAGCTCCTCGTCCGAGGCGCCCTCGAACCTGCCGTCCTTGCCGTCGGCGCCGAACCCGGCGCGCCCCGTCTCCAGCGACCGCAGCGCCTTCTGCAGGCTCTGCTTCAGGTTGCGCCCGATGGCCATCGCCTCGCCGACCGACTTCATCTGC
This sequence comes from uncultured Lentisphaeria bacterium, assembly GCA_945827525.1. Lineage (GTDB taxonomy): Bacteria > Verrucomicrobiota > Lentisphaeria > Oligosphaerales > Oligosphaeraceae > CAAGGB01. Next base: position 6,009 of record CALZPA010000004.1, on the reverse strand, counting down.
GTGCCCAGCGTCGAGTCCGCGCTCGGGAACTTCTCGAACGTGAAGCGCGGCACCTTCGTCACCACATAGTCCAGCGCCGGCTCGAAGCACGACGGCGTGCAGCCCGTGATGTCGTTGCGCAGCTCGTCCAGCGTGTAGCCCACCGCCAGCCGCGCCGCGATCTTCGCGATGGGGAAGCCCGTCGCCTTGCTGGCCAGCGCGCTCGACCGCGACACACGCGGGTTCATCTCGATGATGATGCGGCGTCCGTCCGTGGGGTTCACGGCCCACTGCACGTTCGAGCCGCCCGTCTCGACGCCAATCGCCGCCAGCACGCGCAGCGAGTCGTCGCGCATCTCCTGGTACTCGCGGTCGCTCAGCGTCTGGATGGGCGCGATGGTGATGGAGTCGCCGGTGTGGACGCCCATCGGGTCCAGGTTCTCGATCGAGCAGACGATGACGCTGTTGCCGGCACGGTCACGCATCACCTCCATCTCGAACTCCTTCCAGCCCAGCAGCGACTCCTCGATCAGCACCTCGTGGTTTAGGCTCGCCTCCAGGCCGCCACGCACAATCCGGTCGAACTCCTCCTGGTCATGCGCGATGCCGCCGCCCGTGCCGCCCAGCGTGAAGCCCGGACGGATGATCAGCGGCCAGCTGCCGATCGACTTCGCAATCGCGTTCGCCTCGTTCGCCGAATGCGCCGAGCCCGAGCGCGGCAGCGACAGACCGATGCTCAGCATCTTCTCCTTGAAGAGCTGACGGTCCTCCGCCTGGCGTATCGCCTGCGCGCTCGCGCCGATCAGCTCGACGTTGTAGCGCTTCAGGATGCCCTTCTCCTCCAGCTCCATCGCCAGGTTCAGGGCCGTCTGGCCGCCCAGCGTCGGCAGTATCGCGTCCGGACGCTCGCGGCGCAGAATCTCGTGCAGGATGTCCACCGTCAGCGGCTCGATGTAGGTGCGGTCAGCCAGCTCCGCGTCCGTCATCACCGTCGCCGGGTTCGAGTTCACCAGCACCACCTCATAGCCGTCGCCCTTCAGCGCCTTGCACGCCTGGACGCCCGAGTAGTCGAACTCGCAGCCCTGGCCTATGACAATCGGCCCCGAGCCGATGATGAGAATTCTGTGCAAATCAGTGCGCTTCGGCATGGTTGACTCCTTCTGACTTCTTCAGCGCCGCCGCGACCAGTCCGTCGAACAGGGGATGCGGACGCTGCGGACGCGACTTGTACTCGGGATGGAACTGGCAGCCGATGAAGTACGGATGATCCGTCCGCTCCACAATCTCCACCAGCCCGGACTGCGGATTCACGCCCGCCACGCGCAGACCCGCCTGCTGCTCCAGCGCCTCGCGGAACGCCGAGTTGTACTCGTAGCGGTGGCGGTGCCGCTCGCTGGCGCTCTCGGCGCCGTACAGGGAGGACGCCAGCGTCCCCGGCAACAGCCGGCAGTCGTAGGCGCCCAGCCTCATCGTGCCGCCCTTGTCGTGGATGTGACGCTGCTCCTCCATCAGGTCAATCACCGGATGCGCCGTGTCCTGCCGGAACTCGCTGCTGTCCGCGTCCGACCAGCCCAGCAGATGCCGCGCCGCCTCGATGACCGCGCACTGCATCCCCAGGCAGATGCCCAGAAACGGCACGCCATGCGTCCGCGCGTACTCCACCGCCGCGATCTTGCCCTCGACGCCGCGGTTGCCGAACCCGCCGGGGACCAGGATGCCGTCCACTCCCGCGAACACGCTGTCCAGGTCGTCCAGAGGTAGCTCGTCCGCCTCCAGCTTGCGGAAGACCACCCGGGCGCCATGCTTGAAGCCCGCGTGGTGCAGCGACTCGTAGATGCTCTTGTAGGCGTCCTGGTGACGGATGTACTTGCCGACGACCGCGATGGTGCACTCCGCCTGCGGATGCAGGATGCCTTCCAGCCACTGCCGGTACCCGTCCAGGTCCAGGTGGCGCGGCTCCAGTCGCAGCAGCTCCAGCACGCTCGTGTCCAGGCCGTTCGCCGCCAGCTCCAGCGGCACCTCGTAGATCGAGTGCTTCACGTCCTGCTCCTCGATCACGTACCGCTGCGGCACGTTGCAGAACAGCGACAGCTTCCGCAGATGATCCTCCTCCAGCGGCACCTCCGTCCGGCAGATCAGCAGGTCCGGCGTGATGCCGATGCCGCGAAGCGTCGCCACCGAATGCTGGCTCGGCTTCGTCTTCAGCTCCTTCGCCGCCCGGATGAACGGCACCAGCGTCAGATGGATGAAGATCGCGTCCCCGGGAGCCGCCTCCAGCTTGAACTGACGAGCCGCCTCCAGAAACGGCAGGCTCTCGATGTCGCCGCTCGTGCCGCCAATCTCCGAGATGGCGATGTCCACGTCGTCGCTGTGCAGCGACCGCATCGCCCCCTTGATCTCGTCCGTGATGTGCGGGATGACCTGCACCGTGCCGCCCAGATACTCGCCCGCCCGCTCGCGGGCAATCACCGCGCTGTAGATGCGGCCCGACGTGTAGTTGCTCGCCCGCGAGCAGTTCACGCCCGCCAGACGCTCGTAGTGCCCCAGGTCGAGGTCGGTCTCAGCGCCGTCGTCCGTCACGTACACCTCGCCGTGCTGATAGGGGTTCATCGTGCCCGCGTCCACGTTCAGGTACGGATCCAGCTTCTGCATGGCCACGCGGTACCCGCGGCGCTGCAGCAGCATCGCCAGCGCCGCGCCCGTGATGCCCTTGCCCAGACTGGAGACCACGCCCCCAGTGATGAAGATATGCTTCGTTTTCATAGTCCTCCGATTGCCTACCGCGCCATGATCAGACGCCTGAAGTCCGCGAAGAGGCGCGTCGCGTCATGCGGGCCGGGCGCCGCCTCCGGATGATACTGCACGCTGAACGCCGGCTCCGTCCGGTGACGGATGCCCTCGACCGTCTGGTCGTTCAGGTTCACATGCGTCAGCTCAAGCTGCGACGGCAGCTCGGACAGCGCGTAGTTGTGGTTCTGGCTCGTGATCTCGACGCGCCCCGTCGCCAGCTCCCGAACCGGATGGTTGCACCCGTGATGACCGAACTTCAGACGCCCGCACGACGCCCCGCACGCCAGACCCAGCAGCTGGTGCCCCAGGCAGATGCCCATCAGCGGCACCCGCCCCAGCAACTGCCGCACATTCTCAATCGCATACGACACCGCCGACGGATCCGCCGGGCCGTTCGACAGAAACACCCCGTCCGGACGCAGCGACAGCACCTCAGACGCCGGCGTCCGAGCCGGAACCACCGTCACCCGGATGTCCTGCGCCGCCAACTGGCGCAGGATGTTCGTCTTCACCCCGAAGTCGTAGGCCACCACATGCAGCTCGCCGCCCGGATTCAGCTCGTAGCGCTCCGGCGTCGTCACCAGCCCCGCGTAGTCCTGCCCGTCCAGGCCGCACCACGCCCGCGCCCGCAGCACCGCCTCCGCCTCCGGCAGCGGCGTGTCCTCGACATGAAGATGCGCCCTCAGGCTGCCCTTCGTCCGTATCAGCAGCGTGAGGGCGCGGATGTCCACCCCAGCCAGCGCCGGCTTGCCGTGCCGCGCCAGAAACGACGTCAGCGACTCCTGCGACCGGTGGCTCGACGGCTCGTTCAGCTCGTGGACCAGCAGACCATGCAGAAACGCGTCCCGCGACTCGTCGTCCTCCGGCGTGCACCCGTAGTTCCCGATCTCCGGACACGTCAGGGCCACGAACTGACCCGCATACGACGGGTCCGTCAGTATCTCCTGGTATCCCGTCATCCCCGTGTTGAAGACGACCTCGCCCACCGCGTCCACCGGTGCCCCCACCGAATAGCCGTGGAACACCGCCCCGTCCTCCAGGGCCAGGTACGCCCTCCGCTCACGCTGCTCTTTCCAATGCTGCATCATCGTCAGTACGCTCTTTCGTTGCAATGTTTCCCATAGTTCACGAGTGCCTGGTTCACCACCCTGAACCCGCCAGGCGTGGGATAGTCCCCCGTGAAGTACCAGTCGCCCAGATGCTCCGGACAGCTCGCCCGCAGGTCCCCGCACGTCTGGAAGACCACCTGAAGCTCCGCCCGCAGCCCCGCAGGACGCAGCAGACGCGCAATCTCCTCCACCAGCTCCCCCTCGCCGACCGCCTCGTACAGGTCGCGCATGTAGTTGTGCCCGCAGCAGCTCCCGTCCTCCAGACTCGCCGCCGCACGCCCGATCGTCTCCCGGATGAACGCCCCGCGACCCGCCCCCTCCAGCAGCGAGATCGCCGCCTGAAACGCCACCAGCTCGCCCGCCGTCGCCATGTCAATCCCGTAGCAGTCCGGATACTTCACCGGCGGCGCCGAGCTCGCCACCACGATCTTCCGCGGCCCCAGACGATCCAGCATCGGCAGTATCGCGTTCCGCATCGTGTTCCCGCGCACAATCGAGTCGTCCAGCACCACCAGCGCGTCGCTGCCCGGCTCCACCAGGCCATACGTCACGTCGTACACATGCTGGTACAGCTCCTTGCGCCGCTGGACGTCCGCGATGAACGTCCGGAACTTGGCGTCCTTCACCGCGATCTGGCCGAACCTCACGCACGTCCCGCGCCTGCACGCCTCCTGGTTCAGGCACTCCAGCATCCCATGGAAGCTCACCTGCGCCGAATTCGGGATGTAGCTGAACAGCGTGTGCGCGAAGTCGTGGCCCGTCGCCTCCAGCAGCGCCGGCACCAGACGACGACCCAGCTCCTTCCGCTCATGGTGTATCTCCGCATCGTTCGCCCGGGAGAAGTAGATGCGCTCGAACACGCACCGCCGAACCTCCGCCGGCGGAAGGCAGCCGCGAAGGCTCACCTCTCCCCCACGGCCTAGCAGCAGCGCCTGACCCGCAGGCAGCTCCCGCACCGACTCCACCGAACAGTCAAACGCCGCCTGGATCGCCGGTCGCTCCGACGCCACGCACACCACCTCGTCGTCCACATAGTAGTAGCCCGGACGGATGCCATGCGCGTCGCGTATCGCGAACGCCTCCCCCGAACCCGTCATCCCGCACAGCGTGAACGCCCCGTCCAGACCCGTCAGCGCCTGCCGCAGAATCCGCTCCAGGGACACCTCCCCAGGATGCGCGTCGTTCTCCTTCTCCAGATAGTGCGCTATCGTCTGCAGCAGCAGATAGCCGTCCGCACGGCTCGACGGATAGTGACCCGACGCGATGAAGCGCTCGAACAGCTCGCGGTTCGACGTCAGGTTGAAATTCCCCGCCAGCAGCAGCAGACGCGACAGACACGTCGACTCGTGCACAAACGGATGGCAGCACGACAGGTCGTTCCGCCCAAACGTCGCGTACCGCAGATGACCCAGCAGCAGCTCCCCCCCAAACTCCGTGTGCCGACGGTCCACACGCTCTATCAGCTCCGCCAGCGGCGACGAGGACGCCGACTTCTCCAGATGGTAGCTCGGCGTCCCCGCCTGCGGATGAAGCTGCAGCGACGCCACGCCCGCGCCGTCCTGCCCGCGGTTGTGCTGCTTCTCCAGCAGCAGAATCAGCTTGTTCAGCCCGTAGTCCTCCGTCCCGTACTTCTCGGCGTAGTACTGCCTCCCCTTCCGCAAACGCAGCATCGCCACTGCACACTCATGCTTCAACGCGTCGGACATTCCTGAACCTTCCTGAACTCTGCTCTCCGTGCACGGTTGCCTCAATACCCTGGGTTGGCCGGCCCAGCCGGCCTCCACTCCCACCTCCCCCACACCACACACATCCCTCAGTCTCCTCGATGTCTCATCTTAGCAGAGAACATGCCAAGAATGGACAACAGTGCCACCATAACCCGGCAGACACCACACGTTCGCCAATCCACACGCCCATTGCCCCTGAAATATTACAAAATTGTAAAATCGTCCGCGCCGACCGTTACATTTTTTGTCACTGGCGAAAAAAACGCCTCCCCGACTTGCAATTCTGCCGGGGACGGCTAAAGTAAGTCTCCGTCAGCAATGACAGAGATTCCGCCATGTAGCGGAGAGATGACAGAGTGGTCGATTGTGCAGCACTGGAAATGCTGTTTACCCTACCGGGTAAC
>CALZPA010000003.1 GCA_945827525.1 uncultured Lentisphaeria bacterium | reverse complement strand
GCTCCGATTGTCTCGTCCGCTTGCCACATTATATTAGGGAGCGTTCGAGAAGGCTGGCGACCACAAGAGGAGCAGACGGCTATCCGCCCGACGGCGAGGTGCCGCGGGACAGGCGTCCCTACGCATCGCCGCAGAGCACGGGGAGGCTTTCCCGGCTCACCCGATGAGAGTTCCTCCGAGACACGACGCCGGCGTCCGGAGACAGCATCCTTCCAGTATGGGACACACACCTTGAACATCGCGACCTTCATCACCCACAGCCTGGTGCCGACCTGGCACTTCCAGACACGGCACGCCGACCTGCTCCGGCAGCTCATCCCCGGCGCCGACGTCACCGTCTGCCATCACCAGGACGAATTCGCCCAGGCGCTCCGCGACGCCGACGTCGCCCTCGCCTGGGTGTTCCGTCAGGAATGGTTCGACGCGGCGCCGCGGCTGCGTGTCCTCTCGACCCCCGCCGCCGGCAAGGACTACTTCCATGTCACGCCGCCGCCGACCGTCACCATGCTCAACGGGCACTTCCACGGCGAGATCATCGCCGAGACGGTCGTCGGCATGCTGCTCGGCATGACCCGCGCCATCCTGCCGGCCGCCACGACCTACGCCGGCCTCCCCTGGCCCCGCGCCGAACTCACCCCGCTCATGCGCACCCTCCGGGGCGCCAGCGTCACCATCCTCGGCTTCGGACACATCGGACGCTGGATCGGACGACTCCTCAAGCCGTTCGGAACCACCCTCCGCGGCCTGGTCCGGCATCCCGAAACCGCCCCTGTCCCCGACTGGTTCGACGGCGACGACGCCCTCTTCGGCCCCGACCGGCTCGACGCCGTCCTCCCCCTGACCCAGCACCTCATCCTCGCCCTCCCCTCCACCACCGGCACCGACCGCCTCCTCGACGCCAGACGGCTCGCACTCCTCCCCCAGGACGCCACCGTCATCAACGTCGGACGGGGCAACGCCATCGACGAGGACGCCCTCCTCGACGCGCTCCGCGCCCGGCGGCTCCTCGGCGCCGCACTCGACGTCTTCGCCCACGAGCCGCTTCCCGCCGACGACCCCATCCGCTCCTGCCCTCGGCTCTGGACGCTCCCCCACGCCTCCGCCATCGCCGACAACTACCTCGAACTCTATGTCCGCGAACTCGCCGTCGACCTCGAACGCCTCGGAGTCCGCTGACGTCGCCCCGCACCTCCCCCAGCAAGGAATCCCCATGCCCACCAGCCTCAACGACCTCACCGACCAGCAGCTCGACCAGTGGCTCGCCGACCACCACCAGCCCGCCTTCCGGCGCAAGCAGATCCGCGAATGGAACCGCAGGCGCCTCGTCACCTCCTTCGACGACATGGCCAACCTCCCCAAGACACTCCGCGAGGCCCTCGCCGACGACCTCGCCTGCTCCTCGCTCACCCAGGTGCAGAAGCTCAACGACGATGACCGCACCGTCAAGTGGCTCTTCCGGCTCCACGACGGACACACCATCGAGACCGTCCTCATCCGCGCCCCGCGACGCAACACCGTCTGCATCTCCACCCAGGTCGGCTGCCAGGTCCGCTGCGTCTTCTGCGCCTCCGGCAAGAAGGGACTCGCGCGCAATCTGACGCCCGCCGAAATCGTCGACCAGGTCATCGCCGCCTCCCAGGAGGCAGGACAGCTCGTCTCCAACGTCGTCGTCATGGGCATGGGCGAACCCCTCCACAACCTCGACAGCCTCGTCCCCGCCCTGGAGACCATCTGCTCGCCCGACGGCCTCGGGCTCGGCGCCCGCCACATCACCGTCTCCACCTCCGGCATCCCGCGCGCCATCCGGCAGCTCGGCGCGCTCCAGCGCCCCTGGAACCTCGCCATCTCGCTCCATGCCGTCGACGACGACAAGCGCGCCAAGCTCATCCCACCCAGACACCGCGCACCCATCGCCGATATCCTCGACGCCGCCAAGGCCTACCGCGAGATGACCACCCGCATGGTCACCCTCGAATACATCCTCATCGCCAACTTCAACGACTCCCACGACGACGCCAACGCCCTCGCCGACATCGCCCGCGACCTCCACGCCAAGGTCAACCTCATCCCCTCCAACACCGACGACCCCCACTACCCGCCCTCCTCCCCCCAAAAGGCCGAACAGTTCCTCGCCATCCTCACCAAGCGAAACGTCCAGGCTACCCTCCGACTCCGAAAGGGCAAGAACATCGACGCCGCCTGCGGCATGCTCCGCAGACGACTCGAGGAGCAGGAGCCGCAGGACTGACCATACCCACGACCACAAAAGAAAAAAACGCCCGAAAGTGCCCCTTCCCGTTTGACTTTTTCCCAAAGCCAGCTATTTTAATTCTGTAATCATTACAAACTAGCCTGTCACAAGGCTGGTCAAGAGTCATCACACGGCTGCCGCGTCGTCGGCGACCATCCTCATAGTTCCCCGTAGAGGGGCGCAACGAGAACCAAAAGAAGGAGAAACCAGAAGATGAAGAAGTATGTCTGCCCTGTCTGCGGCTACGTCCACGAAGGCGACGAGCCCCCGGCGCAGTGCCCGCTCTGCAAGTGCCCCGGCTCGAAGTTCACGGTTCAGGCTGCCGAGCTGGTCTGGGCCTGCGAGCACGTGGTCGGCATCGCCAAGGACGTTGACCAGCGCGTTCTGGACGGTCTGCGCGAGAACTTCAACGGCGAGTGCTGCGAGGTCGGCATGTACCTGGCGATGTCCCGCGTCGCCGAGCGCGAGGGCTATCCCGAGGTCGCCGAGGCCTTCAAGCGCTACGCGTTCGAAGAGGCCGAGCACGCCTCCAAGTTCGCCGAGCTGCTGGGCGAGGTCGTCACCGACTCCACCGAGAAGAACCTCGAACTCCGCCGCGACGCCGAGAACGGCGCCTGCGCCGGCAAGCTGACCCTCGCCAAGCTGGCCAAGGAGCTCAACCTCGACGCCATCCACGACACCGTCCACGAGATGGCCAAGGATGAGGCTCGCCACGGCTGCGGCTTCGCCGGTCTGCTGAAGCGCTACTTCGGCAAATAATCCATCCCAATCCTGCGCATGACCTGGCCGGCTTGCATGGCCAGGCAGCCTCCCTCGTTGGGCAGAGGCTGTATGCGGCGCGTCTCACGCCACCGCATACAGCCTTTCTGAGTTTTTCTCACCCCTTTCACCCTCCCTAACAATCATGTCTCCCATTGCACGCGCCAGCGCCATCTCGAGGCTCCGAACGGCAGGCATCGCAGCATCTGAGCCACGCATTGCCATTCTCATGTACCTGGACGGGAACAAGACCCATCCGACAGTGGACGCCATCTACCAGCAGTTGGCCGAGACCCACCCCACGCTCTCCAAGACCACCGTCTACAACACCCTCAAGCTGTTCGCCTCCCTCAACCTCGTCCAGCAGCTCAACATCGAGAACGGCGAACTGCGCTACGACCCGGACACCACGATCCATGCGCACTTCAAATGCCGGCGCTGCGGCTGCGTCCATGACGCCCAGGTCGACGCCCTCCCCCTGCCCGTACACCATCCGCACATCGGCCAGCTTGAGGCCACCCAGATACACTTCTACGGACTCTGCGACCACTGCCTCGCCGCCGAGACCGCCGAACAGCAGCGGCGCCCCGAGTCCTGACCGTACCCACCGCGCCCCGTCCCGCGCCGCCCGCACACCAAGAAACAAACGACCGCCGCCCCGGCGATGGCCTCTGTGAGCCATCCGCCAGAGCGGCGGTTCTGCCCTGCGGGAGCGTGATGACGACGGGAACCTGCGCGGAGGCAGGGCCAGCCCTCCTCAAAGCACCTTGGCGAGGAAGTCCTTGAGCCGCGCGTGCTGCGGATTGGAGAAGAAGGCGTTGGGCTCGTTCTGCTCCAGGATGCGTCCCTCATCCATGAAGAGGACGCGGGTGCCGACCTCGCGGGCGAAGCCCATCTCATGGGTGACGACAATCATGGTCATGCCGGCGTCGGCGAGCTCCTTCATGAGGCTGAGGACCTCGCCGACCATCTCGGGGTCGAGGGCGGAGGTGGGCTCGTCGAAGAGCATGACGTCGGGGTTCATCGCGAGGGCGCGGACGATGGCGATGCGCTGCTTCTGGCCGCCGGAGAGCTGGCTCGGATAGGCGCTCGCCTTGTCGATGAGCCCGATGCGGATGAGGAGCTGCTCGGCGCGTTCGCGGGCCTCCTTGCGGCTCATCAGCTTGAGGTGGACGGGCGCCAGCGTGATGTTGTCCATGATGGTCTTGTGCGGGAAGAGATTGAAGTGCTGGAACACCATGCCCATGCGCTGGCGCAGCCGGTCCACCTTGCAGGAGCGCGAGGTGATCTCCTCGCCATCGACGAAGATGCGTCCGCTGGTCGGCTTCTCCAGCAGGTTGATGCAGCGCAGGAAGGTGCTCTTGCCCGAGCCGGAGGGCCCGATGACGACGACCTTCTCGCCCTTGTGGATGCGCTCGTCGATGCCGCGGAGAACCTCATGGTCGCCAAAGCTCTTGTGGAGGTCACGGACCTCAATCTGCACATCGGTGCTGACGGTGGGGGTGCTGTTGTCCATAGTCGGTGGTCGCGCTGGTGGAGGGAATGGGATGAAGGGGAAAGGAGAAACGGATGACGGACGATGGCCTACTTGCGGTCGCTGGCCTGCAGGTTGCGCTCCAGACGGCGCTGGAAGAACGTCAGGATGATGACCATGAACAGGTAGGCGGCCGCCACGAACAGCAGCGGCACGAAGGCGTCGAACGTGCGGGCGCGAACCAGCGCCGCCGCCTTCGTCAGGTCGGTCACCGCCACATAGCCGACAATCGACGTCTCCTTGATCAGCGCGATGACCTCGTTCGACAGGGCCGGCAGCACATTCTTGAACGCCTGCGGCAGGATGATGAGCCGCATCGTCGACGCGGCCGACAGACCCAGCGAGCGTCCGGCCTCCGTCTGGCCCTTGTCCACCGCCATGATGCCCGCGCGGACGATCTCCGACACATACGCGCCCGAGTTGATGCCGAAGCCGATGATGGCCACGAGGATCTCATTGTAGGACGAAAGCACCACAAACGCCCAGATCATCAGCTGAACCACCACCGGTGTCCCGCGGATCACCGTCAGGTAGAAGTTCAGGAACATGTCCAGCAGCTTCAGCAGCATCTGGCCCAGAAACTGCGGACGCCCCGTCCGGCACAGTTGCCCCAGCGACTCCCAGAAGCGGTACGGGCCCGTCTGGTAGTAGTAGACCTTCGACACGGCCACGACGACGCCGATGACCACGCCCAGCAGCAGGGCGCCAAACGTGATTGTCAGCGTGTTCTTGATGCCCTCAAGGAAGATCATGTAGCGCGCGTCAACGATGAAGGTGCTGTTGACGGCGGCCTTGAAGGAGTCGAGGATGGATAGGAGGCTGTCCATGGGAGCTGTACGGCTGGCTGAAGGAGGGGGCTGAAGGCGGGAGGGGAAAAACGTCAACGCGAGGAAGGGGCGTCCGGAGGCGCCTTCCCCGCGTTGTGCTGGCCGCCGTCGCGTCGCCGCGACGGCGGCACCGGGTCAGGCCCAGTCAGGCCTTATTCGGCCTTGGTGGCGTCGTTGTGCTTGAGGAGGGCGTCATTGATGAAGTTGTTCTTCTTGCACTCCTCGATGACCTCGTTGATGATGGCGAGCAGATCCTCGTTGCCCTTGGCGACCATGATGCCGAACTCCTCGGCGGCGTCGAGGCCCTTGCCGTCGCGCTTGACGAGCTCGATGGCCTTGTAGCCAGCGTTCTTGGCGGCGAGGGACTTGGCGACGAGGTCGTCGATGACGACGGCGTCCAGCTTGCCCTCCTTCATGGCGACGACGGCGTCGGGGGCGTTGTTGTAGGACTTCATCTCGGCGCCGGTGCCCTTCAGGATGCCCTTGTTGACGGCGTCCTCGCACATCAGGAAGCCGGTGGTGCCGTTCTGGCCGCCGATGCGCTTGCCGGCGAGGTCCTCAGCCGTCTTGATGGGCGAGTTCTCAGGGATGACCAGGTACTGGACGGAGACGACGAAGGGGACGGAGAAGTCGACCTGCTGCTTGCGCTCCTCGTTGATGGTGAAGCCGGAGGCGCCGATGTCGGCCTTGCCGGTCTTGACGGTCACCAGAATGGCGTCGAACTCGGAGGAGACGATCTCGGCCTTCACACCGATCTTCTCGGCGATCTTGTGGACCAGGTCAATCTCGGCACCGACGATTTCCTTGTTCGCGCCCAGGTACTCGTACGGGGGGAACTCGGGGTTCGTGTAGACGACCATCTTGCCGGCGGCCTTGATCTTCGCCAGCACGGAGGTCTCCTTCTTCGCGCAGCCCGCCATGAACACGCAGGCGGCCAGCAGGGCAGCCATGATGCAGCCAGTCTTCTTCAGCATGATTCTTCTTCCTTCTGGATAAGTTACGGGTTGAAACTCAATCGCTCAATGGCTCGCGCCGCGTCACCCACACACGGGCAACACGAACGGAACAGAAAGCTAATAACATAGCCCCTTTACCCGATTTTGCCATACGGACAAGCCCGGTGGGCACCCATTTTCCGGCGAATTCGTCCCGTCAGTCGCGGACCAGCTCGAAGAACGTCGCCGGTCCCCGCTTGAGGCGTCCCGTGTCGAGGTCGATGACGAGCTCGTCGCCGTCGACGGAGACCGGCACCCGCTCCTGGCGGACGCCCTGCAGGTCGAGCGCGTAGAGCGCGTAGCGGCCTGGCTCCGACGCCGGGCGGAAGCGCGCCCGCAGATGGCCGCGGCGCTGCAGCACGGGCAGGCGCCCCTCGGCAATCTTGCGGCGCCCGTCATGGCTGAACACCGTGTGCGAGTTGACGCAGCGCGTGGCGTAGACCAGCACCAGGCGCGAGGCGTCGGCCACCGGCTCGCCGCTGACGGAGCACAGCCCGACGGTCGCATGGACGCTGCTGTCCTCGACCGTCAGCCGCCCCAGCGTCTCGCGGTGCCCCTCCGGCAGCGTGGCCGCCTCGCTCCGCGCCGTCACGACCTTCGCCACACGCTCCTTGACACGCAGCGTCAGCTCGCCCGTCTCGCTCTGGAAGACCTCGTTCGCGGGGTCGGTGGCATTGTCCCGGGGGAGGATGCCGCGCTGACGGAGCGACGCCACGAACGCGGCCAGGTCAAACGTGCCGTTGGGGTTCTCGAGGACGTTGAAGAACCAGTCGGCCTCCTCGACGTCGGCGGTGCCGTCGGGCAGCATCTGGACGTCCGCCCTCGGCCCGCGGACGGTGCGCGGCGCCAGCGGCGCCCAGGGGAACGCCATCGCGAGACCCGTCAGGAGGCTGACGCGCGACTGGCGCCCGTCCATCGTCACATGCGTCATGCCGCGCTGTCCCAGTTGGGCCTCCGGCACGACGTACTCGACCAGATGGGGGGCCGGCGTCACGTCACCGCGCAGGAAGAGGCAGTTGGAGAAGAACTCGTTGGCGCGGACGACCGGCGAGTTGCCGACGCCGAACGTATGCAGCGGCGACGCCTTCCCCGTGAACTCGAAGCTGATGTCCGAGTGTATCTGGAGGGAGGCGAACTTCTGGAACGCCGAGTAGGCGGGGAAGAGCATCCCCTCGTGCTGATAGGGGTTCCAGTAGGAGTAGTTGAACTCGCTGACGATGAGGGGGCGTCCGGCGAAGCGCATGGCGGCGACGCCGCGCCAGACGCCGAGGGCGTCGTCGAGGGAGCTGTTCTGCTCGACGGTACAGCCGGGCGCGCCCCAGCCGCCGCGCGGGTGCTGATAGTAGCTGTGATGGTCGATGACCTGGATGGTCTGCCAGCGGACGCACTGGTCGGCGAAGCGCTTGAAGGCGTTGTAGTTGGTGGTGAGGCCGCGGTACCCGAGGCCACGCACGAGGCGTTCGCACCATTCGGCGCCGTCCTTCGCGATATAGACGCGGAACAGGCCGAATTCGTTGGCCAGCGGCGTGTCGCGGTCGCGCCAGTACGGCGGCACGGGCGCCTCGGACAGGGGCTTGCCGTCGAGTTCGGGGCGCAGGGCCTCGGGCACGCGGTCGCCGTACTTGGCGACGAGCCATTCGCGCCAGCGCCGCTGGACCAGCTCCCAGCCGCCGGGAATGGACTTGGCGTTGGCGACGAGGTTGCCGAAGCCGGAGCACTGCTCGTTGTAGAATTCGAGGAAGGCGATGGCGGGGTCATCCTTCCAGGCCAGCCCGGTGTAGGGGTTGACGTGGTTCAGGAGCGTCTCGCAGGCGTAGCGGAAATGCTGGCGTTCCCACTCATTGCCGAAGTAGAGCATGAGCCGGTGCCCGTTGCGCACCTCGAAGTGGTGCGGATAGGCGCCGACGGTGTCGTAGAGCTGGTACGACAGCATCACCAGGTGGATGTAGATGCCCTGTTTCTTGAACTCCGACAGCACATAGTCCCAGCGGTCGAGCATGGCGGGGTTGATGGCCATGTCCGCCTTCGCGCCTCGCATCAGCGTGCGGTCGAGGACGCCATTGGTGCGGAACAGGCTGTATCCCTGGCGGCGGGCCGTCTCAGCCAGCCGGCGGACAGCCGCGCGGAACGCCTCCTCGTCCTGGAGGCGGAATTCGCCCATGCCGTTGAAGCCCTGGAGGCGCACGGGGCGGTCCGGCTGCCCCTCGAAGACGAGCTCGCCGCGGCCATTGAGGGTGAGGCGCCCGTGACGCCCGGCGGGTGCCTCGACGAGGGCGCTCATGTCCAGCGCGGAGCCGGCCTGGACGTGCGTCCGGCTCACGTCGACGGGCAGCCAGTCGTCGTTCGCCCGGAACACCAGCGGCGGCGTCGGGACGCCGCACACGAAGCGCCAGCCGGCCGAGCCGCTCAGCACCTTCACCGCCAGGACGTTGCGCCCCGCGCGCACCGGCACCTCCACCTCGTGGTCGTTGAAGCTGAACTGCTTGGAGACATTGCCTGTCGCCAGATTGTCCCAGACGCGCTCGCCGTTGCAGAAGACCTCCAGCCACCAGTCGGCCGCCAGACCCAGCCGAACCATCCCCTCACGCTCGCACTCGAACACATTGTACAGCACCGCGACCCGACGCTCCGGCATGCGGCGCCCCCCCTTCTCCAGCCAGATCGTCCCCGTCGCATCCAGCTCGCGGACGTCGCCGGCCACCTCGCCACGCCCCGTCTCCGCCGGCAGCGCGCGCGGGATCTCCGCCGGGGGCGCGCCCTCCAGGCGCACCCCGCGGAACACCGTCCAGGAACGGGGCAACTGAGCCGCCGGATAGACCGTGTGCTCGCGCAGGACGATGTTCGACAGGCGGACCTTGCCGCTCAGCCGCGTCAGGTTGAACGTCAGGTGACGCGGCTTCTCCGGCTCGTCCACGCTCGTCGTGAAGACCTCGCGAACATGGTGGCGTCTGCCTGGCGTCACCGCCATGTTGCTGGCGGTGCCCAGCGACGCCCAGGGCGCCACGCTGTACTGGTACAGATGGCGCATCGTCCCCGGACGCTCCACCTCAATGTCGTACTCCAGCACATAGGTCCTGGCGTCCGGAAGCATCAGGGACTGCGTGAGCAGCACCACACCCGCCGAATGGTCGAAGTCGGGCACGGTCACCTCCAGCGTCCCGGCCTCCGTCCGGCTCGTCAGGCCAGCCTCGCGCGCCTCCTTCGGCCCGCCCAGCCCCCAGTGCCGCAACCCCTCCCCAAAGTCCGCGTTCCGCAACAGATTGCCCTCCGCCGCCCACGCCAGAACACCGCAGCACACCAGACACAGCACCGACCATCGCACCCGCATCGGCTCGCTCCTTCCTTCTTTCGCTCGATCTTCGGGAAAAAACAGGAGAGGCCGTCTCCAGCCCGCGCCGGAGACGGCCTGCCCTACCTACAAGACTGACTGCCCCACGGGCTCACTTCGTGGACTTCGGGTTGAGCACCAG
This sequence comes from uncultured Lentisphaeria bacterium, assembly GCA_945827525.1. Classification (GTDB taxonomy): domain Bacteria; phylum Verrucomicrobiota; class Lentisphaeria; order Oligosphaerales; family Oligosphaeraceae; genus CAAGGB01. The sequence continues at coordinate 31,247 of CALZPA010000003.1, read as the reverse complement.
CTGCTGCACCGCCTGCTCGCGTCCCAGCGACTCCACATGGCCATCCAGCAGCATGACGTTAATCTTGCCGCCGTGGTCCTCAGGGATGCGCCCGGTGCCACCGCCCGTCGGCTTGATGCAGTCGCGCAGACTGTAGTTGAAGACATGCTGGCCCTCGCTGGCGCCGTAGACGATGGTCGGCTGCTTGATGACGGCCAGCGGCATGTCGCGCCAGCCGCAGAGCTGCTCGTTCGACATCATGTAGCAGCCCTTGGTCTTGATGTCCGTTGTGTCGTAGTTCTGGAGCTGCCAGTAGTCGTAGGTGGTCGGCGTCGTGCGCACGGGGCAGGTGAAGACCTTGTGCGTGCCGCCGACATAGTCCCACAGCAGGACGGCCGGGCACTTGTTCTGGCTCGGCGAGACGCCCTCGTAATTCCCCGACCAGGAGGAGCCGACGAAGCAGAACGGGAAAAAGTCCGCGTTGTCGTTGGCATACATCAGGAACGCCGTGCCGACCTGCTTGAAGTTGCTCACGCACGAAATCTGGCGCGCCTTCTCGCGCGCCTTCGACAGCGCCGGCAGCAGCATCGCCGCCAGTATCGCGATGATGGCAATGACGACCAGCAGCTCAATCAAGGTGAAGCCCAATACCCGTCTCATGATCCTAACTTTTCCTCTGCTCTGTGTGTGCTTCCTGAACAAGCTGGACTGCCATACGCCATGACACGGGCGCATGGCATCCAGGTCTTGCATATTATACCAATTTTTGCTGAATATGTCAAGTCTCGGACACCTTTTCCCCTGCCTGGCCCCGCGACTGCACTCCAGCGGGGCAGCCACTGCCCCCGCCAGGGACAGCGGCCGTGCCCCCGCAGGCTCACTCCAGCCCCTGGCACGCTTTCTGCTAAGTATCTTTTGTCACGCACGTCATGATCCCGCGCCCCCTCACCTCACCTGGAGTCCGTCCCATGCCTGACGCCCACACCATCCACCTCACGCTCACCGATGTCCGCAAGACCTATCCAAGCCCCACCGGCGAGGACATCCACGCCTGTGACGGCCTCTCGCTGGCCGTTCCCCAGGGGCAACTGCTGGCCATCACCGGCCCGTCAGGCTCCGGCAAGACGACGCTGCTCCATCTCATCGGCGGGCTCATCGCACCCACCGCCGGCGTCATCCGCATCGGCGACACCGACCTCACCCAGCTCAGCGACCACGAGCTCACCCTCTTCCGCCGACGCCATGTCGGCGTCATCTTCCAGGCGTTCAACCTCATCCCGACCCTCACCGCCGAGGAGAACATCCTCCTCCCCATCCTCGCCGACGGACGCCGCTCACCCATCCCCCCAGACGCCATCCGACCCGCCCTGGAGACGCTGCTTGACCGCCTCGGCCTCTCCGCTCGCCGACACCACTACCCCGACGCCCTCTCCGGCGGCGAGCAGCAGCGCACCGCCATCGCCAGAGCCCTCCTCCCCGACCTCGCCACCCAGCAGCATGGCTCGCTCCTCCTCGCCGACGAACCCACCGGAAACCTCGACTCCGCCGCCTCCGAGAACATCTGCCGGCTCCTCCGGGAACTCTGCGACGAGCAGCACCACACCATGCTCGTCGTCACCCATGAGCGCGCCGTCGCCGACTGGTGCGACCGCATCGTCACCCTCAGGGACGGACGCCTCGTCGAGGACCGCCTGAACGACCGCCACCGCAACGGATGAACACCATGCGACACCTCCTGCCAACCCTCATCGCCCGTGACTTCTCCCGGCGACGCTCCCTCCTCGCGTTCACCCTCCTCGCCATCGTCGCCACCTCCTGCCTCACCGTCTGGTTCGTCGCCTCCATCGACCTCAACGCCTTCGCCGACGACAACGGAAAGCAGGACTTCTTCGGACGCTACACGCTCGCCATCGCCGGCACGCGCCAGCTCCCCTACGACGTCACCGACTGCATCCCCGACCTGCCCGATGTCGTGCGGACCTCGTTCGCCCGCCAGACGACCGCCACCGTCTACCTCAAGGGCTTCGCCGAGGCCGAGGTCCCCTCCGGCATGGGCGACCGGCGCTCCCCCATGCTCCTCGGCATGACCGACCAGACCTCGCCCTTCCCGCTCGCCGAGGGACGCTGGTTCGAGAAGCCCGGCGAATGCGTCGTCGGCACCGCCGCCGCCGACATCATCACCGCCGACGCCAGCCGGAAGGCCACCTCGCGCCGGCTGCATCTCGGCGATGTCCTCCGCGTGCCGACGCCTGTCGGGGACGTCGAGCTGACCGTCGTCGGACTGGTCCGCCAGCAGGCCCGCCCCAGCCTCACGCGCCAGCAGGGCAGCGCCACCTTCGGGTGGGGCTTCGGAACCCCCATGGCGACCCGCGCCGCACAGCCCCAGAACAGCGGCAAGGCCGCGGCCGGCGCGCCCCCCGCTGGCCAGCGCCCGCCGCGCGGCCTCTTCGGACGCGGTGCGCAGGTCACGCCCACCGCCCCCTCCATCTACCTCTCCATGGGTGACGTGACGCGCTGCGCCAGCCAGCCCGGAGACGCCAACATCCTGTTCGTCGAACTCAAGGACCCCACGCGCGTCCGCGACTTCTACCGTCAGCTGGAGGAGGCCGCAGGCGGCCCGCTCGACGCCTTCGGCGTCCGCGCCATCGACACGCTGCCCCCCGCGCCCGGCGACCTCGCCGCGTTCGCCGAGGACGGCGGCGAGGCGCGGGTCATCCGCCAGGCCTGGTCGACCGTCGGACTCGTCATTCTGGCCTCCGTCTTCATCGTGTTCACCACGATGAGCCTCGCCGTCTCCGGCCGGACGCGCGACCTGGCGCTGCTGCGCACGATTGGCCTCACGCGGCGTCAGGTCGCCGCCTACATCCTGCTGGAGGGTCTGCTGCTCGGCGTCCTCGGCTGGGCGGGCGGCGTCCTCTCGGGCTGGCTGCTGCTGACGCTGCTCCTCTACTGGCAGGCGGGCGTCGTGCCGCTGGTGACGCTCTCGCCCCAGTCGCTGCTCTTCGCGCTGGCCTGCTCGACGCTCGGCGCCCTGGCGGCCTCGCTCATCCCGGCCTGGCGAGCCACCCGCGTCTCGCCGGCGGAGACGCTGCCCGTGACCGCCCTCCAGCGCCTGCCCGCGCGGCGTCTCCGCCGCTGGGGCATTCTCGGGCTGCTGTCCCTGGCGCTCATTCCCATCCTCACGTTCCTGGCGCCCCTGCCCATTCCGGTGCGCCTGACGCTGTTCACGCTGGTCGGCACGCTGCTGCTGGGGCTGGCGCTGCTCCTGCTTGCGCCCTGGTGCGCCGTCCTCACCGAGCGTCTCGCCATTCCGCCGCTGGCCTGGCTTCTCCGGCTCTCACCCACATTTCTGTCGCAGCTTCTCACCGGGCACCAGAGGCGCACCGCCGCCACCGTCATCGCCATGAGCATCGGCCTCGGCCTCTTCACCGCCGTCAGCGTCTGGAGCTGCTCCATGCTCACCATGTTCCGCGTCCCCGACGCCATCCCCGACGTCCTCGTCCGCTTCCATGAGCAGACCGCCGGCCCCGAAGCCACCCGGGCCGTCGCCGCCTTCCCCCACCTCCGGCCCGGACATCTCATGCCCGTCACCGTCGCCCAGCCCGAAACCACGCCCGAACTGGCGCGTAGGCTCACCACCCGAGGCTCCATGGCCGCCAACGTCGTCTGCATGGGACTCGACCCCGACCTCGCCTGGCGGGAACGCGATCCGCTCGTCCGCCTGCGCTTCCTTCAGGGCTCGCCGCAGGAGGCCAGAGAGGCGTTCGCGAAGCCGGACGCGCGCGTCTGCGTCATCCCCGAGACGCTCGCCGTCAACGGCGACCTCAAGCTCGGCGACACGCTCCAGCTCCGGCTGACCACCGGCCCCAGACGACCCACGCCGCCGCCGCGCGGACGCCCCGGCATGCAGCCCCCGCCCGCCGCCGACGACGACGCGCCGCCCCAGTATGTCGGCTACCGCGTCGTCGGCATCGTCGACTTCCCCTGGGTCTGGATGTCCAAATGCTCCGGCGTCCGCGTCTCCGCCTCGCGCACCTCCGCCCTCATCTTCACCCCGCCCCAGCCGCTCATCGGCGACTTCAAGGCACTCGCCCACGAGTTCTTCTGGCTCGACTGCCTCCCCGGCACCTCCTTCCGCCAGATCGAGGACGCCATGCGCGCCAGCGCCGCCGACATCATGGGACAGCTCCGCGAGCATCAGCCGCGCCTCCGTCCCGCCAGCAGCTTCTCCGGCGGCACGCTCTGGGACTCCGGACTCAACAACCACTTCGTCCAGGTCTCCTCCAACGAGAGCCTCAACAACTCCCTGGACTTCCGCGCCTACGGCGTCATCGACACCATGAGCCGGATGCCCCTGGTCATTCTGGTCCTCTCCTCGCTGGCGCTGCTGAACACGATGGTGGTCTCAGTCCGTTCGCGCCGCTGGGAGCTGGGCGTGCTGCGCGCCTGCGGCGTCACGCGCGGGGGGCTGGTCCGCATGATACTGGCCGAGTCGCTGCTGGTGGGGCTCTGCGCCTGCCTGCTGTCGCTGGCGTTCGGCGTCTACTACGCCTGGCTGGCCACCCGCCTGGTCGACCTGGCCCCGATGTTCGGCATCATCGCCCCGCCGCTTGACCTCCCCTGGCTACGGCTGCTCCCCGGCTACGCCCTCGCCCTCCTCATCGCCCTCGCCGCCGGCGCCATCCCCGCAGTCCTCATCGGACGCCAGGACATCGCCCGGCTCCTCAGCGCCAACAAGGACGCCTGACCCCACGCCACACACAGCTCATCAGACAGGAGAAGGGCGACAGGCGGCCAGCCGCCTGACCTGACGTCACGCACCCAATGAGACGGCCCTCCGTCGGCGCATGATGACGCGCCGACGGAGGGCCGTTTGCGGTACTGAGCCGTTGTCCGTGCGACTACTCCTCCGGCAGGACGGAGTAGGGGCCCAGGATGTCGGGCTTGTTGGCCATGCTGTCCTCGGCGGTGATGGGACGGAGAACCTTGCAGGGGACGCCGGCGGCCAGGGAGCCAGCGGGGATGTCCCGCGTGACGACGCTGCCGGCGCCGATGACGCAGCCGTCGCCGATGGTGACGCCGGGGCAGACGGTCACGTTGGCGCCGAACCAGCAGTCGTTGCCGATGCGGACGGGCTTGGCGTAGCAGAGCCGGATGGGCTTGCCGTCGGGGGCCTGCAGGCGCTTGCGCTCGCCCGGCAGGAGCGGATGGATGGGCGTGACGATGGTCAGGTTGGGGCCAAAGTTGTTGTCGTTGCCGATCTCGACCTTGGCGTCGTCCTGGATGGTCGTGTTGTAGTTGAAGAAGTTGCGCTCACCGATGGTCGTGTGGCGGCCATAGTGGAAGAAGATGGGTCCCTGCATGAAGGAGCCGGCGCCGAAGCGCCCGCAGATGAGCTGGAGCAGTTGCGCGCGCACCTCCGTGTCGTCCTCGTTGGTGCGGCTGTATTCGGCGCTCAGCTTGTGCGAGCGCAGCTTCATCGCCTTCAGCTCCGGATGGGCTGGGCAGAACATCTGCCCCGCGAAAATCTTCTCTTCCTCAGTCATGTCGGTTCGTCTCGTGTGCTGGATGGGCTGGTTGGGATGCCTCCCCGCCGGGGCCCGAGCCTGGGCGGGGAGGGGTCTTGTGGGCGGCTGTCGCCGCGTCGCGCGTCACTCCGCGACGATCTCGTAGAGGAGCTGCGCCTTGCCCTGGTGACGGATGTTCAGGGTGAAGGCCAGCCGGCCGTCCTCGATGCGCGACTCGACCTTGTCGAGGCGGCGTCCGGAGAGGTCAACGCGGTAGACGGTGTAGCGTCCGGGCTGGTCGAGGGCGATGCTGGCCTCGACGGAGCCGTCGTGAACCAGGAAGGGCTGACGGCCCCAGGCCATCACGGTCTTGCGCTCCTCCTCGGCGTACTTCTGCCCCGAGTTGTGCAGCTCGGTGACATGGGAGAGCAGCAGGCGCGAAGACGTGCGGATGGGCTCCTTGGTGACGGAGGACACCCAGACGGTGGCGTCGGCGCCGAGGACCTTGAAGGTGGCGACGTCCGTGGTCACGGTGTCGCCCTTCTCGACGAAGCCGCCGGCGGTCATGGCCGTGTTGAGGATCATGGCGTTGCGCTCGCCGTCGATCATGAACTGCCCGTCGGCGGTCTGGAAGATGCGCTTGCCGAAGTCGGTGAGGTTGTTCTTGGGGAGCCAGCCATGGGACTTGACGAGGGCGCCGACGGAGTCGCCGTTGGCCTCGTTCCAGGGAATGTCGAACGCGGCCTTGGGTGCGGTGGCGTCCATGGAGACGGAGAAGTCGGCGGGCACGGTGGCGTCGCGGTCCCCGACGAAGGTGCCGACCTTGGCGACGAGGTTATAGCCCAGCCAATTGGGGCTGACGGTGACCTCGGGGGCCTTGGGGTCCTTGGCCCAGTCCTGGCCGAGGGTGAGGGCGATGGTGTGCTTGGCCTCGGCGAGGTCGCGGCGCAGGAAGAGGCAGAGCGTGGCGCGCTCCGTCACCTGGGCGAACGGGTCGCTGACGACGTCGAAGTAGCCGGCCGCGCGGCTGGTGGGATTGAACATGTCGTTGGAGTGGGAGTAGGCGAAGCGCCAGAGTCCGCCCCAGTTCTGGATGGCGGCCAAACAGCCGGTCATGATGCCGCCGATGCCGCGGTAGCGGCCCGGGCCGGAGTAGTTCCATTCGGTGATGGTGAAGGGACGGTCCAGGACGCGGATGAAGGAGCTGCCGGCGCCGCCGATGCGTCCCGTCTTCATGACGGAGAGGTTGTCGCAGGTGGAGGGCAGGCGCCACGACTCGCCCAGGAAGCGGGGATGGTCGATGTAGAAGTGGTCGTCGACGTAGTCGAAGGTGGCGCGCGTGGACTGCGCCCACAGGCGGCGTCCCGAGTTGTTCATGTCGGTGAAGAGGGCCTTGCTGCCGAGCTCGTCGCGCAGGAACGAGGTCATCTCGCGGTACATGGCCTGGTGCGTGTCGAAGAGGAAATGCGGGTAGAGCGGCGAGCCCTGGTCAATGGCGGTGGCGGGGAACGTCTTGACGCCGGCCTCGGCGCGGGCCTCGGCCGTCGGGAACCGGCGGGCCAGCCAGTCGTTCCAGGCCTTCAGCCAGTCGGCCTGGAAGAGATCCTTGCAGGGATTGCCGCCATAGGGGGCGATGACGCCCTCATTGACCATGCAGATGACGTTCAGCGCGGGGTCGTTGGCCAGGCTCAGCCCCGTGTAGGGGTTGACGTGCCCCAGGAACGCCTTGGCGAAGCGCTTCCAGCTCTCCATCGCCCGGCGGTTCACCGCGCACAGCATCTTGAATTCGTTCATGCCGATGACGCCCTTCTGCCCCGGATAGATTTCGTGGGCGTTGACCTGGCGCGAGACATAGACGTCGGTCGTCATGTAGATGCCGCGCTTCTTGAGTGCGGCGAAGAGGTAGTCGAAGCGGTCGAGGCGCTCCTTGTCGAGCTGGCAGGAGTCCTGGCGGTTGAAGCCGGTCAGGTTGTTCTCGTGGTGGTGGAAGCGGACGGTGTTGTAGCCGAAGCGCGCGAGGCGGTCGGCGAGGATGTCGCTCTCCTCGTGCGTGAGGTTGTGGGCGCCCATGCAGAAGTTCACGCCGTAGAAGCGCTGCTGGACGCCGGGGCGTCCCGTGAACTCGAAGCTCTGGCCGTTGGCGACCGTCCAGCCGTGCTTGCCGGCCGGCGCGTCCTGCGCGACGACATCGGTGAAGTCGATGACGGAACCCTTCTCGATCTCGAGGTGGTTGACGAGGGGGATCCAGGTCTCGTCGGCCTTCATGACGACGGGGCGGTCCTGGCTTAAGGTCAGCTTCTCAGGGAAGACGAGGGTGAAGCGGGAGGCGTAGGTGACGCCCTTGCGGTAGACGCTGATGCCCTCCCCGGTCATCCCCGCGTCGGACGGACGGCAGGAGTAGCGCAGCTCGAAGCGGTTGAAGCCCCAGCGGCGGTTGTCCTGGATGAGCATGGTGCTCTTGCCGTCCAGGCGGAAGATGAGCCGTCCGGCGGGGGCGTCGATGTCGAGGTTGCCGGCGCAGGTCCTGGCGACGTGGATGTCCTTGAATTCGGTGGGGAGGATGCCCTTGACGCCATTGTCGAAGACGTAGGTGCCGCCGCCATAGAGGTTGGAGTCGAGGTCGAGGCTGACCTTGAACGCATGGGCCTCGGTGTCCTCGCGCGGCGTGAAGCGGTGCTCGTACTCGATGGTGCGGTCGTCGACCTGGCGATAGGTCAGCTCGTAGTCGACCAGGGACTCGCTGCCATTCCTGGAGCCGAAGACGCCGGTCACCTTGCCGGGCGTGTCCTTGGAGTAGTCGACGCGCGCGCCCTGCCCGTTCCAGCCGGGGCGCAGGATGGACGAGGAGACCTCGCCGACCTTCTGGTCGCCCCTGAAGACGCTCATGTGCCCGTTGAACTGTGTCCGGATCAGCCAGTCCGAGCTGGCGTTCAGCGCTCCCAGCGCCATCATCACTGCCAGTAGCCTTCTCATATGCCTGCTTGCCTCCTCAAATAATGTTGCCGTTGCCTAGGGGGACGGGATGGACGGAGCATCCCGTCCGTCTCTCCTGGAGTCTGCTTACTTCTCGACGAACCAGATGTTGCGGAACTGGACGGGGTTGCCGTGATCCTGGAGCATCAGGGGCCCCTTGGGGACGTCCTTCTGACCGAAGCCGCCGGGGGTGCAGCGGATGGCGAGGCGGTCATGGACGAGGACGCCGTTGAAGCGCAGCGTCAGTTCCGCGTCCCGGGTCTTGTTGCCGGCCTGGTCGAACTGCGCGGCGGTGAAGTCGATGTCGTAGGTCTGCCATTCGCCGGGGGCGAGGCAGGCGTTGGCGAGCGGGACGGCCTGCTGGTAGATGCCGGCGCAGTCGTTGTTGCGCGGCTCCAGCCCGAAGCTGTCAAGGACCTGGATCTCATAGCGTCCGTGCAGGTAGACACCGGAATTGGAGCGTCCCTGGCCGCGCGCCTCCGGCATCATGGCGTTACGGAACTCCAAGTGCATCCGGAACGAGCCCATCTGCTCGACCGAGACCATCGAGCCGCCGCCGCGGGCGATTTCGGCGACGCCGCCAGGCAGCAGGTTCCAGCGGTACCCGCTGCGGTCAGGGCCGCAGTCGACCAGTTGCCAGCTCGCCGCCTCGACGCCCCTCTCCGGGGCGAACGCCAGCTCCGCCAGGCTGCCCTGCTGCCCCTCGCCGCGGCGGTACGGGCCAGAGGCCAGCCAGCACAGCACCGTGCCGTTCGGGGACAGCGACTTGCCCGCGCTGCCCTCCGGACGGAATCGGACGCCGGGCACCGCACGCCCAGATGCGTCGCAGACGCGCGCCACGCCCTGCCAGTCGCCGCCGCCCTGGATGACCTTCAGCAGCAGCTCGTTCTCGCCCTGGCGCAGATGCAGCGGCACGCTGTCCTCGTCCGCCTTGAGGGCACGGGGGACGTCCTTCGTGTAGAGGCGCTGGCCGTTCAGGAAGACGACGATGCCGTCGTCGGAGCCGGTCTTGAGCACGACGTCGCGCTCCGCGTCCGAGTCGATGCGGCAGAACAGGTACCCGACGCAGTTGGAGGCGTTCTGGAGGGAGCGGTTGAGGTTGACGATGCCGCCGGTACGGCGGCTGCCCTGGAAGCCGGACAGCTCCGTCTCGGGGCCAAGAATGACCTTCGCGCCCGCTGGCGGACGCTCGCCCAGCGTGGGCGAGACGTGGCGATACGGCTTCAGGCTCACCTGTCCCGCCGGCGTCGCGCCGCTGAACACGCCCTCGCGGATGCCGGCGCCGCCGGCGAACGTCACGGCGCCGCCCTCGGCCTTGCCCTCCAGGGTGGCCAGCGACTCGCGGTCGCCGACCGCATGGATGACGCGCCGCAGCACTGCCCGGTACGTCCCCTTGCCCTGCGCCAGCACCTGCGCGAACACCGTCTCCTCCTGCCCATCCGCACGCCTCAGCGTCCCCTTCCAGTCTCCCTGGAACGCATCCTCCGCCGCGCCGGCCAGCATACCCAGCGCACACACCATCGCCATCAGACGTCGTGACATCAGCACACCTCGCTTTCTTGTCGGTTCCTAAATCATGAGGTTCTTGAGGGCGTTGGCCGAGCCTGTCACCGGCCGCGCCACCGCCTGTCGTTCTTCAAGACACCAATAAGCTAACTCAAGATAGCTACATTTCAATCATGCCTTTGCAAAAAAACGCCTGGTCCACCGGGAGGGAAGACCAGGCATGGCAGGTGGCGGGCCGTCAGTTCTTCACCCAGGAGGTGTGCCACTGGGTCGGCTCGATGGTGTGGCGCTTCTTCTGCTCGACGTGACCGTCGCGGAACAGGCAACTGCACATCTCGTTGTGGCCGAACTTGAGGCGGAGATCACCGTTCGTCGTCTCCTGCGGCCAGACCTGGGTCAGCCAGTCGATGCCGCCGGCGCCGGCCCAGATGCCATCCGCGATGATGTAGTGCTCGGAGGGCGAGATGGCGCTCTGCTGGCTCTTGACGCGCCCGGAGATGTTGTAGATGTAGGTGGTGGCGGTGGAGCTGGGCTGGACATCGGAGCGTGACGGGCAGATCCAGACCTTGTTGTCGCCGACATAGCTGTCGAGCTGTCCGCGCCAGCGCTCCGGCGGGAACCAGCCGTTGTCCTTCCAGTAGAATTCGGGGAGGAAGTCCTCGTTGTCGTGCATATAGGTGACGGTGGCCAGGCCAATCTGCTTCAGGTTGGAGACGCAGGAGATGGCGCGCGCCTTCTCGCGCGCCTTCGACAGGGCGGGCAGCAGCATCGCCGCCAGGATCGCGATGATGGCGATGACGACGAGCAGCTCAATCAGGGTGAAATCACGGTGGCGCTTGGTCATGGATGACTGACTCCTCTTCTTCTGCGGTTTCGGTTCCTATGCCTCCAGGCTCATTTGGCGGACCAGCCGGTGTACCACTTGGACGGGTCGATGGTGTGGCGCTTCTTCTGCTCGGCGTGGCCGTCGCGGAACAGGCAACTGCACATATCGTTGTGGTCGAAGCGGAGACGCAGGTTGGTATTGGTCGACACCTGGGGCCAGATGAAGCCGTTGCCGTCGATGCCGCCGGCGTTAGAATGGGCACCATCGGCGAAGATGTAGTGCTCGGAGGGCGAGATGGCGGCCTGCTGGGTCTTGCTGCTGCCGCTGACGTTATAGATGTAGGTGACGGCGGTGTCGCTGGGGGTTACGCCGGAGCGTGACGGGCAGATCCAGACCTTGTTGTCGCCGACGTAGTCGTGGAGCTCGGCCCGCCAGCCACCGTTCGGCGGCTGCCAGCCACCGAGCGAGGCGCTGTAGTAGAAGTGGGGGAGGAAGTCCTCGTTGTCCTGCATATAGGTGATGGTTCCCAGGCCAATCTGCTTGATGTTGGAGATGCACGAGATGGCGCGCGCCTTCTCGCGAGCCTTCGACAGGGCGGGCAGCAGCATCGCCGCCAATATCGCGATAATCGCAATCACGACCAGCAGCTCAATCAGGGTAAAGTCTCGTCTCGTTCTCACAGTCATCCTTCTTTCTCCATAACTATCTGAAAGCAAAGCAAAAACGTTCGTGGTCAACCGTTTCTCCCGTGGAAACTGGAGTGGCGGCCTCCACATAATTCATCTATATTATACCAAAATCTCGCGTCAAACACAAATTCAGGAGTCTTTTTTTTCGTTATAGCTAACAGGTTTCAGTTTCTCTGGCGGGCTGTCCGCCGGAGTCTCCCCCTGTATTCCCCACCATCAATCAAGACCAGGAGCAACCATGAAGATGACACCGCTCTGCCTGCTGGCCTGCGCCGGCGCGCCGCTGCTGTTCGCCCAGACCACGCCCAGGCTCGACGAGGCCTACGGCATCTGCGCCCATGTCAGCCGCGGCGAAATCAAGTATGCCATACCCTCCTTCGACCGCATGAACGAGGCCGGCATGACCTGGGCCCGCACCGACTACGACTGGCACCGCGTCCAGCCCGAGAGGGGCAAGTGGGTCTTCGACCACCTTGACGCGCTCCACAGGCTGGCCAAGGAGCACCGCGTCAAGATCCTGCCCATCCTCGGCTACAACACCAAGTTCGCCCCCGTCGCCTGGAAGGACCTCGACGCCTGGTGCGAATTCGTGCGCCGCCTCGCCGAGCGCTACCAGAACGACCTCCCACACTGGGAAATCTGGAACGAGGAGAACCTCCAGGGCTTCTGGAAGGACGTCCCCGACGGCGCCAACTACGCCAAGCTGCTCCTGGCCACCTACAAGACCATCAAGGCCGTCAACCCCAAGCTGACCGTCGTCTACGGCGGCACCGCCGGCGTCCCCCTCAAGTACATCGAGGACTCCCTGAAGGCCGGCGCCGCCGACGGCTTCGACGCCATCGCCATCCACCCCTACAAGTGGACCGGCATCCCCGAGCATATGCTCAAGGACTTCGATGACCTCAAGGCGCTCCTCGCCAAGTACGGCGCCGCCCACAAGCCCATCTGGATCACCGAGGTCGGCTGGTCCACCGCGCTCGCGCCCAAGAAGCATGAGGGCGTCTTCAACGCCGCCTTCCGCCATCTCGGACTCAAGGAGAAGCAGTCGCCCATCGCCGTCGTCTACGACAGCCGCTACCAGCTCGGCGTCTCCTCCACGCTCCGCTCGCCCAACTACACCGGCTTCTTCAGCGGCGAGCACCGCATCACCCTCGACGACATCGCCTCCCTCGACCCGGCCGCCTATCCCGTCCTCCTCCCCTGCCTCGACGAGTCCTTCCCCTCCACCGACTACCTCCCCGCCATCAAGGCCTACCTGGCCAAGGGCGGCACCGTCCTCCTCCCCGCCGGACTCCCCTTCTACTATGACCTCCTCCGCCAGCCGGACGGCACCATCACCAAGAAGCAGGTCGACGACACCTTCCTCCCGCAGCTCCACATGGCCACCGAAACCTGGTGGACCAAGAAGGGCGTCCCCGAGAAGGAGACCTACCAGAAGCCCGGCCCCGCCTTCGAGGGACAGTTCACCATCCAGAAGCTCGAACCCACCTGGCGCTTCTTCACTGCCGAGAACCTCAAGCCCGGCGATGAGTTCGTCCCCCTCGTCTCCGCCGGCACCGACACCTACCACTCCCAGATCGCCGCCATCTACAAGCTCCGCTCCGACGGCCTGAACGGCAACATCATCACCGCCAGCTTCTCCAACTTCATCGAGACCGTCCCCGAGGAAGTCCAGGCGCGCCACCTCCCCAGAACCTATCTCCTCGCCTTCGCCAGCGGCGTCGAGAAGGTCCTCTGGTACAACCTCCGCGCCGCCGAGTGGGACATGCATGAGCGCGAGGCCTGCTTCGGCATCGTCAACGCCAAGGTCGAGCCCAAGCCCGCCTTCCAGACCTACAAGACCCTCTACGCCCTCTGCCCCAACGGCTCCACCCGACCCGAGCTAACCGCCGACAAGGAGCGCAACCGCTATGTCGTCTCCTGGACCAACCCCGACGGACAGCGTTGCTGGGCCATCTGGAACTCAAAACAGGACGAGACCGTCCGACTCGCCGTCAAGGGCGACATCGCCAGGGTACTCGACGACTTCGGCAAGCCCCTCCCCACCCCCACCGACACGCTCGCCATCGGCACGCACATCGTCTATCTCGTCGGCCCCACCAGCGTCACCATCGAGTGATGACCGACGGACTCCGCCTCCACCCCGCCCGTAGCTGACGCGACTCGCCAGCCCGCGCGGAAAACGGCCCCGCGCCCGCCTCGCTCCCCCCTCGGAGACGGCGGACGCGGGGCCGTTCGCGCATTCTGACAGGACATCACGCCCTCACGGCGGACTCCCCTCTCCAGCCCCCACTCCCGACACAGGCACACGGTCCCCGTTCCCCCAAAAACAGCCGTCTCTCCCCGTGCGTGGCGTATGTATGAAGGCAAAAAAGGCCGCGCCCCCAGCCGTTCCCTACCTGCGAGGAGGGATGGACTGGGCGGCGCGGCGGCGGCCTATGGCGCCGTCACTTGCCGGTGACGGCGGTCAGGGAGGCGTCGAGGACCTTGACGGTGCCGGTGTAGCCCTCGAGTTCGGCGAGTTCCTGGAGCTTCCGCACATTCTTGAGGCTCTCGACATGTCCGTCCCAGAAGGAGAAGTTGCTGCCGCCGTGGTGCGCGGGGACCATGAAGAGGCTCTTGTCGACGTCGATGCGGGTGTACTGCCAGCCCTTGCTGTCGGAACCGTTGGGATTTCCCTGCTCCTTGGTGCGGTGCGAGTCGCCGATGAGGAAGTACTGGGACGGGGCCTTGATGCCCATGCCCTTGAGGAAATAGCTGTAGGTGCCGTTGTCGTGGGCGACGCTGATCTGATAGCTGCTGGGCGCCATGGCGGAACCTCGATGGCCGTAGCCGATGGTGTTGTTCTTGACGTTCTTCATCGGGAGCCGTCCGGGGCAGACGGCCTCGTCGGGATAGCTGGAGGAGAGATAGGAGCCGGTCGCCACCAGCGAGCCAATCCAGGTCGAATTCCACTGGCGGTTGAAGATGACCGTCTCGCTGTAGTCGTCGGCATAGAGGCGGTTGGCCATGCCGCACTGCTTGAGGTTGTTGACGCAGGCGATGGACCGCGCCTTCTCGCGCGCCTTCGACAGCGCCGGCAGCAGCATCGCCGCCAGTATCGCGATGATCGCAATCACCACGAGCAGCTCGATCAGGGTGAATGACAGAAAGTGGCGACACATCATCTTCCTTTCCTCCTTCGTCCTGGACTCTTTCACAATGGTTCCGGAGGCCACCGAGACGGCATGTCGCCCTCCTCGTGCGGCCTCTCCGGCTCTTGTCTTGCGGGCGCCTGTCCCGCCCCGCTCACTTGGCCTTCACCGTGGAATAGCCGGCGTTGAGGGCCTGCGCCGTGCCGGTGTAGCCCTCCAGCTCGGCGAGCTCCTGGAGGCGCTGGATGGTCTTGATGCTCTCGACATGGCCGTCCCAGAAGGAGAAGTTGCTGCCCTGGCCGTGGGCGGGGATGAGGTACATGTTCTTGTTGTTGTCGATGAAGGTGAACTGCCAGCCCTTGCTGTCCGAGCCGTGGGTGTTGCCCAGCGCCGCCGTGCGGTGCGAGTCGCCGAGGAAGAAGAAGCTGGACGGCGCCTTGATCTTGTTCCCGACCACATAGTAGCTGTACGAGCTGCCGCCCGGCGGGTCGACGACAGAGATTAAGGCGGTGCCTGACGTGTAGGTGGTGCCGCGGCACCCATAGCCCAGGTAGTTGTCCTTGATGTTCTTCATCGGCAGACGCCCCGGACAGACCGCCTCGTCCGGATACTTCGACGACAGATAGTCGCCGACGGCGGTCAGCGTCCCAATCCAGGTCGAGTTCCACTGCCGGTTGTACATGGGGCGCTCATCCGAGTCGTCCGCATACAGCCGGAACGACATGGCGGACTGCTTCAGGTTGTTGACGCAGGCGATGGACCGCGCCTTCTCGCGCGCCTTCGACAGCGCCGGCAGCAGCATCGCCGCCAGAATCGCGATGATGGCAATGACGACGAGCAGCTCAATCAACGTGAAGACAAACAGTCGTCTCGGCATCGTCTCTTCTCCTCCTGTTCTCCAGCTTCCAATCTCAGCGCAAAACACAGGGATAGCCATATTCTCGAAACGGCGGGCGGCGTTTCCCACATTATCCGCTTTTTCCCCGGAAAATTCAAGTCCCGTGCGTCCCTTTTTTCGGCTCCGACCACAAAAAAAGCCCACGCTGTTGAATTTTTCCCCGACCCGCCACTATATTAGCGACATTCGTGAACCGATGTCCATCCCACCCTTTTCCTTAAGGAGCCCCCCTCATGCGACAGCTTTCCCTGACGATACTCTCCCTGACCGCCCTGGCGGCCTGCGCCGCGACCTCCCTGCCCACCGCCGACTTCACCCTCGTCGCCGACGGCCTTGACACCCCCAACCTCATCCAGTTCCGAAGCAACGCGCGCTTCACGGACGACACCCACAAGGCCATCGAGACCAGCACCCTCGACCGCCCCGCCGACAGCTCCTGGAACTTCCTCTTCTGCACCCAGAAGGGCGTCCTCAAGCCCAGCACCCGCTACCGCGTCGAATTCACCATCCAGGTCACGGCTCCCGAGGGCGCCAACGGCTTCATGCACTTCCTCTGCCGCCCCATCTCCGACCCCACCGCCCACCAGGACACCTTCCGCATGAACGTCGGCCCCACCGCCACACCCACCCGACAGACCTTCACCTTCGTCACCGGCCCCCTCGACGACTACGCTTTCCAGGTCCACTGCCACAACCGCTGCCAGGCCATCATCAGCGACTTCCGCATCCTCGAGGCACCCGCCGACCGCTTCGTCTCCATCCACGACAACCCAACGCCCTTCACCGAAACCCTCGACAACCTCCCCACCGGCGCCGCCGAATTCACCGTCGAACCGCCCAAGCCCGCCTCAAACCTCATCCTCAAGGCCACCGACTTCGGCTTCTCCACCGACAACGACGACAACGCCGCCGCCATCAACAAGGCCCTCGACGCCTGCCGCGCCCAGAACGCCGCCGGACTCGAGCTCGCCCCCGGCACCTACCGCTGCGAGTCCAACACCTTCATCCGACTCACCGACTTCAAGGACTTCACCCTCGACGGCAAGGGCGCCAAGCTCGTCGGACTCCGCACCTGGAACCAGTTCCTCCACATCGGCGGCTGCGAGCGAACCATCGTCCGCAACCTCGATCTCGACTGGAACTGGGACAAGGACCCACTCGCCTCGCTCGTCGAGGTCGCCGCCGTCCACGACGGCAGCTTCGACTTCCGCTTCGTCCACTACGACACCTTCCCGCGACGCGACATCCGCATGTCCATCATCTCCTCCTTCGACCCGAAAACCCGCTCCGTCGGCATCGAGGGCAGCCACACGCGCGTCATCGGCTCCATGAGCGGCCCCATGCCCAAGGTCAAGTACGAGTGGCTCTCCGGCAACCTGCTCCGCATCCATGAGCAGCCCGGCGCCCTCAAGCCCGGACAGCTCTACCGCTTCCAGCACTACTACTACCACTACAACTGCATCACCATGCACGGCAACAGCCACCTCTCCCTCGAGAACATCAACATCCTCTCGACGCCAGGACACGCCATGGTCGTCAGCGGCCCCCAGCACCACTGGCAGTACCTCAACGTCAACATCCGAGCCCCCCAGGACGACCCCAAGCGCGTCATCACCTGCACCGCCGACCACTGCCACATCGCCAACTCCAAGGGCTTCTTCAAGATGGTCGACTGCGAATTCAGCCTCGGAGCCGACGACTGCCTCAACGTCCACGACAACTCCGGCTTCGCCCGCAAGACCGGAACCCACTCCATCACCACCCAGAACGCCCGCTCCTTCGGCGCACCCAAGCCCGGGACCTTCATCGAACTCCGGCAGGGCGACTACTCTCCCGCCAACTTCCGCTCGCGCATCGTCGCCGTCAAGGACATCGACGCCGCCAAGGGCATCCGCGAATTCACCTTCGAGGATCCCGTCCCCGACCAGACCCACGACGGCTTCATCATGTTCAACGGCGACTACGACTCCCACAACGTCATCCTCCGCAACTGCTTCTTCCACGACAACCGCGCCCGAGGCATCCTCCTCCTCGCCCGCGACATCACCGTCGAGAACTGCCGCTTCCGCCACCCCGAGATGGGCGCCATCAAAATCGAGACCGGCTACACCTTCAACGTCTGGAGCGAGGGCTACGGCGCCCGCAACATCGTCGTGCGCAACTGCACCTTCGAGTCCGTCAACCCCACCAACTGCTCCAATGACGGCAAGGCGCGCGACGTCTACATCGGCGTCTACATGAAGCAGGACCCCTCCTCCGAACGCACCCTCTACCCCATCCTCGCCGACATCCTCTTCGAGAACAACACCTTCACCGACACCTACGGCCTCATCGCCTTCATCTCCTCCGCCGGCAACGTCACCTTCCGCAACAACACCTTCCGCAACGTCACGCCGCGCAAGAAGAACCTCGACTACCGCGCCGGCTTCCACATCACCCACGCCCAGAACATCCGCATCGTCAACAACATCTACATCGACTCCACCCTGGTACCCAAGCCGGGACTGACCTACGACCCGACCACCTCACAGAACATCGTCCTCCAGGGCAACCGAGTCGTCAGGGAATAGCCACCGCACAGCCTGGCGAAACGCGGCCTGCACACACACCACAGCGCAGGCCGCAGCAGCCTCTCCCCCACCTCCATCCAACCCACGCACGCCATGGCCAAACCCTACACCTACAGCAACGAATCGACCACCTGCGTCGGCGACCTGCATCTGCCGGAGACACCCATCACCGCCGACACTCCCAAGATGCTCCTCATCCATGGCGGCAGCTGGCTCCGGCTCGACCGACACTCCGTCGAGGGCATCGCCCAGCACTTCGCACAGCACGGCCTCATCGTCCTCAACATCGACTACCGACTCTCGTCCGAGGCGCCCTGGCCCGCCTGCGGCAACGACTGCCTGAAGGCCGCCGACCTCCTCATCCGAGGAGCCTTCGCACCCGAAATCGCCGTCACCGCCGGAAAGCCCATCTTCATCTGCGGCGTCTCCGCCGGCGGACACCTCGCCCTCATGACCGGACTGCGCATGGCGCAGAACCGCGTCCGCGGAACCATCTCCATCAGCGGCATCGCCGACCCCGAGCCCGACGCCGCTCTCTTCCCCTTCCGCTATGAGCGGCTCTTCGCCGGCAAGCCCATCGAGCCCAACGCCTTCCCCATGGCCTGCCTCACACGAACCTCCTCACCCATCCTCCTCATCCACTGCCTCAACGACACCATCGTCCCCAAGGAGTCCGCCTACAACTTCGCCAAGTACGCCTCCACCATCGGCGCCGACGTCAGAACCTACCTCTATGACCGCGAACGCCACAATCAGGGACACGCCATCTGGATCCCCGGCTCCAAGCCGCGACAGCTCTACCCCGACATCACCGACGCCATCCACGCCTTCCTCCGCGACTGCCTCGGACAGCCTCAGCCGCTCCCCATGGCCAACCCCGCCCAGTACCTCGGCAAACTCAGGCACATCCCCTCCCAGAACATCGACGGCTCCGCCATCTCCATCGGCTTCGAATGCCTCGACCGTGACCTCTATCAGCCCGAACTCTGCTACGACAGGCTCCAGGCCGCCGGCGTCAAACACGCCCGAGTCCAGACCGGCTGGTGCAAGTGCGAAACCGAAAAGGGCGTCTACACCTTCGACTGGCTCGATTCCATCGTCGACAACCTCCTCAAGAGAGGCATCCAGCCCTGGTTCAACGTCGGCTTCGGAAACCGACTCTACATGGACAACACCTACGGCGAGACGCCCGTCGGCTTCGTCCCACTCTACTTCGGAAACGCCTGCATCCAGGCCTGGAAAAACTACTGCGCCGCCCTCGCCGAACACTTCCGCGGACGCATCACCCACTTCGAAATCTGGAACGAGACCAACATCGACTGCTTCTGGAGACCCATGAAGTCAGACCCAGCCGAATACGCCACCCTCATCGACATCTCACAGGCCGAAATCCGCAAGGCCATCCCCAACGCCGCCATCGGCGCCTGCATCTCCGGATATCGAAACCAGTACCTCGACGAATTCGCGCGCCAGAAGGACATCCTCGCCAAAATCAACTTCTTCTCCGTCCACTCCTACTCCCCGCTCCCTGACGTCGAGTACGCCGACGCCATCCGCTACCTCCGACGACTCTTCGACGCCTACGGCGGCACCCACATCAGCATCTGGCAGGGCGAGGGCGGCTTCGCGCACTGGACGCCGCGCGTCTACTGGCAGCCCCGCGCCATCCGCGAGTCCTACCAGGCACAGGCCAACTGGCTCATCCGACGCTACCTCATCGACCTCTCCCTCGGACTCGAACTCTCCTCCATCTTCATCGTCGTCGACATGATGCAGAAGGACTACCAGATGGCAAACTCCACCCAAAGCGCCTTCAATGTCGCCAGACAGGGCATCCTCAACGGCATCTGCTACACCCCCAAGCCCGCCTACCACGCCCTCGCCAACGTCGCCACCCTCTTCCAGCACAACATCCGACCCATCGACGGCATGGTCTCCTGCTCCCTCGCACGCTCATTCCCCCTCACCGCCAACCTCCCCCACCTCGAGGACACCGCCGTCTGGAAACAGCTCTTCACCCGAGACGACGGACAGCTCCTCTGCGCCTACTACCTCCCCGTCAGCGTCCAGTACGACTTCCAAACCATCCCCGACGCCGACTTCACCCTCTACGACGAACCCGGCTTCACCCCCATCCAAAACCCCGTCCTCATCAACCTCCTCACCGGCGACGTCCGACGCCTCGCCAGCGAACGCCAGCCCTTCTCCCTCGTCCTCAAGGGACTCCCGCTCGACTCCATCCCCATGGTCATCGCCGACGCCTCCATCCTCGGCTAGGACACGGCACGGCACGGCACGACACGCCTTCCGCAAGCGCCCCACGCCACGCCGCGCCGGGCGCTTTTTTCCGCCTTTTCCCCCCCCTCACCCCTCCCCTCACACCCACCCAGGAAGCCCATGAGAATTCTGCACGTCGGCGACATCCACCTCGGTGCCTACCTCGAAAGCCACTGCCGCAATGACGAACTCCGCCGCGTGTTCGACCACCTCGTCGAACACGTCGCCGCCCTGGACGTCCAGGCCGCCCTCCTCACCGGCGACATCTTCGACAACGGCTCACCCTCCAACGAGTCTCAGGAGCTCTACTACAGCCTCCTCGTCCGCCTGCAGCGGGCCGGCTGCCGCCAGGTCGTCGTCATCGCCGGCAACCACGACAGCCCCTCCTTCCTCGCCGCGCCGCAGCACCTCCTCCGGCTCATGGACATTCACGTCATCGCCACCGTCGACCGTCAGAACCTCTCGCCGGAAATCGTGTCCCTGGGTCCCGACGACGCCCCGCAGGCCATCGTCTGCGCCGCGCCCTTCCTCCGTTCCCGCGATGTCCGCGACGCCTCCCCAGAGGGCGAGACCACCCGCGAGCAGACCGCCGCCCTCGCCAGAGGCATCGTCGAACACTACCGCCAGCTCCATAGCCTCGCCGTCCGTCGCCGCGGCGACCGCGCCATCCCCATCATCGCCATGGGACACCTCCACGCCATCGGCAGCGCCTTCGCCAGCGACGCCGACGCCGACCACCATGCCATCGGCACCCTCGACGCCGTCGACGTCACCGCCTTCCCCCCCTTCGACTACCTCGCCCTCGGACACATCCACAGCCCGCAGACCATCGCCGGACACAACAACTGGCGCTACGCCGGCGCACTCCTCCCCATGACCATCCGCGAGAACGCCGTCACGCCATCCTTCTCCATCCTCGACACCGGCAACCTCTCCGACCCGAAGACCATCCCCCTCCCCGACGACTGCTTCCACACCATGCGAGTCGTCCTAGGCAACCTCCAGGAGCTCCGCCAGCAGCTCGACGACCTCCGCAAAACCGGCCAGGAGCTCTGGGTCAAGCCCGTCTTCGTCGACGCCACCCCACGCCCCCACTGGTTCATCGAGCTCCAGCAGGAGTTCGTCGGCTCCCCCCTCTCCCTGCTCCGCCCTGAAGTCCGCCTCACCCAGACACAGGAACGCCCCGAGACCGCCCCCGTACTCAAGGCCGGCCTCAATGAGCTCACCCCCCTCGACGTCTTCAGCGACTATCTCGCCCACAGCGGCAAATTCCCCGACGAGCCCCAGCGCCAAACCCTCACCCGGCTCTATCTCGAGGCGCAAAGCCAAGTCCTCGACCCCAGCCACACACACGAGAAAGCCGACGCCGACACGCCCGCCGAAGGCGCCGTCCTCCGCTTCCGGCGACTCCTCATCAAAAACGTCAACTCCCTCTACGGCGAAACCACCATCGACTTCACCGCCCCCGCCTTCTCCTCCGGCATCTTCCTCATCGCCGGCCCCACCGGCGCCGGCAAGTCCAGCATCCTCGACGCCATCTGCCTCGCTCTCTACGGCACCACCCCACGACTCAAGGCCACCGCCGGCAACGCCATCGGCAAAGACCAGGACGCCATCCTCAGCGAAGGCGCCGACGAACTCATCGCCGAACTCACCTTCACCATCACCAGCGGCAACGCCGAAACCGAATACCGCGCACGCTTCTCACACGCCAAGGCCACACGCTCCGACGCCAGGTCCGTCTTCCAGGACTTCTCACAGCAGCTCTTCCGCAACAATGTCCTCATCAGCAACGGCAAACGCGACTTCCAGCTCAAGGTCAACGAACTCATCGGACTCACCGTCGACCAGTTCACCCGCTGCGTCCTCCTCGCGCAGGGCAGCTTCGACGCCTTCCTCAAGGCCACCGACGACAACCGCGCCCCCATCCTCAGCGCCATCACCGGCACCGAGGTCTACGGACGCATCGGCGCCCAGATCAACAGCCGCTATGCCGCCGCCAACGACCATCTCGCCGACCTGAACCGACGACTCGGCGACATCACCCTCCTCTCTCCCGACGAACTCGAACAGCGACAACACCTGCTCGCACAACAGCAGAACACCCTCAAGACCCTCGACGACGCCATCGCCAGCGCCACACTCCACGAGCAGAACTTCGCCAACGCCGAAAATGGCCAGCTCGCCCTCCAGCAGGCCAACGAACGCCTCGAACAGACCCGACAGGCCGCCGAACACGCCCAGCCACAGCGACAGGAACTCGCCGACGCCCTGCGCGCCGCCCGCTGCCAGGACGCCTTCCACGCCCTCCAGAACGCCCAGGCCCGACACGACGACGCCACCCAGAATCTCCGCCTTCTCGACCTCTCCCTCGCTGACCTGCGCACCGCCGCCCAGCACGCCGACGACGACCTCACACGCCTCACCACCCACCTCGACGACACCCGGCGGCTCCACGACGACACCCTCGACCGCTTCGGCAAGGCACGACTCCTCGACCAGCAGCTCGTCGCCGACACCCAGTCCCTCAACGCCCTCACCGCCGAGATGAACACCATCGCCGCCGACCAGCGGCGCGACGACCTCGCCTTCCAGGACGCCTCGCGCAGCTGGCAACGCGCCCAGCACGACGCACAGGAGGCACAGGAGCATCTCGCCGCCCACCCCAATGACGGCCAACTGACCGTCTGCCGCGAAACCTGGGAACTCAAACGCACCGCCCTCGTCCAGCTCGAACAGGACATCGCCCGCGCCCAGCAGACCCTCAACGCCAAAATGAACGAGCGGCACACCGCCCAGCAGAGACTCGAGCAGCTTGTCCAGGAACGCCGCAAGACCGAAGCCCAGCTCCAGAACCTGCTGGACGCCCAGACCCGAACCGAGCTCGACCGCACCCAGCTCCTCAACGGCAAAACCCACGAGGACATCCAGAAAGACCTGATGGCCGCCGTCCGCCTCCGCGAATACGCCTCCCGCGTCGCCTCCCTCGACGAGCAGCGACAGCTCCTCCAGGACGGACAGCCCTGCCCCCTCTGCGGCTCCACCACACACCCCTACTGCAGCGGCCAGACACCCCTCGAAACCGAGTGCGACAAGGCCGTCGCCAACCTCCAGAACCAACTCGAACGCCTCCGCCATCTCGACGACGCCCTCCAGAAGGCCACACACGACGAAGCAGGACTCCGTACCCAACAGGCCAAACTCAAGGAACGCGCCGACCACGCCCAAAGCAACCTCAACGCCCTCGACAACGACATCAAGTCCCAGCAGCACACCCTCGACGACAGCACCAGCCGCGCCCGACGAGCCGCCGACGAGCTCTCCGACGACATCCGACTCCGCCTCCAGACCTCCTGGACACGACACGACGCACTCCCTCCGGAACTCGACCGCCGCATCGCCGCCCTCTCCACCGCACAGCAGGCCATCGCACGACTCGACGAGGCCAGAGCCGCCTTCGACAGCGCCAGCCAGAGACACCAGACCGCCGACGAACTCCGACGGCAACGACTCGCCGCACTCCAACAGCACCGCGACGACCTCACCGCCCACCGCGACCAGCTCCAGCAGCAACGACTCGCCCTGACCACCGAAAGCAACCTCGACGAAGCCGAGAAACGCCTCCGGCAACAGCTCCAGGACGCCCTCGACGCCAGGGAGAAGGCCTCCCAGTGCCTGGCCGCCGCCCAGGCGCAACTCGCCGCCGCCACCACCTCACGCCAGCAGCTCGAACACCAGCTCGAGCAGAGCCTCCTCCCCGCCCGCACCCAGGCGCAGACCGACTTCCTCGCCAGACTCGCCGAAAACGCCCTCCAAAACGAGAACGACTTCCTCGCCAGACAACGCTCTCCCGAACAGCTCCAGAACCTCCAGCAACACCTCAAGACCCTCGACGAGCAGCTCGCCCTCGACACCGCCACCCGCAACGAACGTCAACGCCTCCTGGAGGAACTCCGCCAGAAACTGCCCCTCGACCTCACACGCGACCAGAACCGCAGCACCCTCGAACAGCTCAGACTCGACCGCGAACAGGCCCAGAACGCCCTCGCCGCCACCCAAAGCCTCCTCAGCGCCGACGAACAGAACCACCGCCACGCCGACGCCCTCCTCGCCGAACGACAGACCCTCGCCGACCAAGCCAACCTCTGGAAGCTCCTCGACGACAGCTTCGGCAACCGAAACGGCGAGAAATTCCTCCGCATCGCCCAGGGATACACCTTCCGCGCACTCGTCAAACTCGCCAACGAACACCGCCCACTCGCACTCAGACGCCACTTCACCCTCGAAAGCGACCCCGACACCCCCCTCGCCCTCAACGTCATCGACCACTTCCGCGGAGACATCCGACGGACCTCACGCAACCTCTCCGGCGGCGAGTCCTTCGAGGTCAGTCTCGCCCTCGCCCTCGGACTCACCGAAATGAGCGCCATCAGCCAAAAGGCACGACTCGGCAACGTCCTCCTCGACGAGGGCTTCGGAACCCTCGACGAACGCTCCCTCGACAGCGCCATCGAACTCCTCATGCAGCTCCGGGGCGACGCCGACGGACACGCCGACACCCCCCAGAAGCTCGTCGGCATCATCAGCCACGTCGACAAGCTCCGGGAACGCATCGACACCCGACTCGACGTCTCCAACACCAACGGCTACGGACTCATCGCCGGCCCCGGCGTCACCCACCGACCCACCGACCGCCCCGCACCCAAACGCAGAAAGGCCACCACCAGGCAGCCGCGGAAAGCCCAACCGCAGCTTCCCATCGAGGAAACAAGCTAAACCCGAGGCTCTCTTGTGCCTTTTGTGGACTCCACTTTTGTTTTGCTTGTTTTGTGTCTTTTGTGGACAAAAAAACTCGACTTGCGGACTCCACTTTTGTTTTGCTTGTTTTGTGTCTTTTGTGGACAAAAAAACTCGATTCAGCACACACGCCAGGCCGTCATCTCGGCCACGGCCAGCGGTACGTCCGCGACCAGCTCCACCCCGGTGACCGTCATGCCGACGCGATGGCTGACCAGCGTGCGCTGTCCCGCGACCTCGACGTCCAGGACGGTCGACCGCATCTTGGCGTCGGCATGGAGCCGCAGCCGCAGCCGTGGCGTCCCCTCCAGGACATCCACCTGCTCCAGCGCGAAGTCCCGGCTTTCCGCATGGTACCCATCCACTGTCTGAATGCTCATGCCCAGCCGCTCGGAGGGCCGTACCCGGAGCGACTCGCGCAGCGTGAGCAGCGGCCGGCACAGCCCCGCCTGGGCGCCGACCGTGGCGACCTGCATCCGCTGCCGTCCGAAGTCGAGCTGAAATTCGCAGTCAAGCTCCGGATGCCGATGGTCGTGGAGACGGACACCAAGACGTCCGCTCACCGGCGCCGTCAGCGTCATCTCATATAGGGCGTCCTCTCTCGGCTCCGGGGCCGGCAGCGACACCGGCGACGACGGCGACACGGCGGCGTCCGCCGGACATCCCGCCAGCCTCGACAGGCGCTCAGGCTCCAGCTCCGGCACCCATCTCAGGCCCAGATGCCCGTCCGGATAGTGGAGCAGCTCACGGAGAACCAGGCAACTGCCCCAGCCAATGCCCTGTATCCAGCCACCCAGCAGCATCCGGCCCTCCCCAAACGGAGCCGCCATCGGCACATTCAGGCCATCGTAGATGTCGCGCCCCGCCGCCGCCGCATTGAGGAACTCGGACGTCCCCGCCGGCCGATGCCAGAAGCCGCTGCCGCCCATGATGAGATAGCTGTCGCCATGCCAGTCGAAGAACGACGGACACTCATCCGTGTTCAGCATGGGCTCCTCGCGACCACACGGGGGGAAATGGTCGCTGACGCACGTCCAGGGGCCGTCGATGCCGTCCGCCTCCCAGGTGCTGCCGCCACAGTACATCGACAGCCCCCCGCGCCCATTGACATACACGCTCGGATTCTCCGCCGTGTGGATGACCTTGTGCGCCGGCGTGAAATGGATGCCGTCCTCACTGACGGCATAGGCGGCCCCCGACGGATAGCGCCCCTCCAGTTGGCTCTCATCCAGAGCCGTCATGCGCCCGCCATGCGCCGCCGCGCGCTCGCGCATCAGCGGCGTCGACGTGCGCTCCGCCGGTATCGTCCGGCTCGTGTGCCAGCCATGCACGAACAGATAGCGCCCCCCATGAAACGCCATCGTCCCCGTGCCGACGGACTGCCAGGGACGATCCAGCTCGAACAGCGGCCCACAGTCCGTCCAATGCACCAGATCCCGGCTGACCAACTGGCAGAAGATGTGTGCCCCGCCGCCCCAGCGGCTGCCGTGATGATGACGGTCCAGCAGATACAGCACATGGAACACGCCGTCGTGCCAGTAGAGCACCACATCGCCTATCCAGGTGTTGAAGCCTCGGGGCGTGTAGAACTGAACCTGGCCAGTCCAGGTCTCACTGCGCTCCTCACGCCGCAGACGGCTCACCTCCACGCTCATCTCCAGACGCATGAAGGCCTCCGCGACCGCCACCGTCCACGCGCCCTCCTGCCTTCGCGGCACCCCCACGGGATAATCCGCGTTCACCTCCTCGCCGTCCACCAGCCAGCGCAGCGCCACACCATCGTACAGCACCGCCAGCTCAACGCCCGGACGCTCCTCCAGCAGCCAGTACGGAACACTCACGCACACCCGCTCCCAGGCGCCCGAACGCAGCCCCCCACGCGGTGGATAGTCCGGAAAGTCCTCCCGGACCACGCGCAGCTCCACCGCCAGAGCGCGGCAACGGCCATCCGCCTCCTGCCTCATCCGCAGATTCTCGCTCCGGCTCCAGCCGACGTCTGACTCCTCCCTGACCTCATGCGTGAACAGACGCAGCGTCCCCGGAAGCTCCAGCAGCGTCAATCCCGACTCCGGCAGACACGCCAGGCGAAAACGCAGCGCAAAGCCTCCACGCAACCGCTCCGAGCTGAAGCTCGTCCCAGCTCCGCGAACCTCGCCAAATGCCATCCCTGAAAAGTCGTACACCACATACCGCTGCGTGACACTGCCCATGCGACAACCATGCCTCCTGCTCGAAAAAAACAAATATCCACACATCAGCCAACCGTCTTCAGGATTAGTATAGCCTCTCCCTGCACACGAGTCAAAAGAAGACCGGGCAGCAGCCGCCTGCCCCCTCCTCCCCCCTTTTTGACGACCATGCCACAATATTTTCCCCGACCTGGCGTTTCAGTGGTAGCATATCGCCATGAAAAATCTGTTTGAAACAATAAGTTCACACATTTAAGGCAAAGGAATTCATGAAGAGGAGCCGTTTTCTGTGGGGCCTGGTGCTGGCGTGTTTGGCTGGCGGAGGCTGGTATGTGTGGTCGTCCCGCGCGGGTGGGGGCGGGTCTGGGAGCGGGTCTCAGGTGCGCTACCGGACGAGCCGCCTGAGTCCGACTCGGATTGTCCAGGAGGTCTCGGCGACGGGCACCATCCAGCCGTTGCACGAGGTGGAGGTCGGCACGCAGGTCACGGGCAAGATTCTGGAGCTGAAGGCCGACTACAACTCACTGGTCAAGGCCGGCGAGCTGCTGGCCCGCATCGACCCCGCCACCTATCAGGCGACCTATGACGCCTCACGCGCCTCCATCCGCAACGCGGAGGCCAGCCTGGCCTCCGCCAAGGCGCAGCTCAGCGCCGCGAAGGCGACGCTGGCCGTCAACGAGTCCAAGCTCAAGTACGCCATCAAAACCCATCAGCGCAACAGCGAGCTCCGGCGCAAGCTCCCGGAGACGGGCATCTCCGACGCCGACCTCGACACCTCCGAGGCCGAGGTCGAGCAGCTCCAGGCACAAATCCTCTCCAACCGCGCCGACATCGAGAAGGCCGAGGCCGCCATCATCCAGAGCGAGGCGCAGATCCAGCAGGCCGAGGCCAACGGCAGACAGGCCGAGGCCAACCTCGGATACTGCACCATCTCCGCACCCATCGACGGCATCGTCATCGCCCGCGACGTCGACGAGGGACAGACCGTCGTCTCCAACATGAACACCTCCACCCTCTTCACCATCGCCGCCGGACTCACCCGCATCCAGGTCGAGGCCGCCGTGCCCGAGGCCGATGTCGGACAGCTCAAGGTCGGACAGAAAGTCCGCTTCACCGTCGACGCCTACCCGCACGAGTTCGTCGGCTCCGTCCGCGAAATCCGCCTCGACGCACAGTCCGAGTCGAATGTCGTCACCTACCCGGTCATCGTCGAGGCCGACAACCCCCGCATGGAGCTCTTCCCCGGCATGACCGCCAACCTCTCCATCATCATCGTCGAGAAGGAGCACGTCATCGCCGTCCCAGCCGCCGCCCTCCGCTTCAAGGGACCGCAGAACCAGGCCGCCGACAGCCCCGCACCCGCCGCCGCACCCGCACACCAGCACCAACAGGCTTCCGGCAAGAGCCGCCCCGACGGCGCCCCCAGACCCGAGAAGGCGTCGCCCAGCCCCAGCGTCACCAAAACCATCTGGCTCGCCAACGACGACGGCTCCATCCGCCCACAGCAGGTCCGACTCGGCGCCTCCGACGGCATCAACACCGAAATCATCGGCGGCGACGACCTGGACGGCGCCCTGGTCGTCACCGGCATCATGACCTCCAAGGAGGCGGAGAAGGCCGCCAGCGGCAGCAACAACCCCTTCGCGCCGCCGCGTCCCCCACGCGGCGGCCCTGGCGGACCGCCCCGCCGATAGGCTCCCTCCCGCCCCCCCACACACGTCGCAA
Source organism: uncultured Lentisphaeria bacterium (assembly GCA_945827525.1). Classification (GTDB taxonomy): domain Bacteria; phylum Verrucomicrobiota; class Lentisphaeria; order Oligosphaerales; family Oligosphaeraceae; genus CAAGGB01. The sequence continues at coordinate 2,177 of CALZPA010000003.1, read as the reverse complement.
GACACCCCGTCAGACAGACACGGACACACACCATCATGCCGCTGATCGAAATCAAGGATATGTACAAGACCTACCGCATGGGCGACAATGTCGTCCATGCGCTCAATGGCGTCTCGCTGCAGATCGAGAAGGGTGACTTCGTCGCCATCATGGGGCAGTCCGGCTCCGGCAAGAGCACCATGCTCAACATCCTCGGCTGCCTCGACACCCCCACCTCGGGAACCTATCTGCTCAACGGACGCTCCATCACCGAGATGAACCGCAATGAGCTCGCCTTCTTCCGCAACCGAACCATCGGCTTCGTCTTCCAGAACTTCAACCTCCTGCCTCGAACCTCCGCCCAGGAGAACGTCGAGCTGCCCTCCTACTACGGCGGCGTCCACATCTCCAACGCCGAACGCCGACAGCGCTCCACCGAACTCCTCAACAAGGTCGGACTCGGCAAGCGACTCGACCACACACCCGCACAGCTCTCCGGCGGACAGCAGCAGCGAGTCGCCATCGCCCGCGCACTCATGAACAGCCCCAGCGTCATCTTCGCCGACGAACCCACCGGAAACCTCGACTCCGCCGCCTCCATCGAGATCATCACCTTCATCCGCTCTCTCAACGACGAGGGCATCACCATCGTCATGGTCACCCACGAGCCCGACATCGCCGCCTACGCCAAACGCACCATCGTCTTCCGGGACGGCAAAATCATCCAGAGCTGACAAGCCTCTCCCCCACACTCCCCTCCCAAGGCCCTCCCATCATGAACATCCTGATGATCCTCAAGGTGGCGCTGCGCGCCATCTTCCGCAACAAGGTCCGCTCGCTCCTCACCGCGCTCGGCATCATCGTCGGCATCGCCGCCGTCATCGCCGTCATCGCCATCGGCGAAGGCGCCTCCACCCAGATGAAGGCCTCCATCTCCTCCATGGGCAACAACCTCGTCATGATCTTCCCCGGCAGCATGCGCTCCGGAGGCATGCACATGGGCGCCGGCGCCGTCACCACGCTCATGCCCGAGGACGGCGAGCAGATCAAGGAGCAGCTCCCACACCTCGTCAACGCCGTCACCCCCATGATACGCTCCAACGCTCAGATCATCTATCAGGAGAACAACTGGCAGACCACCATCTCCGGATGCGGCCCCGACTTCGTCGCCGTCAGAGGATGGGACGTCGGCGACGGCGCCTTCTTCACCGACGCCGATGTCCGGGCAGGAAACCGGGTCGTCGTCATCGGACAGACCATCGTCGACAACCTCTTCCCCAACACCAGCCCCGTCGGCAAGACCATGCGCATCAAGAACATGCCCTTCAAGGTCATCGGCGTCATGCAGCCCAAGGGCTCCAACTCCATGGGACAGGACCAGGACGACATCCTCATCATCCCCTACACCACCGTCAAACGTGTCCTCCAGCGCTCCAAATTCAACAACGTCAACCAGCTCCTCATCTCCCTCCACACCATGGACGACCTCGACCTCGCCAAGGAGGAGATCACCGCCATCCTCCGCCAGAGACACAAGATATACAACGGCAAGGACGATGACTTCACTGTCCGCGACATGACCGAAATCGTCGACTCCATCACCTCCATCTCACGGCTCATGACGCTGCTCCTGACCGCCGTCGCCTCCATCTCGCTCATGGTCGGCGGCATTGGCATCATGAACATCATGCTCGTCTCCGTCACCGAGAGAACACGGGAAATCGGTCTCCGCATGGCCATTGGCGCCCGCCCCCGCGATATCCTCCTCCAGTTCCTCCTGGAGGCCATTGTCCTCTCCTGCGCCGGCGGTGCCATCGGCATCGTCGCCGGCGTCGCCGGCGCACAGATTGTCGGACACGTCAACAACTGGCCCATCCTCATCACCCCACCCTCCATCATCCTCTCCTTTGGCTTCTCCGCGCTCGTCGGCATCGTCTTCGGCTTCTTCCCAGCCTTCCGAGCCTCCTCCCTCAACCCCATTGACTGCCTCCGATACGAATAGGCATCCCATCACCCACGCCCCTCCCCAAAACAGGCGCAGCGCCCTCCCCGACCCAGGCCGCTGCGCCTGTTCCATTTCCTTGATTTCAAGCCTCGCTAGAACTACATTAGGACGTTGACAAATCAAGGGAGGATCTATACACATGAAGAAGCTCACCAGCAGCGTCTACACCTTCGCGGACCTCATCGCCGACGAC
>CALZPA010000002.1 GCA_945827525.1 uncultured Lentisphaeria bacterium | reverse complement strand
ATCTCTAGAATCTCTAGAATCTCTAGAATCTCTAGAATCTCTAGAAGCTCTAGAATCTCTAGAAGCTCTAGAATCTCTAGAAGCCCCAGAAGCCCTAGAAGCCCGTGGTCGTTTGTGCGGCACAGGGCCACGCCGAAGCCGGCCGGCCCGTCGGCCGCCTGTCCGTCTCAGGCAGGATGCGGGCAGACCGCATCCCACAATAGTATATTCGCAGGACGGGCCGTTTTTTGTCGTCGGCATGGTGTTTTTTTTCAGGTCGTTTTCACCTGAATTTATGCGCGGGGCGTCTAGGCATTTGGCGTTGTGGGCTTATATTACGCTTGAGTCACCCTGTCGCGGGGCGTGCGGGCGCCCTGGACATTACCCCATAACCGAAAGACGGACAGCCAGTTATGCCAAGATTCCATCGCATCCTCCTGAAGCTGAGCGGCGAGCTGCTCAAGGGCCCCCAGGGCGGGGGCATTGACCCGGAGGCGACCGGACAGGTCGCCGAGCGCATCAGGGAGGCGGTGGACAAGGGCGTCCAGGTCGCCATCATCATCGGCGCCGGCAACCTCTTCCGCGGACTGGCCGGCTCCCGCAAGGGCATGGACCGGACCACCGCCGACTCCATGGGCATGCTCGCCACCGCCATGAACGCCCTCGCCATGCGTGACGCCCTCGAGGCCATCGGCGTCAGGGCCGAGATCCAGTCCGCGTTCGCCATCCAGGGCGTCCTCCATCCGTTCGACCAGCGCGAGGCCGTCCGGCTGCTCGAGGCGGGCACCGTCGTCCTCTTCGCCGCCGGCACCGGGCACCCCTACTTCACGACCGACACGACCGCCGCCCTCCGCGCCTGCGAAATCGGCGCCGACGCGGTGTTCAAGGGCACCAAGGTCGACGGCATCTACGACGACGACCCCGTCCGCAACCCCAACGCCCACCGCTACGAGACCCTCACCTTTGCCAAGGCCCTCGCCGACCGCCTCAAGGTCATGGACTCCACCGCCTTCTCCCTCTGCCAGGACAACAGCCTCCCCATCGTCGTCTTCCGCTTCGGCGTCCCCGGCGTCCTCGGCAGCATCATGGACGGCGACTTCTCCGCCGCCACCCTCGTCACCGACCGCTGAAGACCCGCACCTCCCCTATCTGTTCTTTTATCTATCTATCTATCATCACCCCACCACCAACTCAAGGAGTCCGAACAATGCCACAGGTTGACACCATCGTCGAAGATTCCCAGAAGGCCATGGACAAGGCCCTCGAGAGCATGAACCACGAATTCTCCACCATCCGCACCGGCAAGGCCGCCCCCGGACTCGTCGAGGGCCTCATGGTCGAGTACTACGGCGCCCAGACCCGCCTCAAGGACATCGCCGCCATCACCGCCCCCGAGCCCCGGCTCCTCGTCATCCAGCCCTGGGACCAGCAGGCCATCAAGGGCATCGAGAAGGCCATCCGCGCCTCCTCGCTCGGCATCTCGCCCGTCTCCGACGGCCGCGTCATCCGCCTCCCCATCCCCGAACTCTCCGAGGAGCGCCGCAAGGACCTCACCAAGCTCGTCCGCAAGCGCGCCGAGGACGCCCGCGTCGAAGTCCGCAACGTCCGCCGCAACGCCAACGACATCATCAAGAAGGCGCAGAAGAACTCGGAGATCACCGAGGACGACATGAAGAAGGACACCGACGACATCCAGAAGCGCACCGACAAGATGATCGAGGCCATCAACAAGGCCCTCGAGGCCAAGGAGAAGGAGCTCATGGCCATCTGAGCCGGCCTGACGCCACCTCCCACCACCACCACCACCCAAACCCACCTCCAACCAACGCACCATTGAAGGACCATTCCCAATCATGAGCGACTCCTACAAAGTTCTGGGCATTGACATCGGCGGCACCAAGATCGCCGTCTGCATCGCGGACTCCGAAGGCAACGTGCTGGCCAGCGACCGCGTCAAATCCGGCGCCGACACCTCCTACGAGGCCGTCCTGCCGCAGATCATCTACCTTGCCAACGAACTCATCGACAAGGCCGGCCTGAAGAAGGAAGACCTCAAGGGCTGCGGCATCTGCGCCCCCGGCCCCCTCGACATGGAGGGCGGACGCATCATGAAGTCGCCCAACATGGGCTGGAACGACGTCCCCATCCGCGACGACCTCAAGCGCGGACTCGAAATGCCCGTCTTCCTCGACAACGACGCCAACGCCGGCGTCCTCGCCGAGTGGTTCTTCGGCTGCGCCAAGGGCAAGAAGGACGTCATCTACCTCACCATGTCCACCGGCGTCGGCGGCGGCATCGTCTGCGGCGGCAAGCTCCTCGCCGGACACACCGGCATCGCCGGCGAGCTCGGCCACATCGTCCTCGACCCCAACGGCCCCATCTGCGGCTGCGGCCAGCTCGGCTGCCTCGAGGCCTACTGCGGCGGACGCTCCGTCGCGATGCGCCTCCAGGACATGCTCCGCAACCGCCCCGACCACGCCATGTTCAGGCTCCCCGGCGTCGACGGCAAGCTCGAGAACCTCACCTTCCAGGCCGTCCGCGAGGGCGCCAAGGCCGGCATTCCGCTCGCCGTCAAGATGTGGGACGAGATCTGCTACCGCCTCGCCCAGGGCATCGGCATCTGCATGGTCTCCTTCAACCCCGAGATGATTGTCCTCGGAACCGCCGCCTTCTACGCCGGCGACTTCCTCATGGAGCCCGTCAAGAAGTACCTCCCCATGTTCGCCTGGAAGGAATTCCGCGACTCCTGCACCGTCTGCGTCTCCGGCCTCGGACTCAAGATCGGCGAACTCGCCGGCGCCTCCGTCGCCCTCAACGGACTCTATGAGACCGGCCGCTGGAACCCCTTCGCCTGACGCGCACACCAGCATCCGTTCCCAAGACGAACGAGCCGGCTGACCGGACGACCTCCGGCAGTCGGTCAGCCAGCCCGGGGCGCACGGTGCCCCGAGGCTGGCTGACGTCGCCTTCCCCCCTTCCCCCCTTCATCCCCACGCCCAACGTCTGCCCGGTTGCCATGACCCTACGAGCGCTCATCATCGCCATCGTCTGCGTGCTGTTCATCAGTGGCTTCGGCTACATCAACGACTGCATCCTAAACCTGGAGAGCTTCAGCAACGGCCACCTGCTGCCCATTGTGGTCATCGGGGCGCTGCTGCTGACGGTGATGCTGCTCAACCCGCTGCTGCACCGCCTGAGCCCCAGGCTGCCGCTGCGCCCGGCCGAGCTGGCCCTCATCGTCGTGCTGGCGGGCGCGGCCTCGGGCATTCCGGGACGCGCGCTGATGGAGCACTTCGCGCAGAATGTGGTCATGCCGCACCACTGGTACAGCATCTCGCCCGGCTGGCAGACGCGCCACATGCTCGACTACTTCCCCAAGGACTCCCTGGTCGTCAACGACAACCCGGACCTCGTGGTCAACCGCTTCCACATCGGCTCGGACAAGTCGCTGACGCCGCCCGACTCGACCGCCGAATGGCTGCGCCGCGAGTTCGGGCTGGTGCCCTGGCGCTCCTGGCTGCCTGCCCTGCGCACCTGGCTGCCGCTCATCATGCTGACGGTCGTCGCCATGGCCTCGCTGTCGCTCGTCGTCCACAAGCAGTGGGCCGACCACGAGCACCTGCAGTACCCGCTGGCCAGCTTCACCGCCGCCCTCATCGACCAGGAGCCCGGCCACGCCTTCAACGCCCTCCTCCGCAGCAAGCTGTTCTGGACAGGCTTCATCATGGTCTTCCTGATGCGCCTGGACAACGGCCTCTACGCCTGGTTCCCCGAGGAGATCATCCCCGTCAAGACGTACCATTCGCTGGGCGCGTTCTACAACGTCATCCCCTCCATGCGACGCAACCCGTGGGCCTACGGCCTCATGAAGCTGGAGATCTTCCCCCTCGTCACCGCCTTCGGCTTCCTGCTCTCCGCCGAAATCTCCTTCACGCTGGGCGTCTCGCAGATACTCTGGGCCATCTTCTGCTGCACCGTCGTCGGCTACGGCTTCGACCTCTCGACCGACTATGACATCGGCGGCTGGCAGGGCTGGAACCGCACCGGTGCCTACATCGCCCTCACCCTGATGATCCTCTACACCGGCCGCTTCTACTACCTCAACCTTCTCCGCCGCGCCTTCTTCCTGCCGTCGCGCCGCGGCATGGAGTCAGTGGACAGGCCCGGCCCGGGCGCCGTCACGGCCATGCGCCTCTTCCTCATCTCGACAGTCGCGCTCTGCCTGCTGGCCGTCCGCCTCGGCCTCACCTGGCCCGTCGCCATCCTGACCATCCTGCTGATGCTCGTCAGCTTCTTCGGCGTCGCGCGACTGAGCGCCGAGACCGGACTGTTCTTCATCCAGCCCGGCTGGCTCCCGTTCGGCTCCATCATGGCCCTCTTCGGCGGCTACGCCATCGGCCCCACCGCCATCGTCACCTCCGCCTTCCTCTGCAGCATCCTCTGCATGGACCAGAGCCAGTGCCTCATGGCCTACCTCACCAACGGCCTCAAGCTCGCCGACACCACCAAGGGCAGCACCACCAGGATGACCACCGCCTCCGCGCTCACCTACGCCCTCGGCATCCTCGTCGCCCTCGTCGTCGTCATCATCGCCTGCTACGACTTCGGAACCCCCAAGAACAGCTGGTGGTCCTACTACCGAACCCCCACCCTGCCCTTCCGCGCCGCCGACCCCACCGTCCTCCAGCTCAGCGCCACCAACCAGCTCGCCCAGTCCGAGGCCCTCTCCGGCTGGGAGCGCATCTGCAGCATCCGCCCCGTCGACGGCTTCCTCTGGGCCTTCGGCATGGGCTTCGTCGGCGTCCTCGTCTTCGCCGTCCTACGGCTCCGCACGCGCTGGTGGCCGCTCCATCCCTGCATGTTCCTCATCTGGGCCTCCTTCCCGCTCTGCGTCTTCTCCAACGCCCTCCTCGGCGGCTGGCTCCTCAAGAAGCTCGTGCTCAAGTTCGGAGGCAACCGCATGGTCCAGCAGCTCAAGCCGCTCTGCTTCGGCGTCATCTCCGCCGACATCGCCGGCGCCCTCGTCTTCATGATCGCCGGCGCCATCTACTACCTCATCACCGGCGAGATGCCCAAGACCTACCGCTTCTTCCCGCGCTGAACACGCCGCGGCGCCGGAACCGACGCCCCGCGCTCCTGTCCAACGCGACACCCCAACCACCTATCTATCCCCTCGTCCATCCTGCCTTTCCTTCCGAACGCCGGAGGGAAAGTCCCCCTATACTCGCGAAACGCGCCTCCCGCAACCGCGGCCGACGGTGCGTTTTGTGGGCATTGATTATGACATCCCATGTAAATCGAGTAGCCAGGGACGACGACAGGACAGCGCAGCAGACAGCCCCCGTGTGCGACACGCGCCACGGGAAGCCTCCGCTGCGTCCCTGACAGCCGCCCCACCCAAAGGAAGCAGTCCCATCATGTCAACGCTCAAAGCCCCCCATGTCTTCACCTCCGAGTGCGTCTCCGAGGGCCATCCCGACAAGGTCTCCGACCAAATCGCGGACGCCATCCTCGACGCCTGCCTCCAGCAGGACCCCGAGTCCCGGGTCGCCTGCGAAGTCCTCACCACCACCAACCTCATCGTCCTCGCCGGCGAAATAACCACCCGCGCCAAGGTCGACTTCGCAGGCATCGCCAAGCAGGTCGTCGCCGACATCGGCTACGACGACCCCAGCCTCGGCTTCTCCGCCGAGTCCGCGCAGATCCTCGTCGCCCTCCACAGCCAGTCGCCGGACATCTCGCTGGGCGTCACCGCCAGCACCTCCGAGACCCACGAGCAGGGCGCCGGCGACCAGGGCATGATGTTCGGCTTCGCCTGCAGCGAGACCGACGCCTTCATGCCCGCGCCCATCCACTACTCGCGGCTCATCCTCCAGCGCTTCACCGAAATCCGCCACGAGCTCCAGAAGCTCCCGCCCGAACGGCGCTTCCTCAAGCCCGACGCCAAAGTCCAGCTCACCTTCAGCTACGAGAACGGCAAGCCCGTCGCCCTCCAGACCGTCGTCCTCTCCCACCAGCACGCCACGGACTACGACCGCGCCCAGCTCGAGGCCCTCACCAGACAGGTCGTCGCCGAAATCATCCCCGAGCACCTCCTGACCACCACGACCCGCTACTTCATCAACCCCACCGGCCAGTTCGTCATCGGCGGCCCCGCCGGAGACACCGGCGTCACCGGACGCAAGATCATCGTCGACACCTACGGCGGCATGGGACGACACGGCGGCGGCGCCTTCTCCGGCAAAGACCCCTCCAAGGTCGACCGCTCCGCCGCCTACATGGCCCGCTACGCCGTCAAGAACATCGTCGCCGCCGGACTCGCCGACTGCTGCGAACTCCAGGTCGCCTACGCCATCGGACGCCCCGAGCCCCTCTCCATCAACGTCAACACCTTCGGCACCGGCAAGGTAGAGGACGAGCGCATCGCCGCCGCCGTCGCCAACGGCGACATCTTCGACTTCCGTCCCGCCCAAATCATCGAGCACCTGCAGCTCAAGCGACCGCAGGGCTGGTCCTACCGCCAGACCGCACAGCAGGGACACTTCGGCAATCCCGACTTCCCCTGGGAACGCACCGACAAGGCCGACGCGCTCCGCCAGGCGTTCCAGCTCTAGGCCACACACACGATGCCTCCCCACACACCGAGTCTCCTCGGCTTCGGCTCCGCCCTCGTCGATGTCCTCGCCGACGTCGACGAGGGCTTCCTGCGCTCCGTCCCCGGCGACAAGGGCGGCACACAGCTCGTCTCCCCCGACGACATGGACGCCCTCCTCCGCCGACTCCCCAACCCGCCCGTCACCCTCCCCGGCGGCGCCGCCCGCAACACCCTCGCCGCCTTCGCCCGCCTCGGCGGACGCGCCGCCATGCTCGCCGTCACCGGAGACGACCCGCGCGGTCACCTCTACCGCCAGAGCCTCCGCCACGACGGCGTCAGCGACGCGCACTGCCGTCTGGCCGCGCCCGGACACCCCACCGGCACCGTCCTCTCCCTCATCACACCGGACGCCGAACGTACCATGCGCACCAACCTCGGCGCCAACCTCGACGTCGACACCGACACCTTCCGGCCCGCCGACTTCCAGGGCTTCTCCCACTTCCTCCTCGAAGGCTATGCCTTCCGGCAGCAGGGCATCGCCGCCGACCTCGCCCGCAAGGCCCACGACGCCGGACTCACCGTCTGCCTCGACTGCAACGCCCCCGAGGTCGTCACCGCCTACCACGACGAGCTGCGCGAGGTCCTCACCCACCATGTCTCCCTCGTCTTCGCCAACGAGCTGGAGGCCGCCGCCTTCGCCGGCAGCGACCGCCCCACGGACGCCCTGCGCGCCTTCCTGGAATGCTGCGACCTCGCCGCCGTCAAGCTGGGACGCCACGGCTGCCTGCTGCAGCGCCGGGGGGACGCGACGCACCTGCACATCCCGGCGTTCGCCGTCGAGACGCCACGCGACACGACAGGCGCCGGCGACTTCTGGGCGGCCGGCTTCCTCGCCTCCCTCCTCGCCGGACACTCCCTCGCGGAGGCCGGACGCTTCGGCGCCCGCGTCGCCGCCGAGGTCGTCCAGGTCGTCGGAACCGCCCTCCCCGCCCCCGTCTGGCAACGCCTCCGCGACGAGCTGAACCCAACGCCCACCCACCAACCATAAACCTACCTACCAACCAATCACCCCAAGAACCATGAGCATTGTCAAGACCGAGCACAGTTGGCTGGCCGACCCCTCCCTGGCCGACCTGGGACGCCGTGAAATCGAGATGGAGGAGAAGGAGATGCCGGGGCTGATGGCCTGCCGCCGCAAGTACGGCCCGCTCAAGCCTCTTCGGGGACAGCGCATCTCCGGCAGCCTCCACATGACCACCGAGACCGCCATCCTCATCGAGACGCTCGTCGAGCTCGGCGCCGACGTCCGCTGGTGCTCCTGCAACATCTTCTCCACCCGCGACTCCGCCGCCGCCGCCGTCGCCGCCCGTGGCGTCCCCGTCTTCGCCTGGAAGGGCGAGACAGCCGCCGACTACTGGGAGTGCACCCGACAGGCCCTCTCCTTCCCCGGAGGCAAGGGACCCACCCTCGTCGTCGATGACGGCGGCGACATCACCCTCCTCATCCACAAGGGCTTTGAGGCCGAACACCATCCCGACTCCCTCACCTGCCCGCCAGACGCCTCCGACGACGAGCGCGAACTCGTCGCCCTCATCCGCCGAACCCTCGCCGAGGACCCGCAGAAGTGGACCCGCACCGTCGCCGACTGGAAGGGCGTCTCCGAGGAGACCACCACCGGCGTCATGAGACTCTACCAGCGCCACGCCGCCGGCAAGCTCCTCGTCCCCGCCATCAACGTCAACGACTCCGTCACCAAATCCAAATTCGACAACCTCTACGGCTGCCGCGAGTCGCTCGTCGACGGCATCAAGCGCGCCACCGACGTCATGGTCGCCGGCAAGGTCTGCGTCGTCTGCGGCTACGGCGACGTCGGCAAGGGCTGCGTCCAGTCCCTGCGCGGCTTCGGCGCCCGCGTCCTCGTCACCGAGGTCGACCCCATCTGCGCCCTCCAGGCCGCCATGGCCGGACTCGAGGTCGTCACCCTCCAGGAGGCTCTCCCCTACGGCGACATCTACGTCACCTGCACCGGCAACTGCGACATCATCTCCGCCGACGACATGGCCCGCATGAAGGACCACGCCATCGTCTGCAACATCGGTCACTTCGACGACGAAATCCAGGTCGCCCAGCTCAAGGCCGTCCCCGGCATCGTCAAGACGCCCATCAAGCCACAGGTCGACAAGTACACCTTCCCCGACGGACACTCCATCATCCTCCTCGCCGACGGACGACTCGTCAACCTCGGCTGCGCCACCGGACACCCCGCCTTCGTCATGTCCTGCTCCTTCACCAACCAGGTCCTCGCCCAGATCAAGCTCGCCTCCGAAACACTCGCCACCGGCGTCTACCTCCTCGACAAGAAGCTCGACGAGGAAGTCGCACGGCTCCACCTCGAACAGCTCGGCGTCCACCTCAGCACCCTCACCCAGAAGCAGGCCGACTACCTCGGCGTCCCCGTCGAAGGCCCCTACAAGGCCGACCTCTACCGCTACTGAGGCAGACCGCCACCACCAACCGCCCGACAGGAGACGCCCATGGCCACCCAATGCCTCTTCCTCTTCACGGCCTATCCCCGCTGGAGCGAGACATTCCTGCGCCAGGACCTCTCCTTTCTCCAGCGCACCGGACTGGACGTCAAGGCCGCCGCACTCTATCCCGGCGACTGCGACCTCCAGCCGGGCTGGCCACAGGCCACCATCCTCTCGCCCGACACGGCATCCGGCGCCGCCACCGGCTCCCACGCAAGGCGCGGACGCCTCGCCGACGCGCTCAAGCGGCTCCTCCCCGCCACCCTCCGCACCGCACTCTCCCTCCACACCCACCGGTCCCTCCTCCAGGCTCTCGAACAGCACGTGCTCGCCCACGGCTTCGGACACCTCCACGCCGAATTCGCCGACCTCGCCGCGCTCCTCGCCGCACACGTCGCACGACGCCACGGACTCTCCTTCTCCGTCGGCATCCACGCCTTCGACGTCCACGCCGCCAAGTACGACCCGCGCGCCATCTTCGCCGGCGCGCGCTTCGTCACCGCCTGCAACCAGGCCGCCTTCGACGCCTGCCTCGCCCGAATGCCCGAACTCCAGGGACGACTCCACCTCCTCTACCATGGCGTCAACCTCGACCACTGGCGCTACGCCGAAACCCTCCCCGGAGCCGACGACGACCCCACCGCACCCAATCTCCTCTTCGTCGGACGACTCGTCCCCAAGAAGGGCCTCGACATCCTCCTGCGCGCCCTCGACCTCCTCGTCCGGCGCGGACTCTCGCCACGCCTGACACTCGTCGGCGACGGCCCCCTCGAAGCCCCCCTCAAGCGCCTGGCCGACGAGCTGGGACTGTCCGACCGGCTCTCCTGGCGCGGCGTCCTCGACGCCGCCGCCATCCGCGCCCTCATGCCCGACATGACCTGCCTCTGCGCCCCCAGCGTCGTCACCCCAGACGGCGACCGCGACGGCATCCCCAACGTCATCCTCGAAGCCATGGCCGCCGGACTGCCCGTCATCGCCTCACAGGTCGGCTCCATCGCCGAGGCCGTCACGCCCACCACCGGCTGGCCACTCCACACCCTCACCCCAGAAACCCTCGCCGACGCCATCGCCGACGCCGCCGCACACCCCGAACAGCGCCAACAGCGACGACAGCAGGCGCGACAGCTCGTCGAAGCGCGCTTCGACGCCGCCGCGCTCGCCCTTGTCCGCCGACAGCTCTTCCCCGCCTGATGACGACGACACCATGAAACCCGACACCGACCTGCTGCAGACGCTCCTGGCGCAATCCTACACCCCCGCCGAGCATCCCGCCCTCCAGCGACTCATCGAGCATCCCGAGGCGCTTCGCCCCCTCCGCGGACGCGCCATCCTCGACGCCACGCCCCTCTTCCGCAACACGCTCGTCAAGCACCTCGCCCTCCTCCGGGCCGGCGCCACCCTCACCGTCGCCACCTCCGACGCCATCCCCCACGACCCCGCCATCCTCCCCATCCTCGACGCCTGCCATATCCCCCACACCCACAACTGCAGCCAGCCTGACGCCTTCGACCTCATCCTCGACTGCGCCGGCGCACACGCCCATCTCCGTCCGCGCCTGGGCTTCGTCGAACTCACCCGCTCCGGCGCCTGGCACTTCCAGCACGCCGACCGCCCCGTCATCCTCGTTGACGACAGCCGAACCAAGACCATCGAGACCGGACTCGGCACCGGCGACGGCTTCGTCCGCGCCCTCTCACACCTCGGACTCGGCTCCCCCGCCGGTCGGCGACTCGTCGTCTTCGGCTGCGGCAAGGTCGGCTCCGGCATCGCCTTCCACGCCGCGCGGCTCGGCTCCCACGTCACCGCCGTCGACGACACCGCCCGCATCCGCCCACGACCAGGCGTCCGACTCGTCGACCTCCATGACGAGCCCGCCGTCCTGGCCGCCGTCGCCCACGCCTGGTGCGTCGTCTCCGCCACCGGCAGAGCCGGCGCCCTGGCCTCCATGACATGCGTCCTCGACGCCCTCCGGCAGGGCACCCAGCTCGTCGCCAACATGGGCGTCGAGGACGAATGGGGACCCGACCTGCCGGACGCGCGTGTCCTCAACGCCAAGCGACCGCTCAACTTCTGCCTGCCCGAGCCGACACTCCTCCGCTACATCGACCCCACCATGGCCTTGAGCAACCTCGCCGCCGCCACCCTCGCCGCACGGCCCCAGGACTTCCCCAACGGACTCAGCCGCGCCCCGGAAGCCCTCGAACAGGACATCTGGCGAGACGTCCGCCAGCATGGACTCATCGCCGACATGCTCGACGCCTGGCTCGCCGACGAAGCCACCCACTGACCTCCTGCCGCCGCCTCCCACACACCCACACCCACACCCCCACACGCCCTTCCCGACATGTCCAGCCTGCTCATCCAGAATGTCCGCCTCGACGACCGCATCACCAGCATCGCCATCCGCGGCAACCGCATCGACGCCATCGGCGACATTCCCGCCGACCAGACCTTCGACCAGACCCTCGACGGCACCGGACTCCTCGCCTGCCCGCCCTTCTACAACACCCACACCCACGCCGCCATGACCCTCCTCCGTGGCATGGCCGACAAGCTCCAGCTCTTCGACTGGCTCAACAACCACATCTGGCCCGCCGAGGCCACCCTCACCCCAGAACTCATCCACTGGGGAACCAAGCTCGCCTGCCTCGAGATGATCAAGTCCGGAACCGTCTTCCTCAACGACATGTACTTCCGACCCGTCGTCAACGCCAGAGCCTGCGACGAGATGGGCATGAGAGCCGCCGTCGGCATGCAGTACCTCGACATCAACGAGCAGGTCAAGGCCGCCAACGAGCAGGACACCCGAGACCTCCTCGCCGCCCGAGACTCCTTCTCCGACCGCATCCAGTTCACCCTCGCCCCCCACGCCGTCTACACCGTCTCCGAACCCGCCTTCCGCGAGGTCGCCGAGCGCTCCGTCGCCGAGGGCTACCGCATCCACCTCCACCTCGCCGAAACCCAGCAGGAGGTCGACGACTGCCGACGCCTCCACCACGGCCTCACGCCCACCCAGTACCTCGACTCCCTCGGCGTCCTCACCGACCAGACCATCGCCGCGCACGCCATCCACCTCACCGACCAGGACATCGACACCCTCGCACAGCGCGGCGTCTGGCTCTCACACAACGCCTGCTCCAACTTCAAGCTCAACTCCGGCTCCTTCCGCTTCCGCGACACCCTCGCACACGGCTGCCGCATCACCATCGGCACCGACGGCTGCGCCTCCAACGACTCGCTCTCCATGTTCGACGACATGAAGACCGCCGTCTTCAACGCCCGACACCAGGCCAACGACCCCACCGCCGCCGGCGCCGCCGACGTCCTCACCTGCGCCACCGCCAACGGCGCCGCCGCCTTCGGCATCGACGCCGGCGTCATTGAGCCCGGCAGACTCGCCGACATCATGCTCATCAACACCCGAACCCCACAGATGCTCGCCGAACACGACTGGAAGGCCAATCTCGTCTACGCCTGCGACTCCGCCTGCGTCCACACCCTCATCTGCGACGGACGCATCCTCATGCTCAACCGACACGTCCCCGCCGAGGACGACATCCTCGACCACGTCCAAGTCCTCCTCCACAACTGGCGCAGACCTTGACACACCACTCACACCCACACAGGCCTTCCGTGACCCTCTGTGAACAGACAAGATAAGGAGCCCAAAATGCCCTCAGAGAAGAACCTCGCCCTGGCGACCGCAGAACTCCAGCGACAGGTCGACGCCGGACTCATCCTCGGCGGCGTCTTCATGACCAACGACGGCACCCCGCCCGTCGCCTGCGGACAGCAGCGCCTCCTCCCCTCGCCCGCCCCCATGACCGTCCGCTCACGCTTCGACATGGCCTCGACCGGCAAGACCTTCACCGCCTCCTGCCTCGCCCTCCTCGTCTGCGACGGACTCCTCGACCCCGACGCACCCTTCACCCGCTACCTCCCTGAACACCAGCTCGGCCACGACTGCGACATCACCGTCCGCGACCTCGCCATGCACGTCAGCGGCTTCAGCAACGACAAGCCCTACCGCGCCAACTCCTACGACGAGCTCCGCCGACGCATCATGCGCTTCATGCCCGTCCGCCCGCGCCACACCGCCTTCGAGTACTCCTGCGGCAACTTCATCCTCCTCGGACTCATCGTCGAGGCCGTCTCCGGACGCCGCCTCGAGGACTTCGCCCGCGAGCGCCTCTGGCGTCCGCTGGGCATGACCCGCACCCAATGGACGGCCCCCGGCTTCGGCCCCGACGAGGTCGAACACTGGTTTGACCGCCGTCCCGCCGGCTCCCACAACGACTTCGTCTGCTTCGACTGCAACGAGCCGCTGGGCAGCGGCAGCGACTTCTCCACCATCGACGACTCCCTGCGCTTCCTGGACGACCTGGCGCATCGCCGCCTGTTCCCGTCCGCCTACTACGACCTGCTCTCCACCTGTGGCGTGACGCTGGACACGGGCGTCCGCCGCTCCTTTGGCTGGGACATGACGCCGGCCAAGCAGCCCCATACGCTCTCCCCCAACTGCCTGATCCACTCTGGCTGGACGGGACAGACCATCTGTGTGGATCCCTCGCTCGGGAAGGCGGCGGCGGTCCTCACCTCACGCCTCGGCGACTGGACGGAGGCCTACCACGGACGCCTCCGCGTCATCGACCTCCTCCTCCAGCCGTAAAGCCCCATGGACCTATGGAACCTATGGGGCAATGAGCCCTAGAGGGCTATCCCGTCCAGGAACCTATCACCATCAAAGGACTGAGGCCATGACCGCATTCGAGCTGAGAGCCCATGACTGGTTTGAGGGCGGCGCCCCCAAGGAGCTGGCGGTGACCAACACCCTGCTCACCATCATCGTCAATGACCATATCGTCAGCTCCCTGAACACTCCCTCGATTCGTAGCGTCTCGGACTCGCTCTGCCTGCCACTGTATCCGCTGGCCGAATGGCTGGCCGGCAACTGGTGGCGACTGCTCTATGAGTGCAATGCGCTGCGTCAGCCACAGGAGTATCAGGAACGGCACAATCTGATGTTCGCCGGAGAGGGATATCTCCTCCCGGATCTGACTCTCCTTCCGGAACAGGATGTCTTCCGACTCCAATGGCACCCGCGCTCCATCAATCAGGGTGCCCGTGCCCTCACCAGCCAAGGCAACGCCACTCTGGACTTCTCACTCGTCATGGAGACATTGGCTGCCTTCATCCGGCTCGTCGTGGACCGCCTCGCAGTCTGCGGCCTCCATGACACGCCCCTGCAACAGGACTGGCAGGCCATCTGCGCCTCCAGCCAGGATCCGGAGGAACGCTCTTTCTGCATCGCCTGCGCCCAACTGGGACTGGATCCCTACTGTGTCGACACTGAAACCGCCAACCGCATCATCCAGGCAGACGAGACACTCTCCGGCAGTCTGGACATGGCCGACCTCTTCCATGCCGCCTCCCCCGAAGAGCTACTCGCCTTCGGCTCATGGCTTCAGGAACAACAGCACACCCCCGCGTCATCCTGCCGCGCCGCCCAGCGGCTCCGGGACATCAGAGCCTCATTGCCACCGACCTCCCCAAACCGTCCCTGGACCCAAGGCTATGAGGACGCCCGCTGGCTGCGCGCCAACTTCTGCCCCTCCCAGAGCGCTCTCCGGACCCTTCGAGGCTTAGTGGATGACCTGACGCGCCACACGGCCATCCCCTGTGAATTCTGCAACGCCCTGGTCCATCATCACCAGACCCCAGCCTTCCTCACCTCCGCTCCCGCAAAGTCGTTTTTGCAGGGGCGTCTGCTGGGCGAATTTCTCCGCCATTCGGACCATCAGCTCAACTTGGTGACGCGTGTCAACGCGAACAGCCAGAAATACACCCGCGCCTTCGCCGCCGAACTCGTGGCACCCGCCTCCGAGCTTCAGCGGTCATTGAAGGGCAGGACGGTACTTGGCGAGGAGGACATCGCCGACCTCGCCGAGCAGTTCGACACGAGCGAATTCGTCATCCGGCATCAGATGGAAAACCACCATCTCGCCAGCATCGCCTGAGGCAGCGCTCCGACATCCAGCCCGCCGCGCACCGTCCGCCGGACGGCCTCACTTCATGTAGCCGTTGGCCTCGGTCATCATCGCGACCAGCTTCGCGCCGTTCTTGGAGCTGCCCGCCGGGCACCACCGGTTGACGGAGCCGTAGGTCCCATGCGGCTTCAGCGGCTCGACATGGCCATCGGCAAAGCCGAAGTTGGTGCGTCCGCCATGGCTCACCAGCGACCAGTTCACATTGTTCGTGGCCGCGTCGCCGCCCGTGGTGCTCCACAGCGCCGGATTGATGCGGTTGCTGTTCTCGGCGATGAGAATCAGGGACGAGCTGGCCGCAATCGCCGAGACGTTCAGCGAGCTGTTCACGTTCATGGGCAGCTTCGTGCAGCCGTCCCCGCAGAAGTCCGACATGTTGCCGCCGCTGTGGCACAGATACGACACCGGTATCACGGACGGCTTCACGGCGCTGTCCGTATGCCAGACCGTCAGCGTCCCCGTCACGCTCGGGCAGCGGAAGACCTTGGTGTCGCCCACATTGCCGTAGATGGCCTGATGCCATGCGCCCTTGCTGCTTCCCGTGTTGCCGTACGCGCACGGCAACTGCCCATTGCTGTCGCCCGTGTACATGTTCAGCGCCAGCGACAGCTGCTTCATGTTCGACACGCACGAAATCGCCCGCGCCTTCTCACGCGCCTTCGACAGCGCCGGCAGCAGCATCGCCGCCAGGATCGCGATGATGGCAATGACAACCAGAAGCTCAATCAAGGTAAACCTCACCACCAGACGAGTCATGGTTCTCTCCTTTCCGTTTTCGCTCTTTCTTTTCCGTACCGACAGCCAGGAAGCATCAACTCCACTATTCGCCAGCGACTCAATCGATTCCACGACGACGAACACAACACGAGAAAAAAGGCATCGTCATTGCCCAACCACTCACTCGCCTTCGACATCCCAGCCGATACAAAAAAACCTCGGCAACGGCGACGTTTCCGAGGGAAGCATGGCGGAGAGACAGGGATTCGAACCCTGGATAGGCAAAGCCTATAACGGTTTTCGAGACCGTCCCGTTCGACCACTCCGGCATCTCTCCGCGTCGAACTGAATGTTTGGGCATGACAAGGCCTTACCATACCACATCCTGCGCGGAAAGCAAGCGCGGCCACCGTTTTTTTCCGTCAGGGGCTTCCGGCGAGAAAATGGCGGCGTCCCGGTGTCCAGGCACGGCAACCATGCTATATTAGAGAACCCCCCTGGACACGGCCCAGGCCCCTTTCCCCTCCCAATCCCCCAGCAAGTGAGTTCAGCCATGCGCTTCAGGCCCTGCATTGACCTCCACGACGGCAAAGTCAAGCAAATCGTCGGCGGGACGCTCCGCGACGTCCCCGGCGGCGGCTCCGCCCCCGCCACCAACTTCGTGGCGGAACTGCCGCCCGCGCACTACGCCGACCTCTACTGGCGCGACGGCCTGGAGGGCGGGCACGTCATCATGCTCGGCCCAGGCAACGAGGCGGCGGCGGAGGAGGCGCTCTCCGCGCATCCGGGGCTGCTTCAGGTCGGCGGCGGCATCAGCCCGCTCAACGCCCACGACTGGCTGGCCAAAGGCGCCGCCAAGGTCATCGTCACCTCCTACATCTTCGACAGCGACGGCCTCTCGTTCCAGCGCCTGCGCGAGCTGTCGCGCGCCGTGCCCCCGGAGCGGCTGGTGCTGGACCTCTCCTGCCGGCGCGTCCAGGACCGCTACCACGTCGCGTACAACCGCTGGCAGTCCGTCTGCCCGTCCCCGCTGGGTCCCGACACGTTCCGTCAGCTAGCGGAATTCTGCTCCGAGTTTCTGGTTCACGCGGTGGACGTGGAGGGCCTGCAGCGCGGCATCGACCCGGTGCTGGCCGAGCTGCTGGCCTCGGACTGCCCGCTGCCCGTGACCTACGCGGGCGGCGCCCGCTCCATGGAGGACGTCCTGCTGCTGGAGCGCCTGGGCCAGGGTCGCGTCGACGTCACGGTCGGCTCCGCACTCGACCTCTTCGGCGGCACGGGCATCGCCTACCGCGAACTCGTCGAATTCGACCGCCAGCGACGCCAGCCCTGACAGCCCGCCCTCCTTTTTCCCCCACTTGCCCCCTGAACTGTCACCCCCAAGAAAACCAGTCACCGCCATGCAGAAAATCCGTCTCGGCTTCATCGGCACCGCCAATCAGGGCACGTACAACCTCAAGTCCTTCTTCGCGCTCGACCGCGACTGCGTCGTCACCGCGCTGTGCGACGTGGACGACGGCAACCTGGCCAAGGCACGCCGCCTGGTCGAGGAGCACTACGGCGACGGCCGCCGCATCCGCACATTCCACGACTTCCGCGACCTGAACCGCTGGGAGGGCGTGGACGCCGTGGTCATCACCGTCCCCGACCACTGGCACACGGCCATCGCCATCGACGCGGCGCGCTGCGGCAAGGACATCTACTGCGAGAAGCCGCTGACGCTGTTCGTCGCCGAGGGCCGCCGCCTCTGCGAGGTGGTCGCCGAGACGGGCGTCGTCTTCCAGACGGGCTCGCAGCAGCGCTCGGCGCCGCAGTTCCGCCGCGCGGCCGAGCTGGTCCGCAACGGCTATCTGGGCAAGGTCTCCTGGATTGAGGTGGAGATTCCGCCGAACAACAAGTTCTGCGAGCCGACCTGGGAGCCGATGCCGGTCCCGGAGGGCTTCGACTACGACCTGTGGCTGGGGCCGGCGCCCGCCGTCCCCTACCATGTCCAGCGCTGCCACTACCAGTTCCGCTTCCTCCTCGACTACTCCGGCGGACAGGTGACCAACTTCGGCGCACACCATCTCGACATCGTCCAGTGGGCCCTCGGCATGGACGACGCCGGCCCCGTCGAGGCCTGGGGACAGGGCGAATTCCCCACCTCGGGCCTCTTCACCACCGCCACCAAGGTCGACTTCCACCTCCGCTACGCCTGCGGCACCGAAGTCCGCTGCGTCACCGGCGACAGCAAAATCGTCTTCCACGGCGAGAAGGGCGACCTCGAGGTCAAGCGCGCCGGCGCCGCACAGGACCAGAACACCGCCGGCGGACTCATCACCAACCCGCCCGAACTCGCCCAGACCGAACTCAAGCCCTCCGACGTCCATCTCTACGTCTCCGCCAACCACCAGCAGAACTTCCTCGACTGCATCCGCTCACGCAAGCCCTGCGTCTGCCCCGCCGAGGTCGGACACCGCTCCGCCACCTGCTGCCACCTCGCCAACATCGCCATGAGACTCGGACGACACCTCCAGTGGGACCCCGCCGCCGAACGCTTCGTCAACGACGACGAGGCCAACGCCATGCTCGTCCGTCCCTACCGCGCCCCCTGGACGCTCTGAACGGGACGGAGACACCACGCCATGGAAACCATCCCCCAGCAGCCCAGTCTGCCGCCGCCCCCCGCACGACTCTTCTGCGTCGGCATCGGCGGCATCGGCGTCTCCGCCCTCGCCCAGCTCCTCGTCCATCTCGGCTATGACGTCGCCGGCTCCGACCGCGGCCTCGACGACCCCTCCAAGGCGCACCTCTACGAGCGTCTGCGCCGCCAGGGCATCCGGCTCCATCCACAGGACGGCTCCGGCGTCCGCGCCGAGCGCCCTGACGCACTGGTCATCTCGAACGCCGTCGAGCCGGGCAACCCCGACCTGAAGGCGGCCTCGCCCGACACGCCCGTCATCCACCGCGCCCGAGCCCTGGCTCAGGCGCTGGACCGGACAGGAACCCGCCAGATCGCCGTCGCGGGCTCGTGCGGCAAGACCTCCGTGACCGGCTGGCTGGCGGCGGCGCTGCGCGCCCTGGGCGAGCCGGTCATCCTCGTCAACGGCGGCTATGACCTCGCCGCCGAGACGCCCGACTTCCCCGGCAACTTCCTCGCCGACCCCGCCGCGCGCTTCGCCGTCGTCGAGGTCGACGAGAGCGACAAGAGCCTGGTCCAGTTCACGCCGCACTACGGCGTCCTCCTCAACGTGGGCAACGACCACTACAGCCAGGACGAGCTGCGGCAGGTCTTCGCGACCTTCCTGCGGCACTGCCGCGAGGGCATCGCCTGCCTGGACGAGCTCGCAGGCCTGGCCGACGGCTGCGGCGTCCCGCTGGCGACCTTCGGGCCAGAGCCCGCGCCTGACGTCCTCGCGCCCCTCGGCTACGCCGCCTCCCCCAACGGCATCCGCTTCGACGCGCCCCCCTGCGGCGAGGGCTTCCACACCACCCAGTCCGGACGCCACTCCGCCCTCAACGCCTGCGCCGTCCTCGCCCTCCTCCGCCTGCTCAAGCTACCGCAGGCGCAGACGCCGGAGCGCCTACGCGAGGCCATCGCCGCCTTCCGGGGCGTCCGGCAGCGCTTCGAGCAGATGGGAAGCCGTACGGACGGCACCCCCGTCATCAACGACTACGCGCACAACCCGGAGAAGATCGCCGCCGCCCTGGCCACCGCGCGCGAACGCTTCGGCTCGCCGCTGACCGCGGTCTTCCAGCCCCACGGCTTCTCCGCCCTGCGGAATTTCCGCGCCCAACTGCGCGAGTCGCTGTCCGCCTCGCTGACGGCGGCGGACACGCTGATTCTCCTTCCCGTCTACTACGCCGGCGGCACGGCGACCTTCTCGCCCACCTCGGACGAGGTGGCCGCCGAGCTCCGCGACGGCGGCCTGAACGCCGTCGCGCTGTCCCGCGAGGCGGCCACCCGCGCCATCGCGGCGCAGGCGCACCCGTCCTGCGTCATCGTCATGGGCGCACGCGACCCGTCGCTGCGCGACTGGTCCGCTCAGCTCGCCTCGAACTGAACCCACCTCCCAGGAACCACCGCCATGACCGTCACCTCCCACGTCGCCCGCCACGGCGAGGCGCCCACGCTGTTCGTCAACGGGAAGCCACTTCCCGGGCTGGCCTACATCACCTACTTCGAGGAGCGCAACCACTACCGCGACTTCGCCGAGGCCGGATACCGCCTCTTCACCTTCGCCACTTTCTTCGGCGACCAGACCATCAACGAGACCACCTACTTCCATCCGCTCTCGCCCGGTATCTTCAGCGTCCGGGGACAGGAGGACTACAGCACCTTCGACCAGTCCGTCGCCGACATCCTGGCGGCCTGCCCCGAGGCCATGATCTTCCCGCGCGTCAACATGTCGCCGCCCGCCTGGTGGGAGGACGAGAACCCCGACGAGTGCAACGACGCCGGCTGCCGCCAGCACCCCGAGCGCCGACGACTCTCCTTCGCCTCGCTCATCTACCGCCAGCAGGCCGCCGAATGGCTCCACCGCCTCATCGCCCACGTCGAGGCGCAGCCCTGGCGCGACAGCATCTGCGGGTACCAGATCGCCTGCGGCAACACCGAGGAGTGGTTCGCCTTCGACCAGGCCGGCAGCGTCGGCCCCGCCGCCAGAAGACGCTTCCAAGAGGAGGGCGGCAACCCCGACGACATCCCCGCGTTCCGACGCTTCCTCAGCCGCCAGGTCGCCGACACCATCGCCGACCTCGCCGCCGTCGTCAAGCGCGAGACGGGCCGGCGACTCGCCGTCGGCAGCTTCTACGGCTACACCCTCGAGACGCCCTGGTGGCAGTCCGGGCACCACGCCCTCATGCGCCTGCTCGACTGCCCCGACCTCGACTTCCTCTGCTCCCCCATCTCCTACATGAACACGCGCGCCCCAGGCCTCGACTGGCCAGCCATGACCGTCCTCGACTCCGTCAAGCTCCACGACAAGGCCTACTTCGCCGAACTCGACACCCGCACACACCTCACACGCTTCGCCGACGAGTGCCGCCCCAACAGCATCGAGCCCAACACCTACCACTACCCGCTCTGGCAAGGCCCCCAGACACCCGACCTCAGCCGCTGGGTCCTGCGCCAGAACATCGCCCGCCAGCTCACCCACGGCTACAACTCCTGGTGGTTCGACATGTGGGGCGGCTGGTTCGACTCCCCAGAACTCATGCAGGAAATGCGTGACCTCCTCCTCCTCGCACAGCAGCACCTCGACGACCGCCGACGCTCCAGCCGCTCCCAGGTCGCCGTCATCCTCGACGAGAACGCCTACGCCGAACTCACCCCCGACACCCAGCCACTCGCCATGACCATCTGCTACCACGGACGAACGCCACTCGGACTCGCCGGCGCACCCTACGACATCTACGACGTCGCCGACTTCGAGGCCATCCAGGGACGCTACCGCGCCTTCGTCTTCCTCGCGCCCGCCCACACCCCCGCACTCGACCAGGCCCTCGAACGCTGCCGCCAGTGGCAACTCCCCACCCTCTGCCTCGACGCCACCACCCACACCTCCCTCAACACCGACACCCTCCGCGACTTCTACCGCCGCGCCGGCGTCCACCTCTGGACAGACTCCGACGACGTCATCTACGCCAGCGACACCCTCCTCGCCATCCACGCCCACACGGCCGGCACGAAGCGCATCACGCTTCCCGAGCCGCGCGCCATCCGCCCGCTCCTCCCCGCCGCCGCCGACCTCCCCGTCTCCGACACCCTCACCCTCACCCTCCAGGCCGGTGAGACACGCATTCTCAAGCTGATGTGAGGCAGAGACATACGGGGGCATCAGCTGCTCTCTGACCAGCCGATACCCCCATGCCAAAACAACCATTTCCCGCCAACGAGGACATCCACCCATGCGCATCACCCAACTGACCCTGGAGAATTTCCGCTGTGCCAGACAGATCCGCTTTTCCGGAGACCTGTCCTTCGATGCGCGCGCAAATGTCTTCTTTGGCGTGAACGGCTCGGGAAAGACCACCGTCCTTGACGCATTGGCTCTCCTCCTCTCCTGGTTGCCCGCACGCCTCCGCTCGACCACAGGAACAGGCCGAAACCTCACCCGCCTCGACATCCGCAACGGCGCCAGCCATGCGACCATCAGCCTGACGGCCAAGGCAGACACGGCCAGCTATACCTGGACACTCGCCAAACGCCGTGCAGGCACACCCGACCCCATCACCAGAACCAACCTCGCCGAAGCCACCGAACTGAGCCGCAGGATGCAGGAAACCGTACCCGTCCTCGCCTACTACCCCGTGCAGCGAGCCGTGGTCGACATCCCCCTCCGCATCCGCACACAACACGACTTCAGCCCCCTCAACACCTACGAGAGCGCCCTCTCCAGCGCAGCCAACTTCAGGACCTTCTTCGAATGGTTCCGCCAGCGCGAGGACATCGAGAACGAAAACCTGCGCCACGGCACCGGCTCCGACCCGGATGCACAACTGGAGGCCGTCAGACAGGCCGTCGAAAGCATCCTGCCCGGCTACGCCAGACTCACCGTCCGCCGCGAACCCCTCCGCATGGAAATCACCAAGGCAGACAGAACCCTGCGCATCGACCAGCTCTCCGATGGCGAAAAGTGCCTGCTCGCACTCATCGGAGACCTCGCCCGACGACTCGCCATGGCCAACGGCAGACAGACTGGCAACCCCCTCCACAGACATGGCGTCGTCCTCATTGACGAGCTCGACCTGCACCTGCACCCCGAATGGCAGCGGATGATCCTTCCCCGCCTGCTGGACACCTTCCCCAACTGCCAGTTCTTCATCACCACCCATTCCCCCCTTGTCCTCAATCAGCTCCAGCCCGCCAACCTCTTCATGCTGAGCGACGATGGACAGGAACTCGCCGTGCAAAGACCCTCGGAGGCCTACGGACAAAACAGCACACGCATCCTCGAAGACCTCATGGGCCTGCAGACCACACACCCTGACGAGGTGGCACAAGCACTCCTAAACATCTTCCAGAACATCGGAAACCACCAGCTCGAACAGGCTCAAAAGGACATCGCGGCACTCCGAAACCGCGGCTTCACCGGCCCCGAACTCACTCAGGCGGAAACACTCATCCGACGCAAGGAGCTGATCGGGCGATGAGACACATCCACAAGTCAGCACAGGAACCGCAAGCGCTTGCCGACTGGAAGTCCATGGCCTCCCCAGACTGGCAGCCCGCCTATGCAAATATGCCCTCGCACGTCAAACGCGAGCTGAAGCGGCTACTGATGAAAGACCAGCAGGGGCTCTGCTGCTACTGCGAAAGCAGGCTCAGAGACAATGACTCGCACATCGAGCACTTCCGTCCCCAGGCATCCTATCCTGAACTCTCACTGGACTTCCAGAACCTACTGTGCTCCTGCCAGAGCAATCTCCGCAAGGGAGCCCCCTGCCACTGCGGCAACGCCAAGGGAAACTGGTTCGACGAAACACTGCTCATCTCGCCTCTCAGTCCCGACTGCGCCTCGCGTTTCCGTTTCACCGGAGACGGACACATCCACCCCGCAGACGCACATGACCAGGCCGCAAGGGAAACCATCGCCCACCTCAACCTCGATATCCCCAAGCTGGTGGCCCGCCGCCAGGCTGCGCTAGACACTTTTCTTGACCCGAACCTCTCCGACGAGGACTTCAGCCTCTTTCTGCAACAGTGCCTCTCGCCTGATTCAGAACCTCCCGAATACATCTCCGCCATCAGAAGCGTCTTTCTCGACCACTGAACCTCCGGAACACTCATACATACAGAACACTCGGAAAAGAGACTGCTCCGACTCCCTTCCGAGTGTTTTTTTGTGTTTTGCGGACTTCCTCAATGGCCCCTCAGAGATTGGGGTTCCACATGCGGCGGTCCTCGGTGGAGGAGGTTGACAGGGTGCACTGGTACGCCTTCAGGGCCTTGACGGACTCCGCATGGCCGTCCATGAAGACCATGGTGGCCATCTCATTGTGGCGCATGGGAACCGTTCCCTGTCCCAACTGGCGCTTCGTCGTGTCGGCGTTCGAGTTGATGCATCGGTAGTTGCTGTCGACCTGGTCGGCGCTGAAGACGAGCTGGGACGGGTATCTGACGACATTGAGGGAGACGGGCGTGTCGCCGTGGACGTAGTAGTTGGCGGCGTAGGAGACGTTGAGCTTGGCGTCATCCACGCTGCCGGAGACCATGACAAGACTGAGGTTGTCGTAGGAGGAGGAGTTGGTGTCGGCCGGGCAGAGCCAGACCTTGCGGTCGCCGACATAGGCGTTGAGGACGGTGCGGAAGGTGCAGGCCTTGGCCTCCCAGCCGGAGCCGCTGGCGTGCAGGCCGTTGAGCGGCGGGAACATGTCGCCGTAGTCCTGCACATACATCGTCAGGGCGAGCCCAATCTGCTTGCAGCCGCTGACGCAGCTGATGGTGCGGGCCTTCTCCCGCGCCTTCGACAGCGCCGGCAGCAGCATCGCCGCCAGGATTGCGATGATCGCGATGACCACGAGAAGCTCAATCAGGGTAAAACGCCGTCTGCTCATCTTCTATCCTCCTGGTTGGGATCTTGTCACATGGGAACCGAAAGCACATCTGCCTGCATATTATACCAATTTTTCCCTTTCGTCACAAGGGCGGAAGGGAAAAAACGCGAGGGAAGCGAAAAGGCTAATCGGTGATGGCGGGGTTCCACATCTTGCGGTCGTCCGAGGAGGAGGTTGAGAGGGTGTTCTGGTAGGCCTGAATGGCCCTGACGGCCTGGACATGGCCATCGACGAAGACGAGGCTGGGCTGCTCCTGGTGGCGCATCAGGTTGGTGCCGTCCTGACCAAGCTGCGTCTTGGTGGTCGTGGCGTTGCTGTTGACGAAGCGCTCCGTGGAGGCGACCTGGTCGGTGGAGTAGACGAGCTGCGACGGATACTGGATGGAGGACAGCGTGTAGCCGGTCGACAGGTAGTAGTTGGCGGCATACGAGACGTTGAGCTTGGCGTCGTCCACGCTGCCGGTCGTCATGGTCAGATAGCTGTTGTCATACCAGGTGGAATTCGAGTCCGAGGGGCAGAGCCACACCTTTCTGTCGCCCACATACATGTTGAGCATGGTACGGAACGTCGCCGCGCTGGTCGACCAGTCCGTCCCGCTCGCCGCCAGGTAGTTCACGCCAGGAAACGCATCCTCGTAGTCCTGCAGGTACATCGCCAGCGCCAGCCCCACCTGCTTGCTGTTGCTCACACACGAGATCGCGCGCGCCTTCTCCCGCGCCTTCGACAGCGCCGGCAACAGCATCGCCGCCAGAATCGCAATAATCGCTATCACAACAAGCAACTCAATCAGGGTAAATCTTTTCATTCTCTTATTCATTCTTGGAAACTCCTTGCATGGCTTCCGGCCTCGCCTTTCCTAGCCTATTCCTCGTCGCGACACCCAGTAAACGACACCTTTCTGACAATATTGTGACCAATTTAATGAATTTCTAAAAATTCATTTTGAGCGAATAAATGAATTTTTTGTTGACCGGACGGCACAATAACACGGGACGTTTTGCGTTCGCGTATCTGGACAGAGCGGCGGGCACGGCTATACTAAAGGGAGGCGGCGGCCCCTCGCCGCCACAGCCAGAGACCAGCAGACAGGAGACAGACCAGAACCATGGACATCGGCAGCACCGCACCGGATTTCACCCTCAACGACCAGCACGGCAACCCCGTCACCCTGTCCGACTTCCGCGGACAGCGCGTCGTCCTCTACTTCTACCCCAAGGACAGCACGCCGGGCTGCACCCGCCAGGCCTGCGCCTTCGCCGCGCAGTTCGACGAATTCAGCCGGCGCGGCGTCGCCGTCATCGGCGTCAGCAAGGACAGCGTCGCCTCCCACGCCAAATTCGCCGAGAGGCAGGCGCTGCCCTTCACGCTGCTGTCCGACCCGGAGCTGACGGCCATCCGCGCCTACGGCGTCTGGCAGGAGAAGAAGCTCTACGGGAAGGTCTCCATGGGCGTCGTGCGCACCACCTTCCTCATCGACGAGCAGGGACGCATCGCCGCCGTCATGCCCAAGGTCAAGCCGGACACCAACGCCGCCGACGTCCTCGCCCTGCTCTGACGCCCCCTCCGGGACACATACACAAAAAAAGCCGGGGGCCGGCCCTTTCGGGTCGGCCCCCGGCGCGCCTCCGCGGAGCCTCAGAGGCTGCGCCACTGCCCGTCATGGGCGGAGTCGCGGATGGCGGCCATGACGCGCTGGATGGCGAGTCCCTGGTCAAGTCCCGGCTCGGCGGGAATGCCCTGGTCGACGCAGGCCATGAAGTGGTAGAGGCACTGGACGTGGGCGCGGAGCCAGCCGATGGCGGACTTGGGCGCGGGGAAGCAGGCGGGCGGGTCGTAGCGCTGTCCGGTGTCGAGGCGCGTCCAGCCGCGCAGCCCGCCCTGGGGCGAGGCCGGCGCGGTGGCGTCGTAGACCTCGAGATGATGCGGGTCCATGAGGTTGAAGCGGATGGCGCCGCGGTCGCCGTGGACCTCGAGCCGGAGCTCGTCCTCGGCGCCGGTGGCGAGCTTGGTCGCCTCGAGGGTGCCGCAGGCGCCGTTGGCGAGCTCCAGCAGGGCGTAGGAGGCGTCCTCGACGTCGACGGGGAGCATGGCGCCGGAGCCGGACGGGTCACGCCGCTCGCCGACGGCGAGCTGGTGGAGGGCGGTGACGCGCCGGACGGGGCCGAGCCAGTCGGTGAGCAGGTCGAGGGCATGGGAGCCGAGGTCGGCGAGGACGCCGCCGCCCGCCTCGGCGGCGAAGCGCCACTTGCGCGGCGCCTGCTGGTCGATGTTGCCGGAGTGCATGAAGGAGCAGCGGAACTGGAGGGGACGGCCGAGGAAGCCCTCGCGGATGAGCTGCCGGGCGCGCTGGGTGGCGGGCAGGAAGCGCGTCTGGAAGGTCATCTGGGCGATGCCATGGTAGCCGGGGAGCGCGGCGGCTATCTCCTCGGCCTCCTCAAGGGTGGCGGTCAGGGGCTTGTCGCAGTAGATGTGCTTGCCGTGCGCCATGGCGCTGAGCAGGGCCTCGCGGTGGAGGTTGTTGGGCGTGCAGATGTGGACGACGTCGATGTCGGGCGCCTCCGTGACGGCGCGGAAGTCGGTGACGCCCTCCACGCCCAGGAATTCGCCGGCGGCGCGGGCGCTGTCCGCATGGCCCGTGCAGACGCGCACCAGTTGCGTCGAGAAGGGCAGGCTGCCGAAGAAGAACGGCAGATTGCGGTGCGCAAACGCATGGACCTTACCAATGTACCCAAAGCCGACCAGACCCACTCGATACGTGCTCATTCGTCTCCTGACTGCTCCAAAACTGCTCTGACTTGACACCCGCCCACTTGCAAAAACGCCGCCGCCAGCTATGATACGTCCCAAACGTATGCCTCATGGACTGCGGCGCACGGACGGCGGTTAACCATACCACCACCACGCCCAAACATCAACCCACCACGCACAGAAAAGCATCGACCATGCCCTCCCTGCAGCAACAGCTCGAAAACGCCATCACCGGCCAGACGCCCCTCGTCTATGTCCTCTCGCCCGAGGAGCAGCGCATCCTCCGCACCGTCCGCGACATCGCCGCCCCCCTCAGCGCCCCCGTCCACACCTGGTCCTGCCTCCAGGGACTCGATGGCGACCGCTCCCTCCTGGACCCCGAGCAGGCCATCGTCGCCGCCGCCGCGCGCGAGGTGCCCGACGGACAGTTCGACGTCACCGTCCTCTGCGACCTCGCCCCCTACCTCGACCGCCCCGGTGTCGTCCGAGCCCTCCGAGAGGCCTACAGCGCCGCCGCCGGCTCGCCCGGACGAACCATCATCATCCTCTGTCCCGACAACCGGATGCCCGAAACCCTCAAGAAGGAAATCTACTTCCTCGAGGTGCCGCCGCCCGACGAGAGGGAAATCGCCGCCATCATCGACCGACAGCTCCAGGAGCACGGCGACTACGCCATCCCCGACGGACTCCTCGGCGACGTCACCATGGCCCTCAAGGGACTCACCGAGAACGAAATCGCCTACGTCCTCTCGCGCGCCTGCCGACTCCCCGACGCCACCGCCGAGCAGTTCATGGACGAGATCTTCGACGAGAAGAAGAACGTCGTCAAGAAGACCGGCTTCCTGGAGTTCTCGCCGCCGAAGTGGAAGATCAGCGGCCTGGGCGGCCTGGACAACCTGAAGAACTGGCTGGTGAAGCGCCAGCATCTGTTCTCGCGCGAGGCCGCCGAGGCCGGCGTGCCCGTCCCCAAGGGGCTCCTCATCATGGGCGTCTCCGGCTGCGGCAAGTCGCTCGCCGTCAAGACCATCTCCTCCCTCTGGAACATCCCCATGTTCCGACTCGACATGAACCTCGTCTTCTCCGGCATGTACGGCTCCCCCGAGGAGGCGTTCCACCGCGCGCTCAAGACCATCGAGTCCGTCGCGCCCGCCGTCCTCTGGATCGACGAAATCGAGAACGCACTCGGACTCGACGACTCCGGACAGCGCATCTCCCCCCACATCTTCTCCTCCTTCCTCACCTGGATGCAGGAGAAGCCGCCGCTCATCTTCATCGCCGCAACCGCCAACAAAATCACCGCCCTCCCCGCCGAAATCCTCCGCAAGGGCCGCTTCGACGAGGTCTTCTTCTGCGACCTCCCCTCCAAGGAGGAGCGAAACGACATCATGCGCATCCACCTCCTCCGAAACCAGGCCAACCCCGACGACTTCGACTTCAAGATGCTCCAGATCATGACCGAAGGCTGGAACGGCGCCGAAATCGAACAGGCCGTCATCTCCGCGAGAACCGAGGCCTTCTTCGACAAGAGACCCTTCAACCAGCGCGACCTCGAGAACGTCATCGGACGCATCGTCCCACTCTCCGACACCATGGAGACCCAGATCAAGGCCATCCGCTCCTGGGCCTTCTCCCGCGCCACCCCCGCCTCCAAGTACGGCAAGACCGCCAGACGGTGACTTGTCCTGTGCCGTCACTTGTCCTGTGACGTCACTTTAGTGACGGCCTTACCCTGTCTGTGACGTCACTTTAGTGACGGTCTTGCCTTGTCCTGTGCCGTCACTTTAGTGACGGTTCCAATGTCAGCTCATACTGCATGGTCTGCCCGAAGGCGTTGATGACGGAGAGCTGCGCCACGCCGTCCGGCGCGACAGGAACGTCCCCGATGGGGCGACCGGCCGTGTCCAACGCGCGCAGACGGTAGCGTCCGCGAGGCAGCGTCAGCCGCACGACGCCGCGCTCGGCCATCGTCTCCCGCTTGCCCCACGTCTCCCACAGCTTGCGCTCGCGGCTGCTGAACCGTGCCAGCAGCGGCAGCGTGTCCGTCAGGTGCAGCACCAGCATCCGGCGCGACTCCGCCAGCGGACGGCCGTCGTGGGACACGATGGCCACCACCGCCCGCCCCTGGACAGTCTCCACCCGAGCGAACGCGCCCGCGTCCGCTGAGCCCTCGGCCAGCGCGAACGCCTCGATGGAGGGCGTCACGACCTTGAACTGGTGCGCCTTCGCGTCGAAGAACACCTGTCCGCCCGGCGCGTTCCAGACGCCCTGCTCCGGCCCCTCGCCGAACTGACGCCGGACGAACGCGGGCACCTCCGCCTCGGTCAGCACGGGAACGGCGTAGTCGGCGGCCTTGAGCCGTCCCGTGACGTCCAGGACGGCGAGCGTCCGGGGCGGCAGTTCGGCCGGCTGGCCGTGCGTCACGATGGTGCCGACCCGCGCCAGACGCCCCAGGCGCATGAACGCGCCGGCATGGTGCTGGGCACTGTCCAGCTCGCCGTCCGCGTCCACCACGGCCGCCAGGCTCGTCCCGAGGGGACGGACTTCGCCGCGCAGGAAAAGCGCCGCCGCCAGACGGTGGGAGAGCGACTTGACGCAGTCGCTGCCAATGTCGAAGTGGTTGCCGGCGATCTGGCGCATGACGGGCGCGTCCCAATGACCGTAGGCGAACTGGCACAGCGCGCTCCAGCCCTGCAGGCCGCCGTAGCTGGCCAGCAGCAGCGGCCCCTCCGCACGGTAGCGGCTCGGCTTGCAGAAGTCAAACTCCGAGACGCTGAACGGCTTCCCAAACTGACGCGACAGGAACATGTCGTTCAGCACCGACGACTGCTCGCAGATGGCCGAGCGCTGCCCCAGCCCCGACGGCACCAGATATGTCCCGAAGGGGCCGTCCCAGTAGGTGTGGTTGTCGACGTAGTCGAGGTGCGAGCGCATCACGGAGAGCAGGGGCGAGTCCAGCATGTTCTGGTCGGAGAGCGGCACCTGGACGCCCAGCCCGCGCACAAACTCTCGCATCTGGGCGTAGCGGCGCGCGTAGGTGTCGGCGAGGAAGCGGGAGAACTGGCGGCGGCGTGCGGCCTCGTCGTCGGGCTCGGCCAGGCCGCGCTCCGTGCGCCAGGCGTCATAGGCCTTCAGGTAGAGTGACTTGCTGAAGTCGGTGGCCTGCCATTGGCGGTCGATGTTGCCCTCGTTGACCAGGTTCAGCGAGGCCAGCACGGGGTCGTCCTTGAGGGCCAGCCCCGTGTAGGGATTGACGTGGGTGAGGAATTCGCGGCTGAAGCGCTGCCACTCGCGGTAGGCGGAGTCGAGGATGTAGACCATCGCCTTGAACTCGTCGAATTTGCGGAGATGGCCCTTGCCGGGATGCTCGGGGATGGCGCCCGGGGGAATGGCCCGGGAGACGAACAGGTCGGTGGTGATGTAGATGCCGCGCCGCTTCAGCTCGGCGATGAGGAAGTCGAGCTGATCCTGGCGCGTCTGGTTGAACGTCCACCAGTCCTTGCCATGGTTGCCGAGGTCGTTGTCGTGGTGGTGGAGGCGTATCAGGTTGAAGCCCATGCGGGCGGCGCGCTCGGCGAACGCCGTCGCCCACTCGTGGCTCAGGTAGTTCGCCGTCCCCGACAGATTGGTGCCATAGAGGCGGACGGGCTGCCCCGGCACGTCGCGGAACTCCAGTTGACCGTTGCGGCAGACCACGGGGCCGTGCCTGCCCGCCGGCGCGTCCAGCAGCGCCGAGAAGTCCAGCACCGAGCCCGGCTCAATCTCATGGTGGTACGGCATCGGCTGGAACTCCTCGCCCGCCACCACATAGTACTTGTCCGCCTTGACGCGCGGAACGGCCTGCGGCAGCACCGACATCGCCACCACGCCCCAGACCGTGTTCCCCTGAGCCTCCAGCCGTATCCGGCGTATCGCCTGCGACCGCAGCGGCAGCCCCGTCGCGTACAGCCCGACGAACGCCTGCCCGTTCTCGCCCGTCCACACCACGTCGCCGTTCTCGTGCGTCTTGGGACTCCACCAGTTGTCCACCTCGCGCATCCAGCGGCACTCATGGCGTTCCTCCGTCCCGTCCGCATACGTCACCGTGACGACGCCGACGAACTGCGGCCCCGGCCAGGCCAGCGCGTGCAGCAAATAGAGGCAGCCGCCCCGGACCTCGTCCGCCACCGGCACCTCCACCGAGCGCGGGAAACGCCGGACATTTCCGCCGCAGAGCATGACGCAACTGCGTCCGCCATTCGCCTCCGGCGCGATGATGTCGAAGCGGATGCCGCCCAGCACCTGTACGCCGGGCTTGAGCATCCGCAGATCGTTCTCATGCCCCTGATCCGTCCAGCCACCCTGGCCATCGTTGTCCGTCTCGTCGGCAAAGCCCATGTTGGCGACGCCGCGCAGCTCCACGGGCACGCCGCGCAGCTCCACGGTCTGAACCGTCACCGCCAGAGACGCCTCGCTCAGCTGGCCATAGCCGGGCTTCAGGCGCAGGCGCACCAGATAGTCCTTGCCGCCGAACTTGCGGTTGTCCTGCACAAAGAGCTGAAAGGGCCCCGTCAGCACATAGCGCGCCTGGCGTCCGCTGAACGTCAGACCGGACACCTGGCCGTCGAACAGCGTCCCCCTCGGGTCGGCCTCGCGAGGCAGCACGATGGACGTGCCGCCCGCCTGCAGCACCGTGCCGTGCCACCGCTCCACCGGGAACGACGCATCCAGCCCCAGGCTGGCGAACGACGCCGGCTCGTCCAGGCTCACCGTGACCGCATAGCGCTGCCCCTCCTTCGCACGCTCCAGACGCGCCTCGTACCGGCCACGCGCAAAGCCAGGCATGTCGAACCGGAACGCGCGCCGCGCGTCCGAGCCGCCAGGCTCCTCCACAAACGTCTTCCCGTCGCCCTCGCCCTGACGGTGCACCACCCAGCTCCGGTCCACCAGCGACACCCGCCACACCGGCCCGTCCGGCAGCGACAGCCCGCCTCCGCCACTCAGACTCACCTCAATGCCAGATGCACACAGCGCACATACCAGCGCCATGGCCCACATCAGCCGACAGATGCCCTTCATGCCTTGCACTCCTCTACTCTTCTACCTGCCCTCGCGGTCTCCCGCCTCACAGCCCGTCGACCATCGTCAGCGCGCCACTGCCGCTCTTCTTGTTGTACTGGGCGGAGCGGATGATGTTCACCGAGCCGTCGGCGTGACCGAACGGGCTGGCGTAGTTGCCGTGCGTGGCAGTGCTCTCCGGCCACCACATGATGGAGCTGCCGCCGTCGCAGAAGACCACAATCTCCTTCGACAGCTGCCCGAGGCGCTTGCCCAGAGGCGGCCAGTTCCACGACCGGCAGCCCGCCGTGCCGCTGTCGCGCACATACACATAGTCCACGCGCAGGCCGCCGCTGTTCGTCCAGCCCTCCGTCGTGCGCGAGCCGCACGGGCACTTGAAGACCTTGGGACGCTTGTCCCCCTGGACGCTCTCCAGATACTGGCCGGTCGAGCCCTCGATGTAGTTCACCACCAGCCCCAGGCCGACGAAGCCGCCGTCCACGCCCGACCACAGCGCCCACGGCGTGTTCGCGCCATCGGTGCCGCCCGTGCGGGGCAGCCAGTCCTCATTGTCGTTCCCATACATGGTGATGCCCAGCGTCTGCTGCTTCACATTGCTCACGCAACTGATGGACCGCGCCTTCTCCCGCGCCTTCGACAGCGCCGGCAGCAGCATCGCAGCCAGTATCGCGATGATGGCTATCACCACGAGCAACTCAATCAAGGTAAATGTCCTGCCTTTCATCCTGCAATACTCCTTTGCTAACATTGGCTTCCCGCGACAAGCGCCCAAACGGGCGGAATGCTCGATGGAAGACCACCGGCGGTCTTCCATCAGGCGACTTCCTTTGGTCAGAAATCGCCCTGAAACGAGTTTAATATACCTTCATACCATTTGTTCTCAATAGTTTATGACTTAAGAATAGAACCATAAACTAGCACAAAAGAAACATGGTGCTATATTTATCGGACGAACACACCACCCCAGGGGCTTCAGACCATGGAACTCCAGCAGACTCCCCAGCCACCCATCTTCTCGCAGGCCGCCAAGGACAAGGTACGCGGCCAGGTCGGCTTCCACAGCCACCCCGGCACCGAGCTCATCCTCGTCACACGCGGCTCCTGCGTCATCACCATGCCTGACATCCGCTGGACCGTCTCCGCCAGCCAGCTCCTCGTCGTCCCAGCCGAGACGCCCCACGACCAGAACCCCCTCTCCGACGACCTCCTCAACTCCTTCATCGTCCTCATCGACCACGCCGCCCAGTTCGACGACACCGCGCGACTCATCTCCTTCGAGCCCCAGGACTGGTGCATCCACCTCTTTCAGGACCTCTGCGCCATGAGCGAGGGCGGCCACTACAAGCTCTGCTGCCTCTATCTCCCCCCGCTCATCACCGCCATCCAGCGCCACGAGCAGCGCGAGAGCGAGCGCAGCGACATGCACCCCGCCCTCATCCGCACCCTCAAGTACCTGGACGAGCATCTGACGCAGGACTTCGACATCGCCTCGCTGGCGCATCTCGCCGGCGTCAGCCGCACCCACCTGCGGCGACTCTTCGACCAGCAGTTCCACTGCACCCCCCAGCGCCATGTCCAGAACCTGCGCATGGCCCACGCACGCGAGCTCCTCCTCAACCCCTCCCTCTCCGTCAAGGAGGTCGCCCGCGACAGCGGGTACCCCGACTGCAACTACTTCACCCGGCTCTTCCACAAGCTCCACCACTGCACCCCGCAGCAGTTCCGCCTGGACATGAGGAACCGTCCCGACGACTCCTTCATCCGCATGTGAACAACCCCCAGCCCCACAGCAGCCTCCCATGACCATCACCGAAGCCCTGAACGCCCGCCGCACCATCCGCCTCTTCCAGCAGCTCCCCGTCCGTCGCGAAGACCTGACCGCCCTCCTGGAGGCGGCGCGGGTGACCTCCTGCGCCGGCAACCAGCAGCGGCTGCGCTACACCGTCGTCACCGAGCCCGCCCTGGCGGAGCGACTCTTCGCGCTCACCGCCTACGGTGCCCTCGTGCGCCCCAGACGCTCCCCCGTCTGGGGCGTCTCGGCACCGACCGCGTTCATCGTCGTCACCGCGCCGGCGCCCGCGACCACCCTCGCCTACGCGGACGCGGGCGCGGCCATCCAGTCCATCCAGCTGGCGGCCACCGAGCGCGGGCTCGGCTGCTGCTGGCTCGGCGCCATCCGCCGCGCCGACATCCAGGCCCTCCTCCAGCTGCCGCCGGAGTCCGACGTCCTCTTCGTCGTCGCCATCGGCCATCCGGCCGAGCATCCCGTGCAGGAGGACACCGACGACCCCAAGGCCGTCCAGTACTACCTCGACGACCACGACACCCTCCATGTGCCCAAGCTCACCCTCCAACAGCTCGTCGACTGGCGCTGACCCCCCACACAACCGCAAAAAAAATCTCACCGCCGACTTGCAAAAGCCACGGAGCGGGGATAAAGTAAGAGCATTGACAACGCCGGGCTAGCTCAGTGGTAGAGCAGCGGAATCATAATCCGCGTGTCATAGGTCCGATCCCTATGCCCGGTACCATTTCAAAGGCCGTAGCCGCAAAAGGTTACGGCCTTTTTTCCGCCTCCGTCCCGACGGGCATTTTGCGGCCGGCCCGTCTTGCCATAGCGGTTCGGCCGCATTATATTTCTAGCCGTCTCCGGATGGCCGTCCACCCACCACGTGCCCGGCCATCCGGCCACCGTCTTGGCCGGACGCGCCTTCCCACCGCGCCGCCGCGTCCGTGTTCCGCCTGTCCCGCCGGTCGACGTCGGGCGCCCATTCACCGCAACCACCCACTCTAGATGTCCGAACCATCTTCCCCGCTCCGCGTTTACTACCTCTCCTCGGGCCGTCTTGGCCGGCCTGTGCTGGAGACCCTGCTTGACGACCGCCGCATCAACCTCCTGGGCATCGGCTCGCAGCCGGACAAGCGCGGCGGACGCAACAAGCTGCTCATCCCAACCCCCGTCTCCGAGCTGGCACGCGCCCGCGGACGCGACGTCGACCAGGTCGTCCGCCTCCGCACGGACGAGGAGCTCATCGCCAGGCTCCAGGCGCTCGACCTCGACTTCCTCATCGTCGCCTCCTTCGGGCAGATCCTGCCCCAGCGCGTCCTCGACATCCCCCGGCACGGCTGCTTCAACGTCCATGCCTCCTTGCTCCCCCTCCACCGCGGCGCCTCCCCCATCGCCCAGGCCATCCTCGACGGCTGCCACCAGACCGGCGTCTCCTTCATGCGCATGGACAAGGGCTGCGACACCGGCCCCGTCTACCGACAGCTCCCCGTCGACATCGCCCCCAACGACACCACACCCTCCCTCGAGGACAAGCTCGCCCAGCGCGCCGCCGACGCCATCGTCGACACCCTCCTCGACGTCGCCGCCGGACGACTCGCGGCCATCCCCCAGGACAGCGACCGCAGCACCTACGCCAGCAAGATCGCCAAGGCCGACGGCGCCATCGACTGGAACCTCCCCGCCGACGTCATCGAACGCCGCATCCGCGCCTACACCCCCTGGCCCACCGTCTACATGGCCGCACCGTCGCCTGACGGCAAAACCTCCAAGAGGCTCCAGCTCATCCAGGCCGAGGCCATCGACTCCCCTTCGCCCAACGCCGTGCCCGGGACGTTCCTGTCCCAGGACCGCCAGGGCATCGTCATCGCCTGCGCTGAAGGCGCACTCCGCCTGAAGCGTGTCGTCCCCGAAGGACGCAAGGCTATGGCCATCAACGATTTTCTGCGTGGCAACCCCCTGCCCGCAGGCACCATTTTCAGCAATTATCCAGTGGAAGCATGAAGCAGATACTCATCAACTCCGAAGAGCTGCAGACCCGCGTCGCCGTCATTCAGGACAACGTGCTGCAGGACTTCTTCATCGAACGCACCACCCGTGACCGCCTCGTGGGGTCCATCTTCAAAGGCAAAATCAAGAACCTGGAGCCGTCCCTCCAGGCGGCGTTCGTCGACATCGGCTGCGGCAAGAACGCCTTCCTCCACTACGAGGACATGATACCCGCCGTCCAGGACCTCGAGGACGACGAGCGCGAAGAGGACGAGGACCTCGCCTACCTCGCGCCCGCCGACACCGCGCCCTCCGCGCCGCCCCGCAAGGGCTTCTTCGCCCGCATGATACAGCTCACCGCACAGCAGAGCGCCGCCGCCAAGACCCCCGAGGAGCTCGAGCGCCAGCGCATCCTCGCCGCACACCGCGGACGCGGCGGACGCGACCGCCACGGACACGCCAAGTTCACCCCCGAGGAAATCCAGAACCTCTTCCAGCCCGACCAGGAAATCCTCGTCCAGGTCGTCAAGGGACCCATCATGACCAAGGGCGCGCGCGTCACCGCCAACATCTCCCTGCCGGGACGCTTCCTCGTCCTGCTTCCGGGAGTCTCCCACATCGGCATCTCGCGCCGCGTCGAGGAGAAGGCCGAGCGCGACCGACTCCGCCAGCTGGTCAGGACGCTCCAGCTCCCGCCCGACACGGGCGTCATCTGCCGCACCGTCGGCGAGGGCTGCAAGACCGAGCACTTCCAGCGCGACCTCGACATCCTCCTCGACAGTTGGCGGAAGGCCGAGGAGAAGGCCGCCCACGCCAAGGCGCCCGTCTGCGTCTACCAGGAGCCCGACCTCGCCGAACGAACCATCCGCGACTGCATGACCCAGGACGTCGACGAGATCGTCACCGACTCCAAGGCCACCTACGACATGGCCGTCAAGCTCCTCGAGCTCTACAAGCTCCAGGACTCCATCAAGGTCAAGCTCTACCAGCACCCAACCCCCATCTTCCAGAAATTCGGCCTCACCCAGCAGCTCGACTCCATCTTCAACCGCAAGGTCGCACTCCCCTCCGGCGGCTACATCTGCATCGACGAGACCGAGGCCCTCATCGCCATCGACGTCAACACCGGCAAGAACCGCTCCGGCAAAGACCAGCCCGAGACCATCCTCAACACCAACCTCGAGGCCGTCGCCGAAATCGCTCGGCAGCTCCGACTCCGCAACATCGGCGGACTCGTCGTCCTCGACCTCATCGACATGGCCTCCAAGAAAGACCAGCAGCTCGTCTACAAGACCCTCCGCGAACACCTCGCCGCCGACCACGCCCGCATCCGCACCACACCCATCTCCCAGCTCGGACTCCTCGAGATGACCCGACAGCGCGAGAACGAGAGCGTCGAAAGCACCATCTACGACAACTGCCCCTACTGCAAGGGACGCGGACTCGTCAAGAACGCCATCTCCATGAGCGTCGACATCCAGCGAAAGCTCAACGAGATCTTCGCCAAGCGCCGCAACAACCAGCTCATCAAGCCCGGATACCAGGCCAAGGTCGTCGCACACCCGCGCATCCTCGAACGGCTCCGCAACGAGGACACCAAGGCGTTCCAGACCATCGAGGCCACCTACGGCATCCACCTCACCTTCGTCCACGACAACTCCCTCCACATCGAGGAATTCCACATCCTCGACGGCGCCTCCGGCATGGAGATCTCCTGACCGACACCGCACCGCCCACCCACGACCACCCCAGAGCATGATCTGCCAAACCATCCTCCAGGCCGTCGGCCACACCCCGCTGGTCCAGCTCCAGCGACTCACCGCACCCGATGAGGCGCGCATCCTCGTCAAGGTCGAGAGCGTCAACGTCGGCGGCTCCATCAAGACGCGCACCGCCCTCAACATGATCGAGGACGCCGAGCGCGACGGACGCATCGGCCCCAACGCCGTCATCATCGAGCCGACCAGCGGAAACCAGGGCATCGGCCTGGCTCTCGTCTGCGCCGTCCGCGGATACCGCTGCATCATCGTCATGCCCGACTCCGTCAGCACCGAACGCCGCAACATCCTCCGACTCTACGGCGCCGAGGTCGTCCTCGTGCCCGACCACGGCAACATCGGCGAGTGCATCCAGGGATGCCTCGCCAAGGCCAGCGAACTCGCCGCCGACATCCCAGGCTCCTTCGTCCCACAGCAGTTCGTCAACCCCAGCAACCCCGCCGTCCACCACGACCGAACCGCTGCCGAAATCCTGGCCCAGCTCGAGGGCGAGACCGTCGACGCCTTCTGCGCCGGCTTCGGCACCGGCGGCACCCTCTCCGGCATCGGAAAGGCCCTCCGCGCACGCTTCCCCGAGCTGCTCCTCGTCGCCGCCGAACCCGAGAACGCCGCCGTCCTCGCCGGCGGCGCCATCGGCTCCCATTGGCAACAGGGCATCGGCGACGGCTTCATCCCCCAGAACCTCGACACCGCACTCCTCTCCGACACCATGATCATCACCGACGACGAGGCCCTCGACACCGCACGTCAGCTCGCCCTCCGCGAAGGCCTCGGTGTCGGCATCTCCTCCGGCACCAACGTCGCCTGCGCCCGACGACTCGCCAGACGCCTCGGCCCCGGCAAGACCGTCCTCACCGTCCTGCCCGACTCCTTCGACCGATACTACTCCACACCGCTCTTCTCCTGACCCTCCGCCCACACGAGGCACCCCGCACATACGCCAGCAGCCGGACGGAGAGACAGCCCCGCCGGCAGCACAGGCGGCCCCGTCTCCCCCCCGTCAGTCCTCCCATCAACAGAACCCCCAGAGACCATGATGAAGAACGACACGGCTTCCCGGCAGCACCCGCACGCGCACCCCACCCTCCACCCGCTGCTCCTCTGCCTGACCCTGCTGCTCCTCCTCTGCGGCTGCGGACAGCAGCCCGAACGCACCGCAGCCAGACTCGTCGTCCGCTCCGGCAACGGCCAGTGCGGCTTCCCCAACAGCGAACTTCCGGAGCCCCTCGTCATCGAGGTCTCCGGCCCCAAGCGCACCGGACGGCTCGGCGGCACCTCCGTCAGCCCCGCACAGAACGTCGCCGTCAAGGTCGAGACGCTCCGCGCCTCCGACTTCAGCTCCATCGCCGAGCCCGCCGAGGGCCGCACCGACGCCGCCGGCACCTTCCGCTGCAGCCTCTGGCTCGGACGCGACTTCGGAGACCAGTACTTCCGCGTCTCCTGCCCCGACTTCCCCGACGTCAAGCCCGTCCTCGTCCATGCCGTCGCCGGCGTCGAGATTCGCGGCGGCGGACAGGAGGTCATGGCCGGCGACTCCCTCGACGACCCCATCGTCGTCTCCCTCCGCCAGGCCGACGGCGACAAGCTCATCCCCCTCCAGGGCATCCCCGTCTACATCAAGCAGACCAGCGGCAAGAAGGCACGGCTCGACGTCACCCAGACCCTCTCCGACAAGAACGGCGACGTCCGCTTCAACGTCACCACTGCCGACGGCTACACCGGCGCCACCACCTTCATCGTCGAGGTCGGAGACGGCTACCAGTACCAGAACAGCGCCGCCGCCCAGCCCTGCCCCCTCCTCCGCAGCCGCGGCGTCCCCGTCCGAGTCCTCTCCCTCAGCCGCTGGGGCATCGCCATCGGACTCCTCGGAGGACTGGCCATCTTCATCTTCGGCATGACCATGATGAGCAAGGGCCTCCAGCAGATCGCCGGCGAACGACTCAAGTCACTCCTCCAGCTCTTCGCCGGCACCCGGCTCAAGGCCGTCCTCGCCGGCGTCGTTGTCACCTCCATCATCCAGTCCAGCAGCGCCACCACCGTCATGGTCGTCGGCTTCGTCAACGCCCAACTGCTCAACCTCATGCAGTCCATCGGCATCATCTACGGCGCCGCCATCGGAACCACCATCACCGGACAGATGGTCTCCCTCAAGCTCGACGGCCTCGCCCTCCCCACCGTCTGCCTCGGCGTCCTCATCCTCATGGTCTCCTCCAAGAGCCTCTGGCGCGGCATCGGCAGCACCCTCCTCGGCTTCGGACTCCTCTTCTACGGCATGATGCTCATGTCCTCCGAAATGAAGGTCCTCGCCGACTTCCCAGGCTTCATGGCCTTCTTCCGCACCTTCGACTGCGCCCCCGTCAACGGCACCATGCCCTTCGGCGCCATCCTCGGAACCATCCTCGTCGGAACCGTCCTCACCGTCATCGTCCAGAGCAGCTCCGCCACCGTCGGCATGACCATCGCACTCGCCGAGGCCGGACTCCTCAACTTCTACACCGCCGTCCCGCTCATCCTCGGAGACAACATCGGCACCACCATCACCGGACACCTCGCCGCCCTCGGCGCCAGC
Organism: uncultured Lentisphaeria bacterium; assembly: GCA_945827525.1. Taxonomy (GTDB): domain Bacteria; phylum Verrucomicrobiota; class Lentisphaeria; order Oligosphaerales; family Oligosphaeraceae; genus CAAGGB01. Next base: position 1,088 of record CALZPA010000002.1, on the reverse strand, counting down.
CGCAAGGCCAAGCAGGTCGCCATGGCCGCCTCCGTCTTCAAGATCATGGGCGTCATCATCATGATCCCGCTCTTCTACATCAACTGGAACGGACACCCCTGCTTCCTCGAACTCATCAACCAGCTCACCTCCGGCAGCGTCTTCGGACAGCACCACGAGAACATCGGACGACACCTCGCCAACGCACACACGCTCTTCAACCTCGCCAACGTCGCCCTCTTCATCCCACTCACCGGCGTCGTCGCCAAGCTCTCCGTCTGGCTCATGCCCGAACGGCAGGACGACCTCGTCGCCGACAGACCACTCTGCTTCCTCGAGTCACACCTCCTCAACACCCCATCCGCCGCCCTCGGACAGGTCGTCATCGCCCTCGGTACCATGACCGCCGCCGCCGTCAGCCTCACCCTCGACGCCATGAAGGCATTCATGGCCAACGACGCAACCGAAAAGGACGACTTCGACGCCCGCGAGGCCAAAATCGACGGCGCACAGCACGACATCATCGACTACCTCGTCCAGCTCACCCGACGCCACCTCACCGAGAACCAGTCCGACGCCATCCCCATGTTCATGCACTGCGTCAACGACGTCGAGCGCATTGGCGACCGCTCCATGAACATCTTCCGGCTCATCGACCAGATGCCCGACGGCGCCGACGCCTGTCTCTCCAAGGGCGCCGTCGACGAGCTTGAGGAAATCCGTCATGGCATTGAGGACCTCAGCGAGAAGCTCCTCACCGCCATGGCCACCAATGACCATCACATGTACGACGAGGTCCTCACGAGTGCCCAGACCGTCAAGGCCATGGCCTCTCGCTTCGAGAGCAACCACGAGACGCGCCTCCGCAACCAGGACTGCACCGTCCAGAAGGGCGTCGTCTTCGTCGAGGTCCTGGCCAATATCGAGCGCATCGTCGCCCATCTCACCAACGTCTGCGAACGCGCCCGCGAAATGTCCGACTACCACATCGTCTTCCCCGCCGCCGCACGCTAATGATGGGGCTGGAAGTTCTCCGCGCGGAAGCGCGGGAGCCTCCCCGCCACTGGGCTGGAAGTTCTCCGCGCGGAAGCGCGGGATGTACCGACGGC
>CALZPA010000001.1 GCA_945827525.1 uncultured Lentisphaeria bacterium | reverse complement strand
AGCCAGGCAGGCTGGGCGCCGTCGGGGTGCCCAGCCTGCCTGGCTTGAGCTTTTTGTGTCTTTTTGTGTCTTTTGTGGACTCAAATAAGGTTTCTGTTTAGGGGCTATTTGATGACATCGGTCTTGACGGGGCTGTGGCGGCCTTCGATGAAGGGCTGTCGGCGTTCGATGGCGGCGCGTGCGATTTCGATGTCCTCGCGGGCTTCGGCGGCGGTGAGGCAGCCGCAGGTGACCATGTCGCAGTCGCGGAGGACGGAGAAGTTGAAGGTGAGTCCGATGAAGGGTGTGGTGCGTCCGGCGGCCATGGGCTTGATGGTCATGACGGGCTTCTTGGCGGCGCGGATGAGCTTGTAGACGGACTCGACCTCGACCTGCATGAGGAAGCCGAGGCAGTTGAAGATTTGGATGTAGGTCTCGACGTCGTAGCCGTTGAGGTCGCTGTAGGTGACGAGTTCGGGCATATGTGCGGAGAGTCCGGGGATGAGTCCCTGGTCTCGGATCATGGCGAGGTAGTCGGGGAGTCGTGGGATTTGCCGGAGGTTCTTGTTGACGAGCTGTTCGGCGGAGGCGTGGTGGATGAGGCAGAAGGTTGAGCCGACTTCGCGGGAGTGCCGGATGGTTGCCTCGGCCTCGCGGCGGGCCTCGGGTGTGTCGTCGACGTTCATTCCGGGCGTGTCGATGATGATGACCTTGTGGTTTTTGTGTTCCTCGGCGAGTCTGACGGCCTCCTGGAGCATGGGCTGTGTGGAGTAGGGTGCCATGAGGGCGTCGCAGCCCTCGTCGAGGTAGGTCTCGATGACGGAGGCCATGCGTTCGGCGCAGTGGTGGTAGTCGCGGATCATCTTGTCGGCGACGCCTCCGGTGTGGGAGTATCCGAGGAGCCAGTTGGTGCCGCAGATCATGCGTGGCAGCGAGACGCCGCCAACCATGGTGCGGGGAAAGGTCTTTGCTTCGTCCATGAGTCTGTCCTTGGTGATTGCTGGTTGATGGATGGTTTATGTATGGTGCGCCTCTGTCCTGGGCGATGGAGGCGTGGTCAGGGCGTGGGGATGGAGGAGATGGCGAGGGTGTGTCCGGGCTGGAGGTCGCAGGTGAAGCGTCCGAGTGCGTCGGGGAGGATTTCGTGTCCGTCGAGGTGTCCGCGGAGTGTTCGGTGGTCATGGATGACGAGTCGGAGGGAGGTGTGTCGGGTGGCGGTGACCATGGCCTTGAGGTTTCCGTGCCGCTGTCTGGAGGCGGAGATGAGGAGTCCGCCTGGAGCGGGCATACGGGTGAAGGAGGCGTTGTCCCAGTTGGGGCTGGCGCCGGCGAAGAGGTGGATGGTGTCCTGTCGGGCATGGAGGAGGAGGTCTTGGATGGCGGTGACGGCGCCCATGGTGGCGTCCATCTGCATGATGTCGCGGTGTCCGCCGAAGCAGAGTGCGGAGAGTCCGTCGAAGGCGGGGTCATGGAGGGTGCCGCCGCCTGAGTTGACGAAGACGCGTCTCCAGATGTCGAGGGTGAGTTCGGTCATGGGGCCGTTGTTGAAGCGGGTATGGAGCATGGCGGCCCAGGGCATGCACCAGCCGCTCCAGAGTCCCATGCCGAGTCGTATCCAGCGCTGGTAGGAGAGGTGCGCGGTGTCGCGCCAGCGTGGGTCATCGGGGTCGATGGTGTCGAAGGGGCAGATGGCGCCGAGGTGGGAGTGGTGCCGGTGGCTTTCCTCGAGGGGCTGGCCTTCCCAGAGGGCGAGTTCGGTGCCGCCATGGGGTGTGGGGATGAGTGCGGCTTCGGGGAGGAAGTCGCGGACTTCCTGCCAGCGTGGGTCGGGTTCCAGTCGGAGCCACTGGGTGGCGAGCTGGAGGTCTCGTGCGAGGCGGTGGAGGGCGGCGAGCTGGAAGGAGGCGTTGGGGCCCCAGGCGTTCATGGCGGCGCCGCGGTATTCGGGTGAGACGGAGACGGGCAGGACGAGGTGTCCGTCGCGCCATTCGAGCATGGCGTACATGGTGTTGAAGACGCCGCCCATGAAGTCGAGGGCGAGGTCGCGGAGGAAGGTCTCGTCGCCGGTGTAGTCGGCGTAGTCGAACATCATCTGAGCCATCCAGGCGCCGCAGGCGAGGTCGATGGCTCCGGTCCAGAAGTTGCCCATGCAGACGCAGCGGTCATCGACGGCGTGTGGGAGCATGTAGCCGTCGTCGATGCCGATGTAGAGCTTGGCGGTTCGCCGCATGATGGGTCTCCAGTCGGCGAGCAGCCGGAAGAGCGGCAGGAGGTTGTCGGTGAGGTTGCCTCGGTAGGCGGGCCAGTAGCACATCTGGACATTGATGTTGAAGTGGTAGTCGCCGGACCAGGGGGGGAGGGCGTTGTCCTCGATCCAGGCGCCTTGGAGTCCGGCGGGGTAGCCGTCGGGCGCGGTCATCATGGCGAATTTGGCCATGCCCTCGGCGTAGATAGCCTGGAGGTCGCGGTTGGAGAGCTCGATGGCGGGGATGCGTTCCCAGACGTTGGCCCACCAGGCGGCGTTGGCTGTGGCGACGGCCTCCCAGTCGAAGTCGCGGGTATGCTCCTTCATGAAGTCGCGGAGGGTGGAGGTGCTGGCGTCGCGATGGAGTCGGCAGGCGACGAGGGGGCCCTGTCGGCAGGCGCAGAGGGCGAAGGGGTCGTCGGCGGGCATGAGCTGCATGAAGCCGGTGGCGGCCTCGAAGTCGATGGGGATGGGGGCGATGAGGCCGCGCTTGGCGAGGGCGGGGTCGGCGAGGGTGTAGCCGGAGAGGACTTTGAGGCTGTCGAGGTCGTCGCAGCGGAGGGCGAAGCGGCCCTTGTCGGTCATGTCGAGCTGGAGTTCGGCGTGGAATTCGCCGTTGCCGAGCCGGTAGGTGGCGGTGACGAGTCCGGTGCTGTAGTCGGCGGTGGAGGTCAGGAGTTCGGCGCCGTCGCGGAGGGTGAGCTCGATGCGGCCGGCGGGGATGAGGGTGGGGCGCTCGGGGAGGTCGGGCTGCTGGGGTGAGGAGGAGGCGAAGATGGCCTGGAGCCGTGCCGCGTCCTGCGCCTCAAGGGCCTGGCGGATGTCGGCGTAGTTCTGGCGTTCGCTCCATTCGAGTCCGCCGCGGTGGTCCCAGAGGGTGGCGCAGCCGACGGTCACGCGGAGGGTGCGTCCCTCGCCCCAGAGGTAGAGCCCGAGCCAGCCGTTGCCGAGCATCGTGCCCTCGTGGCAGGTGCGGTGAGGAAATTCGCGGGTGAAGGTCTTGTCCATGGTGTCGGTCTTCCTGCGGCAATGGCGAATTTTGTGGAAAATTCGCCATTGCGGGCTATGGTTCAGCGGGTTAGGCCTGTTGATAACCCGTCATTAAGTGCAAATTTGGCGTCGTCAGCGCTGCCGGTAGTCGACGGCGAACATCTGGCAGATATGGAGGGGTGGGGTGGTGAATTCGACGCTGTTGCCGCGCTGGGTGAAGGGGAGGCGCGTCTCGTCGGGGAGGGCGAGGATTTGGGTTGCCTCGCCGGGGACTTGGAGGCGGACGGTGCTGCCGGTGAGCGTGGGGACGCTGAAGCCCTCGATGCCGTTGATGAGGCTGATGTAGCGGCGTTTCCGCTCGGGGGCGTCGAACGCGACGAGCTCGACCTGGGTGGGCGCGTCGGCGCCGAAGCTCCATGGCCCGCGGCCCGCGGCCAGGCGCTCGATGAGCCGCACGAACAGGGGGCCGTTCGCGGGGCGGTCGGCCGCTTCGAACGGCGTCGCCGAGTAGATGACCTGGCCCTTGCCGACGCGCCGCCAGACGAGCGTGGGCGCGTCGTCGAGCCAGCGGCCGGGCGGATTCGAGTGGATGGAGGCGAAGCGCGCGTCATGGGAGGCGTAGTCGTAGCCGTCGTCGGGGTCGGGATGGAGGGTGCCGGGGACGTCTGCCGGCGGCTCGTAGGGGAGGGCCAGCGTGGCGAGGACGGCGTCGTAGGGACCGTCGGCGGGGAGCTTGGCGACGTGGCCGGTGACGGCTAGCGGGTACTGGCGGGTGTTGTCCGCGAGGAGGTCGGCGTGCTCGGCCGTGGGGACGAGGTAGGCCATGGGCGTCTGCCAGACGCCGTTGGGTCGGACGCCGAGGAGGTCCTCGACGAGCTCGGGGTTGGTGCGTCCGCTGAGGTAGACGCTGCCGCCGTCGCGGACATAGGCGCTGATGAAGTCGCAGACGTCTGAGGGGAGGTTGAAGGCGTCGGGGAGGACGATGACCTTGGCGTCGCGCATCTTTTCGGGTCTCCAGTCGCCGAAGACGCCGTAGGGGATGTGGGCGCGCTGGAGGTTGCGGCAGGCACCGGCGACGGCGTCGGCGTGGGGGAGTCCGGGGGCGTTGTCGGGGTTGAACTTGGCCTCGAGGTTGAAGAGGACGGCGACGTCCTGGAGCATGGTTCCCTCCATGTAGGGTTCGAGGCGCTCGGCGTCGCGGAAGATGCGTCCGTAGGTGTCGTAGATGCGCGTGTCGAGGGTTCCGGCGGGGTCGATGGCGTCGATGAGGAGGACGGCGCCATGATGGGCGAGGGTGGCCATGACGCTTTGTCGGAGCATGTCCTCGGACTTGGCGGTGGTGTGTTCCTTGAGGTTGGGATAGCATCTGCTGGTCATGTACTCGAAGGGCTGGTTTCGGGTCATGTTGTAGTAGAGCTTGCAGGCGAGGGTGTGCTGTGGGATGCCGCCGTAGAAGTCGCCGCCGCAGTAGTCGGAGGCGACGGCGATGTTGCGGTTGACGCCCTGTTGCCAGGCGTGCATCATGGTGGAGTACTGGTGTTCGACGGAGCAGTTGGGGTTTCTGGACTTGATTTTGTCGGTGACGAGCTGGCAGAATTCCTGCATCCAGTCCTCGCGTTTGCGCTGGAGTTCGAGTGTGAGCGGCGAGGTCCAGTCGAGGGTGGAGGGGATGTCGCCGCCGTGTTCGTCGCGCCAGCGCCGCTGGCAGGCGGGGCAGTGGCAGACGCGCGTCCAGAAGGTCATGTCGAGGAAGATGCCCTCGAAGGAGAAGCGGTCGAAGATTTCGTCGAGCTGAGCGAGGACGAAGGCGCGGTAGTCGGGGTTGTTGGGGCAGCAGAGGCCGTAGCGGCTGCCGCCGAAGTACTGTCCCTTGCCGGAGTCGAGTCGGGTGCTGTGTCCGTTGGCGTCGCGGAGTCTCCAGTCGGGGTGCTGGGCGTAGGCGTCGTTGTTGTAGATGAGGGAGTAGTAGGCGATGACGTCGATGCCGTTCTGGTGGCAGAGGTCGAAGAGCCGCTGCATTTCGCGCTCGCAGTTGGGGAAGGAGGCGTGGGTGTGGCCGCTCTCGGAGTTCCAGTTGCAGTGTCCGACATGGGACTGGAGGTAGATCATGGCGGACTTGACGTGGGCTCGCCGGAGCATGTCGAGGTAGGTTTCGGCGCTGAACTGGCTGAGGAACTGCGGGTCCCAGTCCTCGATGTGCATGTCGACGAGGTTGCGGCGGTAGCTGGTCCGGTACCAGTCGGGGTTGGTGGCCATGGTCTGACGTCACTCCTGTTGGGGGTTGGGTTGGGTAAGGAGGGAGGCGAAGAGAGGGGACGAGACGAGACGGACGCCGCTTAATGTACCCCGGTTTGCGGCAAATGCTCTGGCGTTCCGGCGGTCGCGGCGCTTTTTTGTTTTGGGTTTGCGGCATTATGTTATGGCTGTCAGCGGACATGAGTTCCGGAGCTGATGAACGAACCCGTCACATCATCATCATCACACAACACACTGCATACAGGAGAAGCTGCGCATGTACTACACTGGATTTGCGGATGAGGCGTCACGTGGCCTGGACGGCCAGATCGCCGCGACCAAGGAGCTGGGGTGGAACTGCATCGAGTCCCGCGCCATCGACGGCGTGAACATCCATGACCTCTCCGACGCCGACTTCGACGTCGCCGCCGGCAAGCTCGAGGACGCCGGCATCCAGGTCAACTGCTTCGGCTCCGCCATCGCCAACTGGGCCAAGAAAATCACCGACCCCTTCGACTCCTCCCTCGCGGAGGCCAGACGAGCCATCCCCAGAATGCAGCGCCTCGGCACCAAGCTCATCCGCATCATGAGCTTCGCCAGGCTCGATGACCGCGAACCCGACGACCAGATGGAGGACGAGCGCTTCCGCCGTGTCCGCACCCTCACCCAGATGTTCCTCGACGCCGGCATCCAGCCCGTCCACGAGAACTGCATGAACTACGGCGGCATGGGATGGCCCTTCACCCTCCGACTCCTCGAGAACGTCCCCGGACTCAAGCTCGTCTACGACACCGGAAACCCCGTCTTCACCGACGACAAGGCCAAGCCCAAGCCCTATCCCAAGCAGTCCTCCTGGGAATTCTACAGCCACGTCCGCGACTTCATCGCCTACGTCCACATCAAGGACGGCGTGTTCGACCACGCGACCGGCAAGACCACCTACACCTGGCCCGGCGAGGGCGACGGCGACGTCGTCCGCATCGTCGAGGACCTCATCGCCCGCGGCTACGACGGCGGCTTCTCCATGGAGCCCCACATGGCCCTCGTCTTCCACGACGCCAACGTCACCGCCCAGGCACAGGCCATGCACGACAACTACGTCGAGTACGGACGCCGCTTCATGGCCATCGTCGAGGCCGCCAAGGCCAAGGCGAACCGCTGAGCGAGACGAGACTGACTGACTGACAGACGACGGAAGAAACGACGGCCCTCGTCCGTGCGCTGGCCGGACGGGGGCCGTCGCGTCCCGTGCGTGAACGTATGGAGCAACAGAGAGACAGACAGAGGAGCACGCGAATGGAGAAGCTGAGAAGACGATGGCTGGTCGCCCTGGCGGCGCTGACGCTGGGCGCCACCGCCTGGGGACGCCCCCTGATTGAGCGGACGGAGGATCTGCTGGACTGGGACCGCAATCCCGCGCTGGAGGTCGACGGCGGCGCCGTCCGGCTCAGCCTGTCGCCGGAGCGCCCCCATGACAAGATGCGCTGCGTCGAGCGCACCTTCCCCGCCAGGCTCATGGCGGGCAAGACGTACCGCCTGGAGTTCGAGCTCCGGGGCGAGAACATCACCAAGGGCGCCAAGCCCTGGTACAGCGTCAAGGTCATGTTCTCGTTCACGGACGGCAAGGGCGAGACGCACTACATCGACGCCGGCGGGCAGTTGGGCACGTTCGACTGGCGGCGCGTCGAGCGCGACGTGTCGTTCCCTGCGGACTTGGCCTCGTCCGTCCGCCTCTCGATAGGCTTCCAGGAGGTCACCGGCACCATCTGGCTGCGGCGTCTGCGGCTCGCCGAGCTGGGCTGGCCGGTCAGCATCGCCTCCGCCGCCAACATGGCGTTCGAGGACGAGACGGAGGGCGACGGCCAGGGCGGCTGGTCCGACCAGGGCCCCGACCAGGACGGACGCACCCTCAAGGCCGCCATCCGCCAACGGCTCGCCCAGCAGGGCGTGAAGTCCCTCAACGGACTGCCCTTCGCGCCGCAGCTCGACGGCAAGGGCGTCATCACCCTCAAGTCGCAGCGCTTCCCGAACGGCCCCGAGACGGCGACCGTCACGCTGCCGCAGCCGCAGCGCGCCCGCCATCTGCTCGTGCTCCATGGGGCCTGCTGGCTCCCCGCCACCGCCAAAGGCGACCTCGGCAGCATCGAGGTCCGCGACAGCCAGGGCCATCAGCAGACCATCGCCGTCCGCGCCAACGTCGATGTGGCGGACTGGTGGAACCCGCGCACCCTCGAGAACGGCGGCGTCGCCATCCGCGCCAAACTGACGGGCGGCAACAGCGTCGGCCTGTATGGCTCGACCTTCCCCCTCAACAGCGAGCTTGCCGACGTGGCCTCGGTGACGTTCCGCTCCCTGAACGGCTCGCCCATCTGGATGGTGACGGGACTGGCGCTCGCCATGGAGCCGCCCGAGCTGCCCAAGGATCGCCCCGTCGTCATCACGGCCAGCGACGACTGGCGCGCCGTGTCCTTCCCCCCACGCAACGTGCGCACCGCAGGCTCCGCGCTCGACGTGAGCCCCTGGTACCCGTTCCGAGGGAAGAGCGGCGACCTCGGGCGACTCATCATCAACGCCCAGGGACGCTTCGCCTTCGAGACCGCCCCTGACCGCCCCGTCCGCTTCTACGCCAACTCCATCAGCGGCGGCGAGCTGGACGCCTGCAAGGATCACGAGGGCGTCCGGCTGTTCTGCCAGGAGATGCGCAAGGCCGGCTTCAACATGATACGCACCCACTTCCTCGACTCCTGGCTCATGGGCGGCGCACCCGGCGAACGACAGTTCAACCCACAGCGCCTCGACCTCTTCGACTACCTCGTCTCCCAGCTCAAGGAAAACGGCATCTACCTCAACTTCGACTGCATGACCGGCTTCCTCGGCTACACCACCGGCAAGAACGCCTGGAGCGCGCGACTCACCGACGAATGCTTCAAGGGACGGATGCTCTTCGACCAGAACATCCGCGACAACTGGCGCTGGGGCGTCGAGACGCTCCTCACCCATGTCAACCCCTACACCAAGACGCGGCTCGTCGACGAACCCCTCCTCGCCATGACCCACGGCTACAACGAGCAGGAATTCGCCTTCATGCGCCCCCTCAAGCCGGAGCTGGCAACCCCCGCCTACCGCGACTTCCTCAAGCGCCACTATCAGGGCGACCTCGCCGCGTTCAACCGCGAGGCCAACACCGCCTACGCCTCCTTCGATAACGTCCCCATGTTCGAGCCCGGAAAGGAGCAGTCGCGCCCCGCGCGGCTCTTCATGCGCGAGACCGAGCTTGCCATGATCCGCTGGTACCGGCAGCAGCTCGACGAACTCGGCTTCAAGGGCCCCACCACCAACTACAACATGCTCAAGGATCAGCACTACAACGCCCTCCGCCGCCACTGCGACTACGTCTCGAGCAACTCCTACCACGACCATCCCTGGGGTGGCAACGGCGCCCTCAACATCATCTCTCAGAGCAGCTCCCTCGGAGGCGCCGCACCTCACTACCGAGGCGCCATCTCCACCCGACAGCTCGGCAAGCCCTTCGTCGTCACCGAATATGCCTCCGTCTGGTGGAACCAGTACCGCCACGACCACTCGTTCTCCTTCGCCTCCTACGCCGCTCTCCAGGACATCGATGTCCTCACCTCCCATGCCGGCTCCGTCAGCGTCCGCGACCTGAACGACAACCCCAGAAAACTCGCCTCCTTCTGCATCTTCAACGACCCCGTCCGCGTGGCCGCCGAATACCTCGGCTTCTTCATGTTCATGCGCGGCGACGTCCGACCCGCCGACAGCCGCGTCCGCATCGCCGTGGACACCTCCTCCATCTACGACTCGCCCGCCGCCGTCAGCCCCCTCTCCAGCCAGCAGAACCGACTCGCCCTTCTCACCGGCTTCGCCCTCGAGTGCTTCGACAAGCCCGAAGACCTCACCCCGCTCGGACAGCGCGAACTGCGGCTCACCCGCAGCGGCGGCTCCAGCGTCGTCACCGACCTCGCCGGCTTCTCACAGCTCGTCGACGCCAAGCAGACCAGCTCCGAACAGCTCGTCAAACTCCTCAAAGACCGCGGACTCCTCCCCGCCGACAACGCCTCCGACGGCATCTCCCGCTTCGAGTCCGCCACCGGCGAACTCCTGCTCGACACCAAGCGCAACTTCATGCGCATCAACACCCCCAGACTCCAGGGCTTCTGCGCCGAGGCCAAAACCACCGCCAAGGCCAACGACTTCTCGCTCGACCAGCTTGACGAACGCGGCTGCGTCGCCGCCGTCGCCATCGACGGCCTCAAGCCCCTCCGTCAGGCCCGACGCATCACCATCGTCTACGCCACCGACGCCCTCAACAACCGCATGACCTTCCAGGACGAGGAACGCAAGACCGTCAGCCGATATGGCGACATGCCCATCCTCCTCAAGATGGGACGCTTCACCGCCACCCTCAAGTCCGACCATGCCGACGCCCTGAAGCTCTATGCCCTCGACCTCGCCGGCAACCGCACCCGCGAAATCACCACCGTCAAGCGCTCCCCCGGACAGCTCCAGTTCTCCATCGACACTCACCGCGACGGCACCACCGTCTTCTTCGAGCTCGCCGCCGAATAGTCACCCCCTCCCCACACACAGTCGCACACCCAGTCCCCCGCGCCGCCATCGGGCCAGCCCCGTTGGCGGCGCGGGGACTTTTTTTTGCCTCGCGCGTGTGAGTGAGGCCACCAAATTCTCGGAAGGGAAGGACGTTCACGACCGGATGCGCCCCTGTCCGACGGGTCACACGCCCCCGCAGGGGACGTCACCGCCCGCCCGTCCTTCCTCATAAAATTCTAACAGTAAGAGACAGAGACACTTGAAAAGAACAGCCAAGAGAAACTTGAAAAAACAAAATGAGTGGCTATGTTTTTGTTTAAACGTTTCAACAGGCATGGATAGAGTATAGCGAAGGAGCGAGAAAAGGGATATGCGCACGCGCATCAAGGACATAGCGGATCGGGGTGGGGTCTCGGTGTCCCTGGTCTCCATGTATCTGAACCACCATCCGCTGTCGGCGCGGATCTCGGAGCAGACGAAGCGCCGGATAGACGAGGCGGTGCGGGAGCTGCACTACACGCCCTCGGCGACGGCGCGCTCGCTGAAGATGGGGAGGAGCCGGACACTGGGTCTGGTCATCAGCGAGATAGCCAGAGTCTACAGCAGCTTCCTCACCCAGTGCCTGATGGATGAGGCGGAGCGGCATGGGTACCAGCTGCTGCTGTCCCTGACCCACTATGACCGCCAGAAGGAGCTGGAGAGCCTGCGGAATCTCGTCAGCCGCCAGGCGGACGGCATCCTCTACCATCTCCACCTTCCGGTGGATGAGCCGCCACCGGCCTTCGTCCAGAACGTCCCGCTGCTGCTCTACTCCCCACACCCCGCCTGCAACGCCGTCTACCTGAATGAGCGTGACTGTTTCCTGCGCCTTTTCGAGATCCTTTCCCAACGCGGCTTCCGGCGCGTGCTCTGCGTCCATGAGGGCCTGCCCCTCAACGCCGGCCTGGCCAGCGAATGTGCCCGTGGCTTCCCCCTGGACATCGCCGCCATGCAGTGCCGCTCCCTGCCGGAGCTGATAGACGCCGCCGCCGCTCCCCACACCTGCCTCGTCTTCTTCTCCAGCGTCCTCGCCCGGCATTTTCTCCGGCACTGCCAGGAGCGGGGACTCCACGACCTTCCCCCGTTCGTCTACAGCTACACGCTGCCCTACGACCTCATCGAGTCGCCGAAGGTCATCTGCGCCATGATCCGTCCCCTCCGGACTTTCGTCACCACCGCTATGGAGCGCCTTGTCGAGATGGTCGAGCGGCCCCAGCCCACCATCCGCCACATCCCTCTCCACGTCGACCTCATGTCCCCCGAGCAACTGCGGGAGCACTACCTCCGGCAACTGGAGGACCCCTACTACGGCATCATCGTCCGGGAACACCTCGGCGGCATCCCCCATACCCACACCCTTTCCAGTATCTAGCCCCCAAGCCCCCAGAAAAATCTTTACACACCACCCCAACACAGAGCCAGCACACACCATGCAAAGCAGACAGCGCCGTTTTACCCTCATCGAGCTCCTCGTCGTCATCGCCATCATCGCCATCCTGGCGGCCATGCTGTTGCCCGCCCTCTCCAAGGCCCGCGAGAAGGCCCGCGCCATCTCCTGCACCAACAACCTCAAGCAGCTCGGCATCTGCCTCGCACTCTACCAGTCCGACTACGACGACTACGTCGCCCCGCCCATCGACAACTCCCGAGCCAGAGCCCCCCATCTCTATACGCAGCGCTACCACTGGGACTACGTTCTCGGCAAGAGCTATCTGAACTACCCCTTCACCGGCAGCGGCTGGCCCACCGGCAACTGGAAGCTCTTCCAGTGCCCCGCCGACAGCCGCAGCTCCACGCTGCGCCGCAGCTACGCCATCCCCTACGCCTGGATCAACATGAGCGACGGCGCCTCCGTCCCGCGCACCATCTCCATCAAGCAGCCCGCCAGCGCCATCCTCCTCGCCGAGAACAACGCCAGCGGCACCCGACTCGATGTGGCGGACAACACCAAGAGCAAGGAAGCCGCCTGTGGCGTCTCCGGCAGCACCGGCGAAGCCGTCTTCTGGTCTTCGGACGATTACGGCACCAACCACAACCTCCGCTGCCACATGCTCTGCCTCGACGGACACGCCGACGCCTTCCGCATCATCCGCAAGGTCGGGTACGCCAACACCAACACCGCCGAAACGGAACTCTACACCTCGCGCATCCAGTGACCCGGAGCCGATGCCCGGCCACCTCACCACACACACTACCCAAAGCAAACGCCATGAAACGACTCGCCTCCATCCTGGGCCTGCTCTGCGCCCTCCCGCTCCTCGCCATCGTCCACGACTGGGACGGACATACCCTCGCCCCAGCGCGTGACGCCATCCTCGACTCCGAGAGGCACTATGCCGCCAGCCTCCAGACCATCCCCAAGGACACGGACGGACTCCTCGGAGTCTCCTTCCGGGACGGCAAGCTCGTCCTCGACACCACACGCCTCCTCGCCGACGGGAGACCCCGCACCGAGTTCACGCTCCGCATCCCCATCCGAAACGCCGTCCCTGACCGCAATGCGCGCCTAGCCGTCACGCTCAGCGCCACGCCCCATGCCCCCTTCGAGCTCTACTTCGAGGGCGAGGCCACCGTCAACGGCAAGCCCAACGGCCACTACTGGCGCGTCAAAAACTGCCTCGCCGGCCCGGAGCCCCAGACCTTCACCTTCGACCAGCGGCTCCCCGCCGACATCCGCCACCTCCGACTCCGGCTCAGCTTCCCCAAGCCCGCCGTCTTCACCCTCGGCGACTGCTCCTTCACCCCCATCGTCGAGGAAAAGCCCTTCGATGCCGCCCGCGAGAATCTCGTCAATGGCGGCGCCGAGCGCGGTCTCTATGGCCTCGCCTATGCCGACTTCAGCCTCCTCGCCTCCAAGACGGACGGCAAGCACTACGACTACCGCGACATCGGCTTCACCGGCGCCCTCAAGGTCGAGACAGACGACACCACCGCCCACTCGGGCAAGCGCTCCTTCAAGGTCACCACTCCTCCCAACAGCGTCAACAAGCTCCACTTCCAGCCTGTCCCCACCGTCACCGGCAAGCCCATCTCCTTCTCCGTCTGGATGAAGGCCGCCCGTCCCACCAACGTCCACATCAACCTCTTCCCCGCCAACGCCCACACCTACCTGAAGACCGTCCGCGTCACCCCCGAATGGCAGCGGTTCACCCTCAATGTGCCCGAATACGGCAAGGACGCGCCCGGCGTGGTGAGAATCGGCACCCCCGCCAACACCTATGGCGCCCTCTACAACCTCGTCTTCCCTCGGCTCGACTTCGAGCCCGACGCCACCGTCTGGATCGACGACGCCTCCTCCAGGCTCAGTCTCGACACCCGCTTCGCTGACGACGCCCACGTCTGGATCGCCGGCAACCTCAACCATGACTCCACCATCTACCACCCCGGCGACCCCATCACCGCAACCCTCGCCCTCGAGCCCGCCCGCGCCGATGTCCGGCAGGCCACGCTCGCCTGGAGAGTCGAAAACGTCTTCGGCAAGACCATCGCCTCCGTGCCGCCACGGCCCGTCGGCGGCCTGCCCTCACGGGAACGCCTCGACATCACCGTCCCCCAGGACGCCCGCGGCTGGCTGACGCTCATCGTCACCGTCACGGACGGAGACCACGCCGACGAGCACGTCCTCCCCTTCGGCGTCATCGACCGCCCGCGTCCCGTCGTCCGACGCTTCGGCATCAACGTCTCCAGCACCCGCACGCAGAACCTCGACATCACCCTCGACATGATGAAGATGTTCCGTCTCGGCTACGCCCGCGTCTGGCTCTCCAAGGGCCACGGCTTCGAAGCCGTCCGGGATTTCCATGACGCCGGCATCGGCGTCCTCTTCTGCCTCGACAATGTCCTCCAGGGCAAGGAGGCCTTCTTCCTCCCCAAGGACTACACCTCCTGGCAGACCTACCTGGGCCAAAAGATCCGCGAGATCCGGGGACTTGTCGACGTCTATGAAATCCTCAACGAGCCCAACATCTGGTCCGGACGCTCCACCAACCCCGACCCCGACCGTCTCGATGTCGTCACCCCCGACGCCGTCGCGCGCTGCATCATCGCCACCGCCGACACCATCCGCGCCGCCGACCCCAACGCCCTCATCGCCGGCCCCGACGCCTGCGGCACCGCCGTCCCCTGGATCGAGACCGTCATCTCCAAGCCCGGTGTCGCACAGCGGCTCGACATCATCTCCGAACACCCCTACCGACAGCTCCCGGAACTCCCCGACTACGCCGAGGACATGCGGAGTCTCCAGAAGATGGCGCGCCGCCATAACCCCAACTACCGCTTCTTCTCCACCGAGGCCGGACGCGTCTTCCCCTCGGCCTATCCCGACAACCGCATCCTGCCCGCCTGCGTCGTCAACACCGCCCGTGACATCCGAAACAACATCATCGGCTTCGCCAGCGGCGTCGAGACCTACTTCCACTTCGACATGGGCGACGTGTTCTGCCAGACCGCCTGGGGCTGCCTGCGTCCCGGCAACGGCGACAACCGCCACGCCGTCATGCCCTCCCTCTACCTCTACGCTGTCCGCGCCGCCGCCGACCGGCTCGAGGACGGCCGCCCCGCCGGACAGGTCCGTCTCGGCGCCAATGTCCGCTGCTACCTCTTCGACCGCGGCACCCACCGCGTCGCCGTCCTCTGGAAATGGAACGGCAAGCCCGAGACCATCCGCTTCGGCAGCACCGACTCCATCAAGGCCTTCGACTTCATGGGCTCACGGCTCGGCGGCAACGCCTTCACTCTCGACGAATGCCCCATCTACCTCGAGTCCGAACTCCCCGCCACCCAGCTCGCCAGCCTCATCGCCAACGCCCAGATGACCACCTCCGACAAGGCGTTCCGCGCCTCCATCAACATCATCTCGCCCAATCGCTTCGCCGTCCGCATCACCAACCTGACGGCGCGCCCGCTCTCCGGCACCGTCTCCGTCCAGACCCCCGGACTCGTCAGCGGCTCCCTGGCCATCCCCTTCGACGGCATCCCCGCCGAGGAGACCGCCACCATCGAATTCCGCACCGCCAGCGCCATCAGCATGACGCCCATCAACCTCCAGCTCCTCGTCGATGTCCCCGCCCTGAATCAGCGCGAGACGCTCAACGAGCCGCTGCGCGCCCTCTTCATCCCCAGAGCCACCGCGCCCATCACCATCGACGGCAGCCTCGACGACTGGCAGGACACCCCGCCCGTCACCCTCACCAGCCGCAACGCCGTCCAGGAGATTCCCTGGACCGACGCCCAGAAGCAGACTACCGTCGACTTCCGCTGCCGCTGGGACGACAGCCGCCTCTATCTCTCCTTCCTCGTCCGCAAGGACGGCTTCCATCCCGTCGACACGCTCGGCGAGTCTGCGACCTGGCGGGGCGACGGTCTCCAGTTCGCGTTCGACACCATCGCCAACGCCGTCAGGGGAACCGCCGGATATCAGGACGATGACTTCGAATATTCCCTCTCCCTCTTCCAGGGAAAGCCTCTGCTCGTCCGCATAGCCGGCTCCGCCAGCACCTACGACTCCCTGCCGAAGCCGCTCGGACGCACCGACCAGGGTGACTGCGCCATCCGCCAGACACCTGCCGGCGTCGTCTACGAGCTGGCCCTCCCGCCCATCTCCATCAGCCCCTTCCGGCTTGTCCCCAACTCCGCGACGCGCTTCAACGTCATCATCAACATGAATGACGGCAAGCAGCGCATCGGCTGGCTCGAGCTCACACCTGGCATCGGCCAGGCGCCCAAGCGTCCCGACCAGTTCATGGATCTCATCCTGCTCCCGTAGTCTCTCGTCGCCGACGCATAGGCCACCACCCCGGACAGGCCAGACGCACCCCTCCAGGAAACTGCCTGGAACTGGCGTGCGCTGGCCTGTCCTTTTTGCTGTCGGCGGTTGGCTCCTGCAGGTCTTGCCTGGGACGCCATCAGCCGCGTTAGGTCGAGTTGCGCCGCTGTCGCGGCGGCAGCGGCTTCACGGTTTCTCCACGAGGAGTCCGTCGTGTCCGGCGGGGATGAGGGCTCGTCCGTCGGGGCTGAAGTGGATGCGTCCGGGGGTTCCGTTGAGGACGAGGGAGCGTTCGGGCAGGAAGACGGCATGGGTCGGGTCGGCGAAGTCGTAGGCCTGGATGGTGCCGTTGCGTCGGCAGGAGAAGAGGACGGTGCGGTCGCCGTCCCAGGACGGAATGCCGTGGGGCTGGTGTCTGGGGACGGAGTGGAGACGGAAGCCATGCTGGTTTCCGAGGAGATAGCCATGTCCCCAGGCGGCCAGGAGGAACTGTCCTCGGAAGAGGCCGATGCCGTCGATTTGGTCGGCGAGGCGTGGGGTTCGGTCATGGCGGAGGAGGGTGGGCTGGTCGCCCCGGAGGTCGTACCAGGCCAGGCCGGTGTAGTGCCAGTTCTGGGGGATGATGCCGTCGAGGTCGTGTTCGGGGAAGCCGTCGCCGTACTGGATGCCGCCAGGCGCATGGCGATGGGCCAGCCGGATGTCAGGCAGGGCGGTGAGGTCGAGGATGCAGGAGACGCCCGTGCCGCCCGAGACGAGCGCGAAGCGTCCGTCCTGCGACAGATGGATGTGCCGGATGGCCACACCCGGCTGCGAGAAGCGGGCGACGGGGCGGAGCGTGCGGTCCGGCAGGATGTCCAGCAGCTCCAGCACCCCGAGGTCGCGGGCGACGTACAGGCGGTCGCCTCGGCGACAGACGTCATGGACGCAGCCGAGTGGGAAGGTCTGGCGAAGCGTGAGGTCGCCGCCGTCGAGGAGCAGGAGCCCGTCATGGGAGGCGGCGACCCAGAGGCGGTCGCCGTCGGGCCAGAGCTGACGGATGTCGTGTCCCGCGAGGACGCGCCGATGATGCGGAAGCGTCCGCGGCGGACGCGGGCGCAGCGTGCGGTGCACGGTGGGAGTCTGGTCGGCGAATGTCTCACGCCGAGGTGCGGTGCCGTCGGCGAGGGGGCTCTGGCAGAGCCAGAGTCCCGTGCAGAGTCCGGAGACGAAGGCGACGCCGCGGGCGGCGAGGGCGACGCTGGTGACGCAGTCGGGGAGCCGTCGTGGTGAGCCGTCGGCGGGGCGTCTGCCGAAGTCCTGTTCGGGGAGGCGGAAGGAGGCGAGGAGGGTTGGCGCGTGTGGCTTGCGGATGTCGACGAGGTGGAGGCCGTTGTGGGTGTCGGCGCAGAACGCGGTCTGGCCGTCGGAGCGGACTGTCCAGAAGTCGTTGAGGGTCTCGGGCCAGACGGGGAAATGGAGTCCGCCGAGCCGGATGGGCGCGCCATGTTCGGGGAGCCGGAAGAGTTCGAGCCCATGTCCGCGCCCCGGACGCTCGGCGGGGGGCAGCGTCTGGGAATGGTGTCCGGTGGCGGCGAGGAGGAGGTCTCCGACGAGGGCGAGGCCGTCGCCGAAGCCGTCGAGGCGGGCGAAGCCGGCGTGGCGGAGCTGTCCGGTCGCGGTCAGGCGGAGGCGCGTGACCTTGCCGGTCATCCAGTCGCCGACGCAGCAGCCGTCGGGGGTGACGACGACGGACTGCGCCTCGTCGGTGATGGCGCGTGAGAGGTGGACGAGGTGGCCGTCGGGGAGCAGCCGCAGGAGCTCGACGCCGTAGAGTCGCTGGGCGACGTAGATGAGGTCGCCGTCGGCGGCGATGCCGGTGGCGAGCTCGACGGTCTCCTGCCGGTGGACGAGCCGCGGACGGCTGAGGTCGCTGACATCGACGACCCAGAGTCCGCGCTCGCGCGCGGTGACGAGGGCGAAGCGTCCGGCGACGGCAATCTGCCGGGCGGAGGCGATGCCCTCAAGCTGCCCGATGAGGCGCGGACAGGTGGGCGTGGCGACGTCGTAGACGGCGAGTCGTCCGTCTCCGGCGGCGAGGAGATGGTCGCTGTCCAGGGGGAGGAGAGCCATGGCGGGCAGGGTGCCTTCAAGGCGGGTCAGGGTGGGGGGCTGGAGGCTCATGGAGGGCAAATGATGTTTTTTTTTTGAATTTTTGGGGGTGTAGGTCTTGTTTTCTGTCGCAAATATTGGTATAACATAGCATGTCGAAGGAGAGGAAGAGCATAGTTGAGGAAAGATACAGACGTACAGGAGGCTTTCATGAAGATGAGACGATTCACGCTGATTGAGCTGCTCGTGGTCATTGCGATTATCGCCATCCTGGCGGCGATGCTGCTGCCGGCGTTGTCGAAGGCGCGCGAGAAGGCCCGTCAGATTTCCTGCACGAGCAACCTCAAGCAGGTCATGCTGGGCACCATCCAATATGCGGACAGCAGCGACGGCGTGCTGCCGCCGAACCAGACCAAGCCCTGCACCCTCAACGGCATCCAGTACACCAATGTCTACCTCTTCGGCCTCATCCACGAGTACATCGGGGACAAGAAGGCCTGGACCTGCCCCTCCGGAACCAACCACTACACCAAGGTCTGCGACGGCGGCACCGACTCCTTCGCCAAGGACTGGAAGGTCACCTATGGCGTCAACCAGACCTGCACCGACAGCGGCAACTACGCCACCCGCATCGACAAGGGCTGTCCCCTCACCACCGTCAAGAGCCCCTCGCGAACCATCTTCTTCGCCGACAACGTCATCGCCTCCGCCGACACCGCCTCCGACTGCTGGATCGGACTCTACGGCAAGGAGGGCTCCTTCACCGAGAACCAGTCCGTCCCGCCGGGAAACAACTCCTCGACCACCACGGACCGCATCGGCGCCTACGGCACCTGCCTCCACGGCAGCGGTACCACCAACAACTACGGCTGGCTCGACGGACACGTCGAAAGCCGCAACTGCCGCAACACCGTCATGGGCGACTGGTCCAAGAACTACTGATAATACCACTCTTCCCCGCACGGCGGCATCGCGAAGCTCTTGAGCTTCCTCAGCCCGCCGTGCAGAGGTGAGGCGGCGCCAGCGTCCCAAAGGCGCCCGCCTCACCTCCTCTCCACCACACACACAGCACCTAGACAAAAGGGAAATGGGAGGCTATATTAGCCAACGTCTCGGAAACACGTTTCCGGAAAGACGGGGCAGAAAGGGATGATTGTTAGGCAGTGTGTGAGAAAGAGGGGAGGGCGTCGTTTTGGCGAAGAACACGATACGGGATGTGGCGAAGCTGGCTGGTGTGTCCATCAGCACGGTGTCTCGGATACTGAACAACCACGAGCGGGTGCGGAACATCTCGGAGTCGATACGGAGCCATGTGCTGTCGTGCGCGAGGGAGCTGGACTATGTGCCGAACGCGAACGCCCGTCGGGTCTTCGCGCACCGGTCGTGGATTGTGGGGCTTCTGATACCTTCGTATCACCAGATGCGGAGGCACATCTTTGAGGATGGCCATCTGTGCAGGCTGCTGAGCGGTCTGGAGGATGGTCTGAGCAAGGGGCCGTACCGGCTGCTGCTGCTGTTCAACGACGAGCGGTTCCGGACGCAGCGCGAGTACGTGTCGCTGCTGCAGTCGCAGACGATTGACGGCCTGCTGGTGTGGGGTGCGCAGCCGAGCGAGTCGTACTGGCTGGAGACGCTGGGGCAGCCTCTGCCGCTGCTGTTCCTGGTGACGGTTCCCGGCACGCTGGAGCAGGGCTGGCGGTACATCGTCAATGACACGCAGGCGAGCACCCGCGCGGCGTTCGAGAGCCTGCTGGCGAAGGGACATCGGCGGCTGCTGTATCTGCATGTGACCTCGGCGGCGGTGGTGTTCATCGAACAGCAGATGATGGCGGTGCTGCCGGAGCTGCGGCGTGAGCATCCGGAGGCGGTCATCGAGGAGCAGACGGCGCGGGAAGACAGCTCGCAGCCGCTCGACATGGAAATCTTCGGAACTCCGGAGGCGCCGACGGCGATCGTGACCTACAACCACAACCTGGCTGATCTGGTGATCCGTCAACTCCAGGCGGAGGGACTGCGCGTGCCACAGGACGTCGAGGTCCTCTCCGGCTACAGCTATTCGAAGGGAAGCCTGTGCCTGCCGAGGGTCGTCGTCGATGACTTCGCCATCGGTCGTCAGGCCGCCCAGGACATCCAGCAGCTCATCGACCAGCCGGAGCTGATGGTCCAGCGACGCTATCCGGCTACCCTGAAGCCTCGCGAGACCGTGTGACACGCCGACTCAAAGGCTTCCGTTCCCCCCCCTCCCATACACCCCACAAGCTCCCCCTCCGCCACACACACCAGCCTACGCGCGTAGGGGCGAACCATAACCTTTGGAAACACGTTTCCAATTCGCGGGCAACCATTTACGGAAACAGGTTGCTAAGTGTTGAAGGTCACAGAATAGGCAAACGCTAGAGAGCTGCCGCAGCTGGCAGGTTCATGTGTCATAGCAAGAAGCAAGAAGCAACAGTCAAAGGAAAAGAAAGGAGCAGAGACATGAGAAAGAGGATGGGCAACAAGAGGTTACGCCGTTTGTTCACGCTGATTGAGCTGTTGGTCGTGATTGCCATCATCGCGATACTGGCGGCGATGCTGCTGCCGGCGCTGAGCAAGGCGCGCGAGAAGGCGCGTCAGATCTCGTGCGTGAACAACCTGAAGCAGATCGGTTTGGCGTTGAACATGTACACGATGGACTCGGAGGACTATCTGGTTCCGGCGTTCTGGCCGGGTGACGTGGATGGCTCCAAGGACAAGGCGCGTCACGTGAACTTCTGGCCGGCGAAGCTGTATGGGTACATCGCCGGCACACCGAACACGACGGGCGAGTACTACATCGACGACCTGAACCAGTACAAGACGCTGATGTGCCCGTCGCAGACGGGCAAGCAGCCAGGCTATGGCCACAACGCATGGTACATTGGGTACAATGGGCGCAACTTCAGCTCGGGTGGTCAGCTGCGGACGGTGAGCTACTTCAAGAAGCCGACGGAGACCCTTGTGTTCGCAGACCAGTACTTTGGCTCCAGCGACAGCCGCTACAAGAGCTTCAGCACCTGGACGGCGTTTCTGTCGCCGGGCAGTTGGGGGTGGCAGAGCAACTGGCAGCCGATGGAATTCCGACACAACAACTTCGCCAACGTGGTGTGGCTGGACGGGCATGTGTCGTCGCTGTCGCTCAACTCGGGCGCGGTCGGCGGAAGCAACTGCGACGCGAACTACTACGGCGCACAGTGATCAGAGTCCACAAAAGCCAGAGTCCACAAAAGCTAGAGTCCACAAAAGACACAAAATAAACAAAAAGAATGAGACTGCTCGCGGAGGAAGCCCAACTTTCTTTGTCCACAAAAGACACAAAATAAACAAAAAGAATGAGACTGTTCGCGGAGGAAGCCCAACTTCTTTGTCCACAAAAGACACAAAATAAACAAGAAGAATGAGACTGTTCGCGGAGGAAGCCCAACTTCTTTGTCCACAACAGGCACATGACACCGGCTTTTCGCGATAGGAGCGGCGTGCGTCAAGGCTGGAGTGGACAGTCCGTGAAGCCTGCCTTACATTATTGGTCTGTACCTGTGCGCGTGTTGGCGCATGGGTGCAGACCATTGTTTGTCTGTCCGTGTCGGGGGCGTCGGTGTGCGTCTGCCGTCAGAGTTGGTTGTCTAGGAGTATTGCAGAAAGATGAGAAGAACCGCCGTTTTGCATGATGGATGGCACTTTACGCGCCAGGATGACATGTCGTTCAGTCGTCCGGAGGCTGACGACCGTGGCTGGGAGGCGGTGTGCGTGCCGCATGACTGGGCCATTTCGGGCGCGTTCGAGGCGCAGAATGACCTGCAGGTGACGCGGATTGTGCAGAATGGCGAGGAGACGGAGAGCCGTCACTACGGGCGGACAGGCGGTCTGCCGCACATGGGCGTCGGCTGGTATCGGCGCACGTTCCGGCTGGAGGAGTCGGAGCGGGGGCGGCGCGTGTGGGTGGAGTTCGACGGCGTGATGAGCCATTCGCGCGTGTTCGTGAACGGGATTGAGGTGGGCGGACGCCCGTTTGGGTATGCGTCGTTCTGCGTCGAGGCGACGGAGGCGGTGCGTTTTGGGGCGGAGAATGTGCTGGCGGTTCGTGTGGACAATCCGCCGCAGAGCTCGCGCTGGTACCCGGGCGCGGGCATCTACCGCGAGGCGCGTCTGGTGACGAAGGAGCGCGAGCATTTCGGGTATCAGGGCATCTGGCTGACGGATGAGTCGCTCGATGTGCGCCGTCGTCGGGCGACGCTGAAGGTGCAGTTGGAGGGCGGCTGTGTGGAGGGCTGCGTCGTCAAGATGCTGGTGGAGTCTCCGGACGGCGGCTGGTTCCGGATGTCGACGTTCGAGGGCGACAGCCACAGTCTGGAGGTCGAGGAGGTTGCGCTGTGGTCGCCGGAGACGCCGGCGCTCTACCGGGTGACGCTGGAGCTGCTGAAGGACGGCGAGGTCCGCGACCGCGTCACGCTCGCCCATGGCTTCCGCACGGTGAGCTTCTCGGCGGAGACCGGCATGACGCTGAACGGCAAGCCGTACTATCTGAAGGGCGTCTGCCTGCATCACGACCTGGGGCCGCTCGGCGCCGCGTTCTCCGTGCCCGCCATGTCGTATCGCCTGCGGCTGCTCAAGGAGATGGGCTGCAACGCCATCCGCACCTCGCACAACCCGCCCGCGCCGCAGCTGCTCGACCTCTGCGACACCATGGGCTTCGCCGTCATGGACGAGGCGTTCGACTGCTGGGAGCTGGGCAAGTGCGCCAATGACTACAGCCGCGACTTCCACGCCTGGCATCAGCGTGATCTCGAGGACTTCATCCGCCGCGACCGCAACCATCCGTCCGTCATCTTCTGGTCCATCGGCAACGAGATCAACGAGCAGTCGTCGCCGGACGGTCGCCGCGTCGCGGCGAAGCTGGCGGCCATCGCGCGCCGCACCGACCCGACGCGTCCCGTTGCCGCCGGCCTCGACCGTCCCGACGGCTGCTTCAAGAACGACCTGCCGACGGCGCTCGACCTGGCCGGCTGGAACTACAAGCCGCACCGCTACGCCGAGCTCCACAGCCACTACCCGAAGCTGCCCCAGTTCGGCAGCGAGACCGCCTCCACCGTCAGCTCCAGGGGCGAGTACTTCTTCCCTGTCCAGGAGGGACAGGCCTGGAACGGACGTCCCCACGACATCATCCAGGTCAGCAGCTACGACCTCGAATTCCCGCCATGGGCAACCACCCCCGACCGCGAATTCCGCGGCCAGGACGAGTCGCCCTGGATTTTCGGCGAGTTCGTCTGGACGGGCTTCGACTACCTGGGCGAGCCGACGCCGTTTGATGCGTTCTGGCCGGCCCACGCCTCCTACTTCGGCATCTACGACCTGGTCGGGCTGCCGAAGGACCGCGTGTGGCTCTATGCCGCGCGCTGGACAGACCGTCCCGTCCTCCATCTGCTGCCCCACTGGACGTGGCCGGAGCGCGTCGGACAGGTGACGCCCGTGCACGCCTACACCAACTGCGCCAGCGTCGAGCTGCTCGTCAACGGCGTCTCCCAGGGCGTCCGCGTCCGCGAGTCCTCCGTCTGGCGCGTCTGCTGGGACGAGGTGTCCTACCAGCCCGGCGAAGTCATCGCCATCGGCCGCGACGCCGACGGCAACGAGGTGCTGCGCACGAGCGTCCGGACGGCCGGCGAGCCCGCGCGGCTGGTCCTCACGCCGGAGCGCACGGAGCTGACGGCGGACGGCGAGGATGTCGTCCATGTCCGCGTCGAGGTCGTGGACGCGGCGGGGACGGTGCAGCCGCACGCGGCGTTGCCGGTGACGTTCGCCGTCACGGGGGCCGGCGCGTTCGCGGCGGCCGGCAACGGCGACGCGACCTGCACGGAGCGCTTCGTCAGTGGCGTCATGAGCACCTACCACGGCGCCTGCATGGCCATCGTCCGCGCCGCCGCCACGTCGGGCGAGCTGACGCTGACGGCGACCGCGCCGGGCGTCGCGTCCGCCAGCGTGACGCTGGCCGTCGTCGCCCGCGGCTGAGGCGCGGCACGCAGGCGCAGGTGAGGCCGCCGTCCCCGGCTGGGGGCGGCGGCCTCGTGCTGTCTGGGCGCGGTTGGTTTCGGCGCGGCAGGCTATTTGCCCAGGGCGAGTCGCTTGGCGAATTTCTCAGGGAGTGGGGAGCGGATGATCTTCTGCATGGCGAGCTTGAGGTCGTAGGGGACGCGGTGGAGCTCGAGATGGCGTGTCTCGAGGTCGTAGTAGACGACGCAGGCGCCCGTGTTCTCGTCACGGGGCTGTCCGACGGAGCCGACGTTGACCATGACCTTGCCGTCGGCGGGGACGGTTCCGGGGCGGATGTAGTCGACGAAGAGCTGACCGGCGGGCGTCTGGACGGCGATGAGCGGGCGGTGCGAGTGTCCGCAGAACGCGAGCTGGTGGGTCTGTCCGGAGAAGTTCTCGGCGAAGGTCTCCTCGTCCTTGCAGTAGGCGAAGTGGTTTCCGGGCTTGTAGGAGCCGTGGGTGATGCCGAAGATGTCGGCGTCCATGCTCATGGGGAGCTTGGCGAGCCAGGTGAGGTCGTCCATGGAGAGCCTGCTCTGGGTCCACTCGACGGACTGCCGGACTTCGGGGCGGAGTCGTTCGACGCGCGGGTCCATGAGGAGGGTGACGTACTCGTCGTGGTTGCCCATGAC
The DNA here is from genome assembly GCA_945827525.1 of uncultured Lentisphaeria bacterium. Taxonomy (GTDB): domain Bacteria; phylum Verrucomicrobiota; class Lentisphaeria; order Oligosphaerales; family Oligosphaeraceae; genus CAAGGB01. The sequence goes on along the minus strand of CALZPA010000001.1, from coordinate 28,592 downwards.
GGTCTGGATGTCGCGGGAGCGGATGGTGTCGACGCAGGCGGCGGGGTCGGCGCCGTAGCCGACGAGATCCCCGAGGCAGACGGTCATGTCGGTGCCGGTGGCGTCGATGTCGGCGAGGACGGCGTTGAGCGCCTCGAGGTTGGCGTGGATATCACTGATGAAGGCGATTCTGGTCATGGCTGGTGGGGGGCTTGGGGTGGGGTGCGGAGGTCATCTGGGAGTGAGAATATATTAGTTGTATGGGGGAAATGCAAAGCGGTGCGGGGGGATTATATTACGTGGTGTGCCGTTGTCTTTAGCCGCCGTGTCCGGCGGCCGGCCGAGTCTGTGTCGTGTGTGTGCGCGGGGATGAGAGTTCGCCATGCTGCGGAAAGTCTGCTACTACGGTCTGCTGACGCTGACCTTTGCCTTCTTCGTCCTGTTCTTCTTCCTGCCGGTGTGGCATGTGCTGCGCGGCGGCATCACGGACAGCGACGGCACCCTGACGGCGTTCTATCTGCTGGAGGTGTTCCGGAATCCGGTGTATGCGGAGGGGCTGGCGAATGCGTTCCGGCTGGCGGTGTGCACGACGCTGGTGTCGCTGCTGATTGCGCTGCCGCTGGGGTGGCTGTCCGACCGCTTTGAGTTTGCGGGGAAGCGTCTGCTGACGGGGGCGCTGCTGCTGCCGATGATCCTGGCGCCGTTTGTGGGCGCGCTGGGGATGCAGTGCATCTTCGGTCGCTACGGTGCGTTCAACAGCCTGCTGAGCGGCCTGGGGCTTTTCCCGGACGGGATGGGGCCGGACTGGTTTGCGGGCGGCTTCTGGGGCGTGGTGGTTATGGAGGCGCTGCACCTCTATCCGATTCTGTACCTGAACATCGTGGCGAGCTTCGCGAATGTGGACCCGATGCTGCTGGAGGCCTCGGCGGATTTGGGCTGCACAGGTTTCCGGCGGTTCTTCAAGGTGGTCTTTCCGCTGATCATGCCGGGCGTGTTCGCGGGCGGGTCGCTGGTGTTCATCTGGTCGTTCACGGAGCTGGGCACGCCGCTGATGTTCAACTACGGGCGCTGCACGGCGGTGCAGATCTTCAACGGCATCAACGATTTGGAGACGAATCCGATGCCGTATGCGCTGGTGGTGGTGATGATGGCGTTCTCGACGCTGCTGTATGTGCTGGCGAAGGTGTGCTTTGGCCGGAAGAGCTATGCGATGATGTCGAAGGCGGGCCGCGCGGGCGGCGCGGTTCGGCTGCATGGCGTGAAGGCGGCGCTGGTGATGGGCGTGTTTGGCGCGCTGGGGCTGTTCAGCCTGCTGCCGCATCTGGGCGTGCTGGGGCTGGCGGTCGGCAACAGCTGGTACCGGACGGTGCTGCCGGCGTCCCTGACCTGGGCGCATTTCGAGGCGGCCGTCGGACACAGCCTGACGGTCCCGAGCATCGCGAACAGCCTGCGCTACGCGCTGCTGGCCGTCCTGGCCGCGATGGCGCTGGGCATCTTCTCGGCGATTGTGATTGTGCGCGGCAAGAGCCGTCTGGGCTGGGTGCTGGACGCGCTGATCATGCTGCCGCTGGCGGTTCCCGGCCTGGTGCTGGCGTTTGGCTATCTGGCGCTGTCGCTGAAGGGCAACCTGTTCCACTGCTTCGACCCCATCGAGAATCCGACGGTGCTGCTGGTGATGGCGTATGCGGTGCGCCGTCTGCCGTATGTGGTTCGCGCGGCGGTGGCGGGTCTGCAGCAGACGAGCGTGAGCTACGAGGAGGCGGCCGCCTCGCTGGGCGCCCGCCCGCTGACCTGCTTCCGCCGCGTCACGATGCCCCTGATTGCGGCGAACCTGATCGCCGGCGGCATCCTGGCGTTCAGCTTCTCGATGCTCGAGGTCTCCGACTCGCTGATTCTGGCGCAGAAGGCGGCGTACTATCCGATCACGCGGGCCATCTACGACCTGTCGTCGCTGCTGGGTCAGGGGCCGATGCTGGCCTCGGCGCTGGGTCTCTGGACGATGGTCTTCCTGGGCGCCTCGATGCTCACCGCGTCCTGTCTCCTGGGCAAGCGCCTCGGCGCCATGTTCCGAGTCTGAGACCGGCGATGGAAGCCACCGACCGCGACACCATCGCCGCCCTGGCCACGGCGCCAGGCGGCGCCGTCTCCATCCTCCGCCTCAGCGGCCCCGACGCGGACGCCATCGCCGCACGGCTCTGGACGCCCGTCGCCCACGGCGACCTCGCCCGCCAGACTCCGCGTCACCTCGCCCTCGGCACCCTGCGCGACGCGGACGGCGCCCTCCTGGACGCCGAGTGCCTCGCCGTCCGGATGCCGGCGCCGCACAGCTACACGGGCGAGCACGTCGTCGAGTTGCACTGCCACGGCGGCGCGCTCTGCGCGCGCCTCGCCCTCCAGGCGCTCCAGCGGGTCGGCTGCCGGCTGGCCGAGCCCGGCGAATTCACGCGCCGTGCGTTCCTGCATGGCCGCCTTGACCTGACCCAGGCCGAGGCGGTCGCGGACGTCATCGGCGCCCGCAGCGCGGCCGCGCTGCGTGTGGCCGGACAGCAGTTGCGCGGTCGCCTCGGCGACGAGGCGAACCGGCTGTACGGGACGCTCGCCGACGTGCTGGCGGAGGTGGAGTCGCACCTGGACTTTCCCGAGGAGGAGCTGGAGCTGGACTGGCGTCCGGTGGAGGAGCTGGCGTCGGCGGTGTCGGCGGCGCGCGAGTCGGTGGAGCGGCTGCTGTCGACGCGCCGTGCGGGCGAGGTGCTCCGCGGCGGTCTGCGGCTGGCGGTCTGCGGCTGCCCGAACGTGGGCAAGTCGAGTCTGCTGAACCGTCTGCTGGGACGTGACCGCGCCATCGTCACGGACATCCCCGGCACGACCCGCGACACGCTGGAGGAGCAGCTCGACGTGCGCGGCGTCCCCGTGCGCGTCATCGACACGGCCGGCATCCGCGAGACGGCGGACGTCATCGAGCAGAGCGGCATGGAGCGCGCGCGGCTGAGCGCCCAGGATGCGGACATCATCGTCTGGCTGTTCGACCTCACGCGGCCCTATGCGGAGCAGGCCTGGCCTGGCTGGGAGGTTACGGGGCAGGTGCTCCTCGTCGGCAACAAGCTGGACGCCTGCGCACCGTCGTCGCCGGCGCCGCCGCCGGAGACGCTGCGGCTGAGCGTTCGGACAGGCGAGGGCCTGGACGGGCTGCTCGACGCGGTGGAGCGGCTGTCGGGCGTCGCGGACACGACGGGGGAGATTGCCGTGGCGGCGCGTCATGCGGCGTTGCTGGCGGAGGCGTCGGAGGCGCTGTCGCCCGTGGGCGGGCTGCTGGCGGGCGGCCAGTGGGAGCTGGCCGCGCTGGAGCTGCGCCGCGCCGTGCAGGCGCTCGGACGGATGGTCGGCCGCGAGGTCGAGCCGGACGTCCTGGAGACGATTTTCCATCGCTTCTGCATCGGCAAGTGAGCGCCGATGCGAATGGGAGTGTGACAACAACAACAACAACGGACTGAATGAGACGCAAAGGAGTGTGCTGAGATGATGAAGAGTCGTGTGCTTGCCTGGTTGCTGGTTCCCCTGAGCGCGGGCGCGCTGCTGGCCGCGGACACGGAGCCGCTGGCGGTCCAACTGCCTAAGCCGATGTTCGCGGGCACGCCGCGCGAACTCAAGACGCCGAACCTGGAGCCGATGCGCAAGGTCGGCGAGAAGCGTCCGCCCGTCATGGTCCCCAAGGGCGTCGTCAACCTCGCCAAGGGCAAGGAGGTCACCAGCAGCGACATGGAGCCCATGGTCGGCGAACTCGAATTCATCACCGACGGCGAGAAGGGCGGCGAAGAGGGCTACTACGTCGAGCTCAGCCCCGGCAAGCAGTGGATACAGATCGACCTGGGCAAGCAGGCCGAAATCTACGCCGTCGTCATCTGGCACTTCCATTCCCAGGCGCGCGTCTACCGCGACGTCATCGTCCAGACCGCCGATGACCCCGACTTCATCACCAACGTCAAGACCATCTTCAACAACGACCACGACAACAGCAGCGGCCTCGGCGTCGGCAAGCAGTTCGACTACATCGAGACCTACGAGGGACGCCCCTTCGCCGTCCCCGGCGTCAAGGCGCGCTATGTCCGCCTCTGGAGCAACGGCAACACCAGCGACGACATGAACCACTACATCGAGGTCGAGGTCTTCGGCAAGTGAGGCGAGGCCGCCGCCCGCCCCTCCGCCATGCGCCTCACCGTCATCACCATCTGCCGCAACGCCGCCGCCACCCTCCGCCGAACCGTCGCCTCCGTCCTCGCGCAGACGCGACGCCCTGACGAGTATCTGTTCATCGACGGACAGTCCGACGACGGGACGCCCGAGCTGCTGGACACGCTGTGCGCCGAGCTGTCGGCGCATGGCATCGCGGCGCGCTGGCTGCGCCAGGAGCCGCCGGCGCCGGGCGCGGCGGGCATTCCGTCCGCCTGGAACCAGGGCATCGCCGCAAGCACGGGCGACGTCATCGCCCTGCTGAATGGCGACGACTGGTACGAGCCGACGGCGCTGGCCTGCGCGGCAGAGGTGCTGGAGCGCCATCCGGAGGCGGGACTGGCGGCGTGCGCGGTGCGCTTCATGCTGCCGGACGGGCGCGTCCGGCGCGTGTTCCGTCCGCAGGGGATGGAGCAGTTGCCGTGGCGGATGCCGCTGCCGCATCCGGGGCTGTTCGTGCGCCGTGAGGCGTATGAGCGCTGCGGACTCTACGACGTGGGGTTCCGCATCTCGGCGGACTACGACTTCGTGTGGCGCTGCCACGAGCGCGGCGAACGGCTGGTGCGCTGCGACGAGATTGTCACGAACATGGAGCTGGGCGGACTGGCGAACAGCAGCCGCGGGCTGGCGCGGCTGGAGACGCGGCGCATCGGCTGCCGCCACGCCCGTGGGCTCCGCGAGCGAACCACGGTCTGGCTGGCGTGGCTGGCCCGCGTCGCGCTGCGACGCTAGCCGACGCCGGACGTGGACAGAATGGTGTTTTTTCGGGTCATTCCTTCATTTGTGAGCGATGCTGTACATTGAACGTCAACCTCGTTGCCGCAGTGTGGTGCTGCTGGTCACGCTGTCGCTGCTGCTCTACGCGGGGGCGCTGCTGCTGACGGAGCTGCGCTGGGACATGGAGGCGCTGCAGGCGGCGATGTCGCGAGACATGCTGTTTGGCGGCGACTATGTGAAGACGCGCCTCTACGGGCGCGAGATACGCGAGTTTCCGCTGTACAGTTGGCTGGTGTGCGTGTGTTCGGGCTTTCAGCGGCTGAGCATCGTGTCGCTGCGGCTGCCGGCGCTGCTGTCGCTGGGTGGGCTGGCGCTGCTGTGTGGCCTGGCGGGGCGTCGGCTGCAGAGTCGCTTTGCGGGGTTCATCGCGGCGTCGGTGGTGCTGCTGAGCGGGGTGAGCTTTCGGTTTGGGGCGATGGGGGTTCCGCTGACGCTTCAGGCGCTGCTGTCGTGTGCGGCGTGGTGGAGCTGGTATGCGCTGGGGGTTGAGCAGCGTCGGTGGAACACGGCGTGGGTGGTGTCGCTGCTGCTGGTGTTTCTGGGGATGCTGAACGTGGGTCTGGAGGCGGTGCTGTGGTTCTATCTGCCGCTGGTGTTTCTGCCCCGCCAACTGAACGCGAAGATGCGGATGCAGATGCCGTCGCATCTGCTGAGCGTGCTGGGGGTTCTGGTGCTGACGGCGGTGTGGGTTCTCATCACGCCGGACCAGCCGCTGCTGCCGTGGACGCGCGAGGCGAACCTGAGCACGTCGTTCCGCGATGCGTCCGGCTATCTGTGGCATCTGCTGACGTATCCGTGGGAGGCGATGGCGTGGCTGCTGCCGTGGGGGCTTCTGCTGTGGGCGCCGTTCTGCATTGCGCTGCGCCAGTTCGAGAATTCGCCGGTGGCGTGCCGCTATCTGCGCGTCATTGTGCTGTCGCTGTTCACGTTCTTCTGGCTGCTGCCGCAGACGTCGCCCTTCCATCTGCTGCCGCTGCTGGGGCCGGTCGCCATCCTCATCGGCGTCCACTTCGAGATTGTGCTGCGGCGCTATCAGCACATCCTCAACCGAGGGCTCCATGGTGTCACCTGGGTCGTCCTCGTCGCCAACGTGCTGGTGGGGCTTTTCTGGGCGCTGGTCGCCTGCGGGCTGGTCGCCATCGACATGGTGCCGCCTGCCCATGCGGGCGTGTTCGCCGTGCTGCAGCTGGTGCTGGCGCGCATCCTGTGGGGCGTCATCCTGCGCCGCGAGAGCCACTGCACGTTCCGCTCCTGCATCATCTGGTGCATCTTCGGCGCGCGGCTGCTCTCCCTCCTCAGCGTCGAGTACTACCGCAGTTGGGATCAGAGCGACCGGAAGCTGGCGGGACTGGAGCTCGCCCGCTGTACCCGCCCCACCGTGGGGATGCTCGACAACCGGTCCGCCCTGCCCGACACCATCCGCAAGGTCTACTACCGTCCCCTCGCCGCCGCCAGCTCCCTCTATCTCCCCAGCTTCTACTACCTTGACCGCCCCGTCGTCTTCCTCCATCCGCGCGGCGACGTCAGCCAGGCGCTCCCCGACGACGAGCAGACCGTCTATGTCCTCAGCCAGCGTATGCCGCCGGTGACCTCGCGCACCTGGCTTCCCCAAGGCCCCATCATCGACATGGGCCAGCGGCACCGCGCCGCCGTCGTCCTCGGCGAGCATGGCCTGCGCGGACGGCCCTGGCTTGCCATCCGCCGCGTCCCCGAGCCACCCCGCCCACAGGCCGCAGCCATGCAGCTTCAGCTCTTCGAGGGCGTGCGGCAGCCCACACCACCCCTGGACACGCAGGCCGACCGATGAACCTCCTCGAATACATGCCCCCCGACTGGCGCGAGGCCATCGCGCCCTATCTGCAGCCCGCCACGCTCGACGCCCTGCAGCGCTTCGTCACCGACGAGTACGGGCGCGGGACGGTCTATCCGCCGCCGGAGCACCTGTTCCGCGCCTTTGCGGAGACGCCCTTCCGCCAGGTCAGACTGGTGCTGCTGGGGCAGGACCCCTATCATGGCGAGGGACAGGCCTGCGGCCTGGCGTTCGCCGTCCGCCCTGGCGTCCGCTGGCCAGCCTCCCTGCGCAACATCTGGCGCGAATTCGCCGATGACCTGCAGGTGACGGTGCCGCCCGACGCCGACTTCGCCCAGTTCGCGTCACGCGGCGTGCTCATGCTCAACACCGTCCTCACCGTCCGTGCCGGCGCGGCCGGCTCCCATCAGAACCATGGCTGGGAGATGGTGACGGACGCCGCCATCCGGGCGCTCTCGCGCCACGGCGACCCCATGGTCTTCCTGCTCTGGGGCAAGCCCGCCGAGCGCAAGCGCCCGCTCATCGACACGACGCGCCACCGCATCCTGACCAGTGCCCATCCCTCGCCCCTCTCGGCCTACCGCGGCTTCTTCGGCTCGCGTCCGTTCTCCCGCGTCAACGACGCCCTCGCGGAGCTGGGCCGTCCGCCCCTCGACTGGACGCTGGCGTGAGGAGAGGAGAGCGGGTGCCCGCTCTCCTCACGCCCAGGCGGAGTGGCCGGTGGCGAGGAGGCTGTCGATGTCCCGGAAGGCGTTCTCCAGGCTTTCCGTGTGGTAGCCCCAGTAGCTGTCGTAGATGCGCTGGACGAGATGATGCTCCTCCCATTCGCGCAGAATCTCGCGCGTCAGGCAGTTGCGGTAGGCGGCGTACTGCTCCAGCAGATAGATGAAGAACGCCATTTCCGGGGTCATTTCTTCCATGGCTAGGCCTCGCAGCGGATGAAGACGGAGCGTCGTGGGTCGCCGGTGATCCTCTCGGCCTCCCAGATGTCGAAGACCCCGAACGCGGCGAACATGGTGAGCCCCATGTCCTGGTTCTCGAGCAGCTCATGGGTCTCGGAGAAGACGAACAGCCGCAGCGCCTCCATCAGGGTGTAGCCATACTTTTCGGCAATCATCCTGGAGACCTCCTTGTCATAGTACTCGATGAGCTCGGGGCAGGTTCGGGTCATGGGCATGGCAGAGCCTCCTGGAAATGCAGCCACCTCAGGGCGCGGTCAGTCTTGAAGGCGAACTGGTCCTTCAGACGCTGTGGGAGCAGCAGTTGCAGCGCGATGTCCTCGGTCAGGTAGCCATTCATGAAGTCATTGAGCACACGCAGCGTCTGGTCGTTGGCCACGGGGCCGCAGACCAAGTCATAGTCGGGGGTGTGTGGCTGCTCCAGGCGGTTGGCAACCACATAGCGCAGCCAACTGCGGTCAGGGCCGGGAAACGTCAGAGTGGACAGATGCTTCATGGCCTTCTTCAGGTCAAAGTCAAAGGACGAGACGGTCGGCTTTCCTGAGTTGCGGATGGCAGATGTCCGCAAAGCCCATTTCTCCGCCTGCTCCAGACTGGAGGTCAGATAGAAGCCGGGGCCAAAGTCCAGCTGGCGGCGTGTCGTCAGCAGACGCGGCGTCTTGACGGTGACATTGCTTCCATGATACAGCAGCATAGGGAGGGGCGTCTAGGGTAGTGGGGGGGAGGATGGACTTCAGACGTCGGCAAATATAGCCTGCCTGGCGCCAAAAGCGAATGTCGCCCGTCTGGAGGAACCAGGCGGGCGACCAGGGTGGTGGTGGATGGACGGACGGTCCGGCAATCAGGCAAGATCCTTGCAGCCGGCGTAGATGAGGTCGAAGAGCTCCTGGACGTGCTCGGTCTCCAGGCAACTGAACGCGACGCGCAGGTTGCGCGTCGCGACGGCGATGGTGCCGACGCCGTACTTGTCGAGCAGGTGGACGCGGAGCGTCTCGGCATCGACGTCCTTGAGCTTGAGGCACATGAAGTAGCCGCTGTTGAAGGGGTAGACCTCCCAGGCGTCGCTGTACTTGGGGTTGTCGAGGACCTCGCGGACTTTGCGGGCGCGCTCGCGCATGACGGCGACGTTGGCGGTGCGCTCCTCGTAGAAGGTGGGCGACTGGAGCCCGCGGAGGACGACCTGCTGCGAGAGGGCGCAGCCGCTGCTGACCTGGCTGCGGATGCACCCGCCGAACTTGGCGTTCATCGCCTGGTAGAGCGGCTCCGGGTCGGTGTCCGCCTTGACCGCGATGGTGACGAAGCCGACGCGGAGTCCCCACACATAGACCTCCTTCGTGGCGGCGTCCGCCTTGACCGCCAGCAGCCGCTCGTGGCGGCCCGCCAGCTTCGTGAACAGCGACTGCTGCATCACGTCGTCGAAGAACAGCCCGAAGTAGGCGTCGTCGACGATGGCGACGACGTTGACGCCGGACTCGGCGAGCTCGACGAGCGCGTCGGCGATGGCGTTGCCCTCGTCCTCGGTGGGGGTGTAGCCGCTGGGGTTGTTGGGGAAGTTGAGCAGGACGATGACCTTCTCCTGGCCCATCGAGTAGTCCTTGAGCGCCTGGCGGAACGCGGCGATGTTGAAGCCGCCCTCCTTGAAGAACGAGAACAGGCACGGCTTCATGCCCTTCCGGACGACGAAGTTCAGCGCGTAGTTGCCCCAGTTCATGTCCGGGTAGATGAGGTGCTCGCCGGGATTCGCGAACATGTCGGCGAGCAGCCCCAGGCCATGCGTGAGGCCCGACGTGACGATGGGCAGGCTCGTCGCGACCCCGCGCAGCGACGGGTTGTCATGGAGGTTCTTCTCCTGCCAGGCGCGGCGCAGGGCAGGCAGGCCAGGCGCGGGCGCATACAGCAGCGCCTCGTTCGCCGACTGATCCGGCAACTGCGACATCACGCTCGGCAGATACATCGCGTCGCCCTCCGACATCGCCGTGCCGATGGTCACGTTGAAGCGGGTCGCCTTCGTCTTCGCCTCGGCAGACTGACTCAGAATGCCTTTCGGAAAGTACAGGCTGCGGCCAAGATCCGACAGCATCTCATACACATGAGGGTTGACTGCCTGGATCGCTTCGTTCAATGACGTCGCCAATGCGTTCATGGGGAGACTCCTGATGATGTTTCTAACGCGCACCGGCACAAATGGTGCGCTAACATAAAAAAACGGCTTGCGTGCGTGAGAGCACGCAACGCAAGCCATTCTTTCTACTATAACGCCTAACCTCGAATTTTACCAATGAAACAGGACAAATTTGTCCTATTCAGGACAGCTCCGGTCATTTTCCCTGCATGACGCCGATGATGTCATGGATATTGGCGATGCCGTGGCGGTCGAGCCAGTCGCCGATGCCGTCGGCGATGCGGACGAGCCCGAGGGGGTCGGCGAAGATGGCGGTGCCGACGGCGACGGCCTGGGCGCCGGCCATCATGAATTCGATGGCGTCCTCGGCGGAGGCGATGCCGCCCATGCCGATGACGGGGACGTCGACGGCCTTGCAGACGTCGTAGACCATGCGGACGGCGATGGGCTTGATGGCGGGGCCGCTGAAGCCGCCGGTGCGGTTGGCGATGCGGAACGCGCGTCGCTCGATGTCGATGGCCATGCCGGTCAGGGTGTTGACGAGGGAGACCATGTCGCTGCCGGCGTCGACGACGGCGCGCGCGAAGTCGGCGATGTGGGTGACGTTGGGGCTGAGCTTGGTGATGAGGGGGAGGGTGGTGGCCTGGCGGACGGCGCGGACGACGGCGGCGGCCTGGGCGGTGTCGGTGCCGAACGCGATGCCGCCCTCCTTGACGTTGGGGCAGGAGATGTTGATTTCGAGGGCGGCGATGCCCTGTCGCTCCGCCTCAAGCCGTTCGGCGACCTCGGCGTACTGGGCGATGGAGCGTCCCCAGATGTTGACGATGACGGCGCAGTCGAGGGTTCGGAGGTAGGGGAGGTAGTGCGGGTCGCTGATGAAGGCGTCGATGCCGGGGTTCTGGAGGCCGATGGCGTTGAGCATGCCGCCGTAGACCTCGCAGGTTCGGGGCATGGGGTTGCCGTGGGAGGGGAAGGGCGAGACGCCCTTGACGGTGATGCCGCCAAGACGGTCGAAGGGGACGAGGCTCTCGTATTCGCTGCCGTATCCGAAGGTTCCGGAGGCGGTCAGGACGGGATTGCGCAGGCGCATCCCGCAGAGGTTCACTGCCGTTTCAGCCATGGTGCGATGGATCCTGGGGGTGGGGGAGGGCTTGGGTGGGTCTTGTCAGTCAGGGGGATTTCCGTCGGTGGCGAAGCCGCCGGCGAGGAGCGCGTCACGGACGCGCAGCAGCAGGTCTGGGGGGACGCTGGCGCCGCCGATGAGGCCGAGCGAGGTCTCGCGCCAGACGTCCGGCGGCAGGCTGTCGGCGTTCTCGACGAGCCAGGCGCGCCGGCCGTGGGCGCGCGCCACCTCGACGAGGCGGTTGGCGTTGGCGCTGTGCGGCGACCCGATGACCACGATGGCCGCCGCCTCGCGGCAGAGCTGCTCGAGGGCGGCCTGACGCTGGCGCGAGGCGTGGCAGACATCGGTGACGCAGCGCAGGTCGGGGTATGTTCCGCGCATGGCGGCGACGACGCGCTCGGCGGACTCGTGGCTCATCGTCGTCTGGATGAGGAGCATGGGGCGGTGGAGCGGCCCGAGCCGCGCCGCGTCCTCCGGGCCGCTGATGATGTGGCAGCGCTCCGTGCCGGCGTGTCCGATGATGCCGATGGCCTCGGGATGCCCCGGCTGGCCGTAGAGCACCAGATCCTCGTCCGGACGCAGGCTGGCCGCCAGGCGGTGCAGCCGCGCCACAAAGGGGCAGGTCGCGTTCAGGACGGCGCGGAGACGCCGGCGTCCCGCCTCCTCCTCAATGCGGCGGGAGACGCCGTGCGCCCCCAGCAGCAGCACGCTCCCGTCCGGAACCTCGTCGAGGTCGCTGACGAAGACGGCGCCGCGCCGGGCCATCTCCTCGGTCACATGGCGGTTGTGGACCAGCTCATGGAGGAGATGGATGGGGGCGCCGTGGCGGCGCAGCGCCTCGTCGAAGAGCTGCAGCGCGTGCTCGACGCCCTGGCAGAAGCCGCTGACGGAGGCGAGGACGAGGCGTCGCGATGGGGAGTGGCAGTCCGGTGTCGCCATGCGGGGTCAGTGTCTGGCGAGCATGGCGCGCATGCCGTCGAGGGAGATGCGGGTGCATTCCATGGAGGACTTGCCGTCGGGGTAGCGCTCCTGCTCGAGGGTCATCCATTCGCAGCCGCCGACCTTCCAGGCGGCGAGGAAGACGTCGTCCCAGGCGACGGAGTCCTGTCCGAAGTAGGCCTTCTTGCCCTGGTCGCCACGGAGGACGGTGGGCTTGAAGTGGAGGGTTCCGGAGCGTCCGGGATAGCGGCGGATGAGTTCGGCGGGGTTCTTGCCGGCGGCGGCGGACCAGCCGCAGTCCTGCTGGATGACGACATCCTGGGAGGTGCGCTCGGCGAAGAGGTCGTAGTAGGTCTTGCCGTCGAGGGTCTTGAATTCGCCGGTGTGGTTGTGGTACCCGCACTTCATGCCGAGGGGCTTGAGCTTCTCGGCGACCTGGTTGAAGAGTTCGGCGAGGGGCTTGGACTTCTCGGGGTCGGTGTAGTCGCGGTCGCTGGGGACGATGAGGTACTTGCAGCCGATGGCCTGGTGGAAGTCGATGGTGCGCTTGAGGTTGTCGCCCCGGAAGGAGCCGGTGCCGATGTGGGTGCCGGAGGCGACGAGGCCGCAGTCGTCGAGCAGCTTGCGCAGTTCGCGCCCCTTGCCCCAGTAGTTGTAGTAGCCGGCGAATTCGACGCCCTGTGCGCCCCATTCGGCGAGCTGGCGGAGCGCCTCGGGGAGTCGGGGCTGGCTCTTGCCGTCGGGCTGCTTGTTGGCGATCCAGTCGCGGATGGAGTAGAGCTGGACGGAGATGCGGGGGCGCGGCGGGTCGGCGGGCTGCTGCGCTCCCAGGCGTGGCGCCGCCGCGGCGATGCCGGCCAGTCCGGTCAGCCGGAGGAAGAGTCTGCGGTCGATGCGTGCGTCAAATGCTTCCATCATGATGTCATGCCTCCTGGATGGGTGTGGGGGTGGATTGGGGTGTGGTCAGCTCAGTGGCACGGTGGGCGAGACGGTGAGCTGGCCGGGGAAGTCGTGCCGGAGCCGTTCGAGGTCATGGGGGGCGAGGCGGATGGCGGTGGCGGCGAGGTTCTCGGGCAGGTGGGCGGCCGTCCGCATGGCGGAGAGCGTCACGACGCCGGGCTGGCAGAGCAGGAACGCCAGGGCGAGCTGCGGGAAGGTGCAGCCGTATCGGGCGCAGAGCTCGTCGGTGAGGGGGCAGGGCGACAGGTCGCGCAGCGGACGCCAGGCCTCCAGCATGACGCCGTGCTCGCGGCAGCCGTCGAGCAGGCCGCTGGCCTCGCACTCGCGCACCCGGAGGTTGTAGTGGACCTGGTTCAGGACGATGGGATGGCGGCTGGCCGCGACGGCCCGCAGCATCCGCTCGCGGCTGAAGTTGCTGACGCCGAGCCAGCGCACCTTGCCGCGGTCGACCAGCTCGTCCATGGCCTCCAGCGTCTCCTCCAGGGGCACCTCGTCGCTGACCTGATGGATGAGATACAGGTCGAGATGGTCGGTGCCGAGGCGCGCGAGGCTGGCGTCGCAGGCCGCCAGGACGTCGGCATGGCGCAGGTGCGTCTTCCAGACCTTCGACGTCAGGAACAGCGACTCGCGCGGCAGACCGGCGATGGCGCGTCCGACAAGCGTCTCGGAGAAGCCGGCGGCGTAGTATTCGGCCGTGTCGATGCGGGTGAAGCCGGCGTCGACGGCGGCGCGGATGGTGCCGGCGAGGGCGTTGGCCTCGGGGCCGTCGGGGATGGCGTCCTGCCGTCCGCCTGTCCCCCAGGTGCCGAGGCCGAGGGCGGGGAGGCTGAAGCCGCAGGGGAGCGACTTTCTGGGAATGGGGTTGGTCTGGCTCATGCGTGGATGCGTGGTGGGTGGCGTGTCTCGTCGTCAGCTGGGCAGGACCATGAAGCGCGGCGGCACCTCATGTGTGACCCCATAATATACAGCGCTGATGAGACAGGGCACGATGGCGCCGAGGATTTCTCCCGCCACCAGCCCCAGCATCGCTGGCTTCAGTTGCTGGTAGCAGCGCGCGCCGCCATACTTCTGCACGAGCGACTTGACCGCCCAGCCGACGAGAAACGCGCCCGCCATGCGGCGCTGCGGCTCCGTCAGCCACACCAGGAACATCACCGGATGCAGCGGCCACCACGTCAGGTGTAGCCGCGCGCACGAGAACAGCAGCACCAGACCCGCGCCCGCCGCCATCGCCAGAATCCCCGTGCCCTCCGGACGCAGCGACCCCAGACGCCCCAGCCCCGACAGCGCCAGCGACGGCTCCAGCAGATTCTGGCTCCGCAGCTTCTGCATGACCGCCGTCAGGTTGTCGAACGGCATTGCGGGCACGACGCTGTACGACCACCAGTCGGACTGCGGCACGCCGAACCGGTACTGGATGTAGAGCGTCACCGGCATCGCGATGGCCAGACCCAGCCCCAGCGCGACGAAGCACCAGGGCAGCACCCTGCCATTGGGCAGACGTTGCGACTCGTTTACCTTCAGCGCGCTCGCCACATACGGGAGCAGCGTCTCGCGCGGGTCGCCCGTCAGCACCATGCTCAGCATCAGCATGATGGCCAGCTGGTGCGGCCCCAGCGCGGCCGCGCCGCACAGCGCCCAGACCACCGTGTGCGGCATGTAGCCCGGCTGCATGTAGAAGATGCCCGTCTCCGCCATCACCCGGCTCATCATGATGAAGAACAGATACAGCACCAGCGTGTAGACGAGCGCCAGAGGCCAGTCCAGGCCCACCGCGCACAGTTGCGCGAACACCAGCGCCGCCAGCGCCAGAAACGCCCGCAGACCCCACACCACGTGGGGCTCCACCCGGTCGCCGCCGCGACATCCCAGCGCCGCGCGCAGCGCGCTCGCGTAGTAGCGGCGCCCCAGATAGAGCACCATCAGCGCCATGCCGAGCGCGGCGCCGAAGCTCAGCAGCCCCTTGGCCTGCACGCTCGCGCCGCCGATGCCGTCCAGCGGCTGCGTCAGGCTGATGCCGTAGGTCGCGAACGCCCCCGAGACCAGGCACCACAGATACGGGCCGATGCCGCACGAGAGCACGACGTCCGACGCCAGGAAGTAGGCCAGCCCAATCACGCAGAAGTACATCGTCGGCATCATCAGCCCGCCGCCGCCGCCGCGCTGGAACGTCGGGAACAGCCGCGTCAGCGGCGCGAAGCTGAAGGAGGTCTGGATAGGGATGAAGACGTCGGGTTGCCACCGGCACAGGTAGTTGTTGAAGTGGATGAGGAAGACGATGGCCGCCGCCGCCCAGAACATCCGCTGGCGCAGCATCGCGGGCAGGCCGCCCGTGCGGTCAGGCATCAGCGACGAGGCGAATTCCGAGACGGGGTAGGGCAGGTGCTCGTGCTCGCTCCATTGGCGGTGCAGCATCGGCGACAGTGCCAGCAGCGAGAACCACAGCGACAGCAGCAGCGGCACCCAGAACAGATAGGCGCGGCGCCAGGCGCTCCACGGCACGTCCGCCAGGCCGATGGGCGCCAGGTCGGAGCCCAGGCCCTGCATGAAACCGGTGAGCGCGGTGTCCTCCGCCAGGCTCGGGTCGGCCAGCATCTGCGGCGGCACCAGCGAGAGCACATCCTGCTGCTGCCAGCCCGGCGTCGTCTTCAGCCTGTGGTGCGGTATCATCAGGATGCCGTCGAAGAGACGCATCAGGCCGGAGCTGGGGACGCAGCAGACGGCCAGCGTCAGCGCGATGATGACCGCCAGCTCGCCGCCGCGCAGCCGCAGCCGTCCCAGCAGCGGGTTGACCGCCGCCACAAAGAGGATGAGCAGCCCGTACACGGCCACCGGCATGTTGTTCCCCGTCAGGAAAGTCTGCTGCAGGATGAAGTCGTTGAAGTAGCAGACGGCGCACAGCAGCGAGGCGCACAGCAGCCCTAGGACAATCGAACGCTTGCTCATGGGTCGGGTGGTTGTGGTTGGGCCAGGGGTTTGGACTGGGGTGTCTAGGCGGACTCCTTGATCTCGTCTCCGTCCTGCGGGAGCGAGCGGACGCAGCGCAGGGCAAGCAGGAACGCGATGGTGAAGCTGCCGATGTCGGTGAGGAGCCGGGCGACCATCACCATGTTGATGCTCTCCATCTGGAGGGCGAGCCAGGACAGCGGCAACTGGAGGGCAAGCACGCGGAGGCTCTTGAGGATGGCGTCCATGCGCGGATGCCCGCAGCCGGTCAGTGCGAAGCCCGCGAAGCGCATGCCCTCGGTGCAGCCGAACCCGAACGGGACGATGGTCATGAACAGCGTCATGACCTCCTGGACGCGCGGCTGCCCCGGCGCCAGCCACGGCGCCAGGTGACGGAACCCCAGGCACAGGATGACCGCCGTCACCAGCAGGATGCCCTGCGCCACCGCCGTCGAGAAGTAGAAGCACGACCGCACGCGGCTGTACAGGCGGGCGCCGTAGTTCTGGCCAATCATGGGCATCAGCGCGCGCCCCAGCGACATCGGGAACACAAACGCCACCATCTCCAGCCGCGAGGCCATGCCGATGCCCGCGATGAGGTCGTCGCCATACCCGACCAGGTGGCTCAGGTCATACGTCAGCCGCTGCGTGATGTACATGCCGATGGGCATCAGCAGGTTGCCCAGCGCCGCCGGTATCGCGTACCGCACGATGACCCGCCACAGCCGGACAATCTCGCCCAGCGGGATCGGCGCGAACGACAGCAGCCCGCACCGGTGCAGCAGCGTCAGGTTCACGATCGCGCTGATGGCCTGGCTGGCCACCGTCGCCACCGCCGCCCCGATGATGCCCATCGCCGGTATCGGCCCCCAGCCGAAGATCATCACCGGGTCCAGAACCGCGTTGATGATCATCGCCGTCATCGACATCGCGCTCGACAGATGCGGCAGACCCGCCGTGATCAGCAGCGTGTTGCCCTCCATCGACAGCACCGACGTCACGCAGCCGATGAACCAGATGTTCATGTACTGCTGCGTCTTGGTCAGCGTCTCGCCCTGCGCGCCCATCCATCGGAACAGATGCGACCCGCCCAGAAGACCTCCCACGCACAGCACCAGCGACACCAGCACCGCCAGCAGCAGACCCGCGCTCACCAGATGGCGCGCCCCCACCGCGTCCTTCCGCCCCAGGGCGTGCGACAGGTTCGCCATGATGCCCGTCCCGACGCCCATGAAGATGCACCCCACCAGCATCACAATGGGGCCTGTGTTCGACATCGCCGCCATCGCGCCCGCGTCCTGAAGCTGACCCACAAAGTACGAGTCCGCGATGTTGTAGCCCGACATGGCCAGCGTCGCCGGCAGCATGGTCAGCGCCGTCTTCAGCATGGTGCGGTGGATGTCGCCGCGCGTGTACACGCCCTCCTCGCTGATGTCCGCGCGATGGTGGGGCAGCAGCGCCCCGAGTGCCTTGAAGCCGTTCATGGCGTCTAGTTCTCCTTCAGCTCCTCGACGCCCGCCTGCCGGCGCATGTCGTTGACGGTGCGCCGGACCGTCCCCATGATGAAGTCCGCCAGCGAGCCCATGTCCAGATCCGACGTCACGTTGAAGATGCCGCGCCCGCGCAGGTACTTCTCCTCAATCGCGTTCTGGATCGGCAGGAACTGGCAGAGGCTGTGGAACGTGAAGCGCAGCAGCTTGATGTTCTTCGGCGTCGCCGCGGCCTTGCTCAGCAGCTGGCTCAGCAGGTTCGTCATCCGCTCCTCGTAGTGCCGCCGCCGACGGTCGCTCTCCTGCTCCGACTCCATCGGCACCTCGTCCGCGTCCAGCAGACCACGCAGAAACAGCCAGTCCACATAGAACATCATCGGGTCGTAGGACGCCGCCAGCAGCATCTCCACGTGCTGACGCAGCGCCTGCCACGGGTCGGTCTTCGCCAGCTCCCAGGTCCGCTCCATCGATGCATGCCGAAGGCTGTGCGCATACCGCTTCACCGACTCGAAGAACCCACGCTTGTCGCCAAAGTAGTAGTTGATGGCCGCGATGTTGCAGCCCGAACGCTCGCTGATCTCACGCACCGTCGCACCGTCAAACCCGCGCGTCGCGAATATCTGCAGACCCGCCTTCAGCAGACGCTCCCGAACATCCTGGCGCTCCCCGCCACGACTACCCTCTGACTCCGACATCGCTGACACCTTTTGCCTCCCGGGACGGCTCCTTTCGCTCGCGTGCGCCCCATACGCCTTGCAACACTTGCCTTCCACCAGATGGTTCGGCTATGTTTTAAAAATCTGTTTGACTTTTTACTCTAATAGTCTCACACACCCTTGTCAAGCCTGACGGACGATTTTGCTCTTGCTCAGGGCTCCGCGAGGACGGTGAGGGCGAGCAGCAGCAGCTGGGAGGCGTTGTAGGCGGCGTGGAGCAGGATGGCCTGACGCAGCCCCTCGCGCTGGCAGACCCACTGGAGGGCAAGGCCGATGGCGACCAGCGTGGGCACTGTGTGGAGCTGCCCGTGGAGCAGCGCGAAGCACAGCGCGGTCAGCGGCGTCGCCAGCCGAGCGGGCAGCCGCCAGGCGAGGACGCCGTGAAGCCCCCGCCGGAACAGCAGCTCCTCCGACAGCGGCGCCAGCACCGTCGCGGACAGCGTCGCGAGAGCCACCAGCGACGGGCTTCCGGACGCCTGCAGCAGCCGCACCACATGCTGCGCCTCCAGCTCCACGCCCAGCGCACGCGCCCCCCACATCACCGCCTGGCTGATGAGCAGCGTCACCGCCAGCAGCGTCAGCCATTCGAGCCCCAGACGACACAGCAGCTGCCGCGTCGTCAGACCCGCCGGCGCGCGCCAGCCCAGCAGCGCCCCCCAGGGCCGCCCCGCGCGCTCTCGCCGCAGCAGCGCCACGAATGTCCCGACGGCGCAGACCTGCATCGGCAGCAGCGCCAGCGCCAGCGACTGCCACGCCGACCTCTCGCCCAGCCCGCCACCAGCCCGCCCCGCCAGCGCCATGCCCGCCATCAGCGCCACCAGCGCACCCGCCAGCGGACGGTCAAACGGACAGCGCCGCGACGGCGGCGGAACAGCGGATGCTGGGACAGGGACAGGCTCGGACGGCTCGCAGGTCATGGCGGAGGAAGAACTCGGGAAAAAAAGTGCGGAAGATACCAAAAAAATACCGCGAATTCACCAATATGCAAAGCGCCGCCGCCGTTTTGCAAAGTACAGGAGAGGCAATAGGTTCAGGCTGGGAAGCTGCTCGCCCGCCGTCCAGGCAGGCGTTTGACCGCTCGGCAGGCTCGTCCTGTCGCCGCACGGCGACAGGGGACGCCTCCAGCGCATATACTCCCCCCGCACATACGTTTTTTCCCTCTTGCTTGGCTATTCGCTTTGGGTTTTGTCTTGGACAGGCTCGCCTGCCCCCGCGTCGGGGCACTGTGCCCGTCCTGTGTGTCCGTATGGGTGTTGTGGTGGTGTGTGCTGCTGAAAAGGAGGCCGGTCGATGAGTGTGAGAGATTGCGTGTGCGGTGGCGGCGTTTGGGCGAAGGTGCTGGGCTGCCTGGTGTGTCTGCTGCTGTTCCAGGCTGTATGCGCGGGCGAGCTGAAGGTGCTGCGCGTCCTGGCGTCGGGCGAGGACTCCCTCTTGCTGTTGACGGACAGCCAGACCCATCTTGACCTGAACCTGATTTCCAAGGTCTCCCTGGAGCCGGCCGTGCCGGGACTCCGCGCACGGCACACCTTGGGCCGGGGAGCCGTCTTCCTCGAGGGCAACTTCAGGCCTGGACGGCCATATCTCGTCCGCCTGCAGCCCGGCATCGCCGACGTCAACGGCGACAGCACCAGCCAGCACTACCTCTTCCGCGTCACCTTCTCCGAACGAGACACGCGCCTCAGACCCACCGTCAGCGGAGCCATCCTCCCGCTCCGGCGCGACAACTGGACACTCCCCGTCGAAATCACCAACGCCGACACGCTCCAGCTCACCGCCTACACCCTCTCCCGCGACAACCTCGTCGCCTACGACCTCGACAACTTCCATACCCTCGCCACCCTCCACTCCGGCGCGAATGAGCGCTCCTACACCGTCCGCATCACCCGGAACGAGCGCGCAAACGCCGCCATCAGCCTCACGGACATCATCCCCCAGGGCAAGCCCGGACGCTATCTCCTCATGTTGACCGCCGTCGACAAGGGCGACCGCCCCGCCGCCGACGGCGCGTGGGACGGGCGCGACCGCACCTCCAGCGACCTCGTCCACGTCATCGTCACCGACCTAGGGCTCACCCTCTGCAGCGACCGCGACGGACGCCAGCTGCTCGTCTCCGTCCAGCACCTCGATGACCGCCGCCCCGCCGCCAACGCCGACATCCTCGTCTACAGCCGCACCAACCGCCTCCTCGCCAAGGCCAAGACCGACCAGAACGGCTGCGCCCGGCTCGCCTACGACCCCTTCGCCGACGCCGACGGCACGCCGCGCCTCGTCCTCGCCCAGCTCGGCGACGACCTCTCGCTCATCGAGCTCCAGAACCACCTGGACGGCTCCAACCCCTTCTTCGACGCCCATCCCGTCGGCGAGGCCAACGAGGGCCGGACGCTCACCGACAAGCCCGACGCCTTCCTCTACTTCGAGCGCGGCGTCGCGCGACCCGGCGAGACCGTCACCGCCTCCGCCTTCCTGCGCCGGCGACTCCCCGACCGCTACGAGACGCTCCGCGACTTCCCCTGCGTCCTGACCCTCCGCGACAGCGCCGACAACGTCATCGGTCTCGCCAAGCTCAAGAGCGACCGCCACGGCTTCGTCACGCGCAGCTTCGCCCTGTCCCCGTCGATGCGCACCGGCCGCGTCACGGCCACGCTGTCCATCGACGGCGGCGCCACGCTGGGCAACGCCAGCCTGCAGGTGGCGACGTACATCCCCGACCGCCTCAAGGTCAGCATGAGGCTGAACCCCGCCCGGGCGCAGATGGGCTCGCCGCTGGCCGCCGTCGTCTCCGCCGCCTACAACCATGGCGGCTCCGCCGATGGCCTCAAGCTCAAGACGCGCTTCTGGCTCGAGCCGGCCGACACGCCCCGCCATTGGGAGGGCTTCACCGTCGGCGACATGGACGGCTGGACTCCCTGGGGACAGCAGCGTGACGCCGACTCCCGCCTGGACGGCGAGGCCACCGTCCCCTACACCTGGCCGGAGCTGCCCCAGCAGGAGAACCCCGGCACCGCGCCCCTCGCCCTCCAAGCCGAGGCCACCGTCGTCGAGCCGGGCGGACGCGCCGTCACCGCCCGCGCCAACGCCCTCTGCGAGACCTCGCCCTGGTATCTCGGACTGGCCGCCGCCGACGCGGACGGACGCCAGCCCGTGCTGCGCTACCGCGCCCTCACGACCGACCCGAAGGAACGCCCCGACTGCGGCAGCGCGGAGGTCCGCCTCCAGCTCCACGCCGTCTCCTGGCAGTCCGTCGTCGTCATGCGCAACGGCGTCTGCCAGCGCCAGTGGGAGCGCGTCGTCGAGCCCTACGGCGAGCCGCTGACGCTGACGCTGGCCGGCACCGACGGCGAATGGCGCCTGCCCGAGCTGCCGAGCGGCGGCTACGAGGCGGTGGCGACGGTCGGCGAGCGCATCCGCACACGCCTCGCCTTCTGGCACTGGTACGGCGAGACCGGCCAGCGCGTCAAGGATCCCTCGCAGCTCACCTTCCGCCTCGACCGATCCAGCTATCTCCCCGGCGACGAGGCCCGCATCACCTTTGAGGCCGCCGCCTCCGGCTGGGCGGTGTGGAGCGCGGGCGAGGCCGGCCTCGAACTCAGCGGCACCCAGCCTGTCACCGCCGGCGAGAACACCCTCGTCATCCGCATCCCCCAGACCGTCCTCACCCAGCGCTTCCTCTGCGGCGTCACCCTCCTCGCCGGCCCCGGCGAGGAGAACCGCCAGTTCGGCGTCGCCGCGCTGCCCGTCCGCCAGGACCGCCACCGCCTGAACGTCACCGTCACCGCCCCCGAGATCGCCCGCCCCGGACAGGACGCCCGCCTCCAGGTCGCGCTCGCCGACGCCGACGGCAAGCCCGCCGCCGGTCTGGCGCACGTCTTCCTCGTCGACAGCGGCGTCCTCTCGCTCACCGCCTACCGCACGCCGGACATCTTCGCGCATTTCCACAGCCGGAGGCGCTCGCGCATGGAGTGGCGCGACAACTACGGCGCCATCTATCCCGACGTCCTCCTCAAGGATGCCATCCGCATCGGCGGCGACGCCGACCTCGGCGCCGTGCTCCGGACGCCCCTCGACCTCCCCGCCTCCGCCGTCATCGTCCTCCCGCCCGTGGAGGTCGACGCCTCCGGACGCGCCGACCTGACCGTCGCCATGCCCGAGCTCCTCGGCTCCATGCGCGTGATGTGCGTCGCCGCCAATGAGGAAAGCTGCGGCAGCGGCTGGACCACCGCCATCGTCCGGGAGGAGGTCGATGTCCTCGCCTCCGCCCCGCGCGCCGTCGCCCCCGGAGACGAATTCGACCTCACGTTCGACCTCAACAACTTCGACGCGCCCGAGGGCGACTTTGTGTTCGCCGTGACGCTGCCGAGCGCCCTGGCGCCCGCCGCCGACGACGCCCCGACGGCCACGCGGGGACGCCTGGCGAAGGGCGGCCGCCAGACCGTCCGCCTGCGTGTCCGCGCCCTGGAGCAGCTCGGCGCGTTCGAGGTCGCGTATCGCCTGACGCTGGGCGCCGCCGCCAAGACAGGCCGCCTGAAGCTGAATGTCCGCAGCGCCAACCCGCCGACGGAGATGATGTCCGTCATGAGCCTCGCGCCCGGCGAGTCGCGCACCCTGACGCTCTCCGCCGCCAACTGGCTGGCCGGCACGGCCTCCGGCAAGGTGACGGTCAGCCCCGGCCCCATCACCGGCCTGACCGAGGCGCTCGAATGGCTCAACGACTACCCCTACGGCTGTCTGGAGCAGACCGTCTCCCAGGCCTTCCCCTTCCTCTGGCTGCGTGAGATGACCCAGGCCGGCCTCATCTCCGACCTCGAGGCCAAGACCTACGCCGGACGACTCGACGCCGCACTCGCCCGCATCCTCGACATGCACCTCGGGCGCGGACGCTTCGCCCTCTGGCCCGGACTCGACCGCCCCCATGACGACGCCACCCTCTACGCCATCCACTTCATCTTCGAGCTGGCCCGCCGACGCGAGGTCGACGCCACCCTCCTCCGCACCCTCGAGAACCGCCTCGCCGACTGCTTCGGCAGCCTCAGCGACACCAGACCCGCCCATGTCGCCTACGCCGCCTACATCCTCAGCCTCCGCGCCGGCGAACACGGACAGAACGCCGAACTCGCCGCCGCCGCCGCCCAGACCCTCCTCCGGAACGACGCCGGAAACTCCATGGCCGCCTTCCTCGCCGCCGCCGCACTCGTCAACAGCGGCCACGCCGCCGAGGCCATGCCACGGCTCCGTGCCTGCATCGCCGGACAGGCCTGGCGCGACGAGGACGGCAGCCGCCCCCTCGCCATGAGCGACTCCGTCTCCCAGACCGGCATGGCCCTCGCCATGCTCTCCGACATCCTCCCGCAGGACGAGGCCGTCACCCGACTCGCCGTCCAGCTCGACGCCCTCCGCCGCACCGACGGACGCGCCTGGGGAACCCCGCAGGCCAACGCCTGGGCCGTCGTCGGACTCTCCTGCTTCGCCGCCCGAGCCGCCGGCCAGGGCGACTGGACCCCCAAGGGCACCGCACGGCTCGACGGCGCCGACCCCGTGCCCCTCGACGGCGCCAGACTCCGCTCCTGGAGCCTGCGCCAGGGCCAGCGACTCGAACTCGCCAACGCCGGCGAACGCCCGCTCTTCGTCTCCTTCCGCCAGCTCGGCGTCCGCCGCGCCCCCATGCGCCCCGAGCGCGGCGCCCTCGCCCTCAGCCGACGCTACCTGGACGCCAGCGGCAAGCCCGCCTCCAGCTTCCGCGCCGGCGACCTCATCACCGTCGAGCTGACCATCTCCTCGCTCTGCAACGTCAGCGACGTCGTCGTCGCCGACATGCTCCCCGGCGGACTCGAGATCGAGGACGATGGCCTGACCACCCGCGCCCGCGCCATCCGCGAGTCCGACAGGAAGACGGACGGGGGCTCCCCCTTCGAGACGCTCTACATCGACCGCCGCGATGACCGCTGCCTCCTCTTCGGCAACTTCACCGCCCGCGGCACCCACACGTTCCGCTACGCCGTCCGCGCCGTCACCGCCGGACGCTTCGCAGCCGCCCCAGCCATCGCCGAGGCCATGTACGCCCCCGACCTCCGGGCCGTCTTCGCCCAGGAGGACGTCCTGACCGTCGAATGACGCCATGGTCGCTCCCCAGACGGCTGGCGGCTCTGGCGCTCCTTGCCCTTGACGCCCTCGCCCTCGCCCTGCTGGCCGCCTACGCCGGCTGGGCCGCGCTCCCGCATTTCTGCGGCGACGTGACCGCGGCCCTCCGGCAGGCCGCGCCATCCAGACGCTACGAGGACCGCCATGGCACGCTCCTCCTCCTCGAGCCCACGCGCCCTGACGAACTCCGCCAGGACGCGCCGCTGGCTCACATCGCGCCCGTCGCGCAATGCGCCATGATGGCCGCCGAGGACAACGACTTCCGCCGCCACGACGGCGTCAACCGCCAGGCCGCGCTCCGAGCCATGGCCCAGAACCTCCTCCACGCCCGCATCATCTCCGGTGCCTCCACCATCACCATGCAGCTCGTCGGACTCGTCCTCGGACGCGAACGCTCCCTGCGGCGAAAGCTCGAGCAGGCCGGCTGCGCCCGCAGCCTCGAATTCCGGCACGGCAAGGACTGGATCCTCCAGAACTACCTCAACCGCGTCCCCTTCGGCGGACGCATCCACGGCATCGAGACCGCCGCCATCCACTACTTCGGACACTCCGCCGACAGCCTCTCCCTCGCCGAGGCCTCCCTCCTCTGCGGACTGCCCCAGCGACCCTCCGCCTACCGACTCGACCGCCATCCGCAGCAGGCCCGCGAACGACAGCGCATCGTCCTCCACCTCATGGCCAACGTCGGACTCCTCACCCCACAGGTCGCCGAACGCGCCTGGGCCACCACCCCGCCCCTCCGCGACTTCCGCCTCCCCTCGCGTCTCCACGGCATCCTCCACGGCGGCGACCACTACCTCCAGCTCGCCGCACACCAGGCCGACCACGACGCCACCCGCGTCGTCTGCGCCCGCGACGACCTCATTCAGAAACTCCTCGAGACCGCCCTCCGGAGACAGGCCGACAGCCTGCCTGCCGTCCAGGACGCCGCCGGCATCATCCTCGACAACGACTCCGGAGAGGTCCTCGCGCTCTGCGGAACCCTCGACTTCCAGTCCCGCGACGCCGGACAGGTCAACGTCGTCACCAGCTTCCGCAGCGCCGGCTCCACCCTCAAGCCCTTCATCTTCGCCGAGGCCATCGACGGCGGACTCATCTGCCCCGACACCATCCTCCACGACATCCCCCTCCGCTTCGGAAACTATGCCCCAGGCAACTACGACGGCACCTACCAGGGCGGCGTCCGCGCCGCCGAGGCCCTCGCGCGCTCCCTCAACACCCCCGCCGTCCGACTCGTCGCCCGACTCGGCGTCCGACGGCTCCTCCGACGCCTCCGCGACTTCGGTCTCCTGGCGCCGGCCACCCGCCAGGAGTCCGACGAGCTCGCCGAACGACTCGGACTCTCCATGACGCTCGGCACCGCCGGACATCGCCTCCTCGACCTCGCCGCCGCCTACGCCATGCTCGCCCGAGGCGGCCTCGCCGTCACCCCGACCTTCCTCGCCCCACAACCCGCCGCCGACGACGACCCCGCCGCGCCCCCTCCTGAGGCGACTCTCCCCAGAGTCGCCTCCACACCCCCCATCACGTCATCAGGCGAGGCGTCCGCCGCCGCACCGCGCCGGCTGCTCACCCCGGGCGCGGCCGCGCTGGTCAGCGAGATGCTCCAGGCGCGCCCGCTCCCAGGCTGCTCCTTCCCCGTCGCCTGGAAGACCGGAACCTCCTCCGGAAACCGCGACGCCTGGTGCTTCGCCTACACCCGCGACCTCACCGTCGGCATCTGGCTCGGCAACAAGGACGGCTCAGGCTCGCCCAGCCTCGTCGGCGCCACCGCCGCCGCCCCCTGCGCTGCCGCCGTCCTGGAGGCGCTCTACCGCGACCGCCGACCGCTCCCCTTCAGCGCCGACCCCTTCGTCAGCCCCATCCCCCTCTGCCGCGTCACCGGACTCCGCGCCGTCGAGGGCGTCTGCCAGACCATCCCCGGACGCATGGCCACCGACATCCCCCTGCGCCGCTGCCAGCGCTGCGGACGCGACGGACAGCGCCCCCAGCGCGCCGTCCGCATCCTCCGCCCGCTTCCCGAGACCTACGTCTCCGCCCGAGGAGCCGCCGTCCGCCTAGCCGTCAGCGCACAGCCCGCGAATGTCCACTGGTACCTCGACGACCTCTACTGCGGACAGCTCCCCCAAAACGCCAGGCTCGACTTCCCCGTCGGAACCCATACCCTCCGCGCCGTCTCCGAGGACGAGGACGTCCGCCCCGCCACCGTCACCCTCACCGTCCGCCGCCGCAATCAGCCGTAGAACGGCAGCCGACACGCCTAGACCACGTGAGAAAATCAGGTTAGGCGGATGCTTGAAATTTGCAAATTCCCATAGCCCGTTGTATAGTAGAAACTTTATGCTCCGATTTTTGACCCCTTGCTGCCGTCCCGGGTGGGATGGCGTGCCTTAAAAGGGGTTTTCAGCGTCAGTTGTGTAATCAAGCACAGGCAACAAGAACAAAAGACATGAGCAATAGTTTTATCGACCTTGAGAACATGCCGTCCATGGACGATCTGTTCGGGAACCAGCCCCAGGAGGACGTCAGCCGCAAGCCCACCAGCCAGCTGGTCACCGGCCGCGTCGTCCGCAAGCTGGACAATGGCATTCTCCTCGACGTGAACGGCAAGTCCGAGCCGTTCGTCCCCGCCCAGGACCTCGGCGACAAGTGGGAGAGCATCCAGGTCGGGGACGACCTGGAGGTGTCCCTGGAGACCGGTGACGAGGACAGCGACATGCCGCATGTCGACCTCCGCAAGGCCGAGCTCCAGAAGAGCTGGGACGCCATCGAGCAGAACTACAAGGAGGGCGACCTCATCCGCGGCACCATCCGCAGCCGCGTCAAGGGCGGTCTCATCGTCGACGTCAACAACGTCGAGGCCTTCCTCCCCGGCTCTCAGGTCGATCTCGGTACCATCCGCGACCTCAACGAATTCATCGGCAAGGAAGAGGAATTCAAGATCCTCAAGATCAACGCCGAGCGCCGCAACATCGTCCTCAGCCGCCGCGAGCTCCTCGAGGCCGACCGCGCCGAGAAGCGCGCCGCCCTCCTCGCCGAACTCCAGCCCAAGACCATCCGCCGCGGCGTCGTCAAGAACATCACCGAATTCGGCGCGTTCGTCGACCTCAACGGCATGGACGGACTCCTCCACATCACCGACATGAGCTGGAAGCGCATCTCCCACCCCAGCGAGGTCGTCAAGGTCGGCGACGAGATCGAGGTCATGATCCTCGAAGTGGACCGCGAGCGCCAGCGCGTCTCCCTCGGACTCAAGCAGAAGGACGGAAACCCCTGGGACACCGTCGACGTCAAGTACCCGAAGGGCAGCCGCGTCAAGGGCAAGGTCGTCAACGTCATGCCCTATGGCGCCTTCGTCGAGCTTGAGGAGGGCATCGAGGGCCTCATCCACGTCTCCGAAATGAGCTGGACCAAGAAGGTCAACAAGGCCAGCGACGTCCTCCAGGTCGGCGATGAGGTCGAGGCCGTCGTCCTCGACGTCAACAAGGACAGCCACAAGATCTCCCTCGGCCTCCGCCAGTGCCAGGAGAACCCCTGGAAGATCATCAAGGAGCGCTACCCCCAGGGCACCCGCATCAAGGGCAAGGTCCGCAACATGACCGGCTACGGCGCCTTCGTCCAGATCCAGGACGACATCGACGGCATGATCCATGTCTCCGACATGAGCTGGATCCGCAAGGTCAACAACCCCAGCGAAATCCTCAAGAAGGGCGATGAGGTCGAGGCCGTCATCCTCGAGGTCGATGACGTCAACCAGCGCATCAGCCTCTCCATGAAGAAGCTCACCGACGACCCGTGGCAGACCATCCAGAACAAGTACAAGGTCGGCGACATCGTTGAGGGCAAGGTCACCAAGATGGCCTCCTTCGGCGCCTTCGTCGAACTCGAGGGCGGCATCGACGGACTCATCCACATCTCCGAGCTCAGCGATGAGCGCGTCAACCGCGTCAAGGACGTCGTCAACGCCGGCGACATCGTCCGCGCCCGCGTCAAGAACATCAGCACCGAGGACCGCCGCATCGGACTCAGCCTCCGCGACGTCGACGGCACCGGCTCCGCCAGCGCCAGCCAGGTCTCCCGCCTCAGCGCCGGCGACGCCCTCGGCGACTTCGGCGCCGCCCTCGACGACGCCCTCAAGGATGCCGATGCCTCCGCCCAGAACGAAGCCGAGGCCGCCCCGACCGACGCCGAGTAACCCTCCACCCACACACGCAAGCATACAGCGGCTGCGGTGCCCGCCCCACGCGGACGGCCCGCAGCCTCCCCGACACGCCGTCAGGCGGCCAGGCAGGCACCCAAACAGCCTCCTCCCACGCCTGACGGCGTTCTCTTTGCTCTAGAGAACCTCTAGAACCTCTAGATCCCCTAGATCCCCTAGAAGCCCTAGATCCCCTAGAAGCCCTAGAAGC